>JAFGME010000120.1 GCA_016927695.1 Bacteroidales bacterium
ATGAGTATGGTTTTCATGAAAAAAGGCACTGCGGTTTCATACGAAGTAATCATCCGTGACAATGCCCTGAAACGCTTCCTGCTGCTGCTGGATGAAAAAGGGAGTATTTTGAAAAAGGAAGAGTTGTAACGATAATTGTTCAGCTACTGGCTTTTCATTTCAATAATACGACTATTGCCTTTTTCCACTGTATAAAAGACTCCTGTTCATTAGGTTAATAATACTGTTGGTAAAAAAGCTTTTTGAAGCCCCCTGGCTCATTACATTTCATGATATCTTTGAAAAAATCTAATCGGTAATCATATGCAAAAATGGCGGCATTCTGGGGGAAAGTTAAGGGAGAAAGGAGCGGAAAGCCTTACAGACATTGAGCTTCTGGCTGTTTTAATATCATCAGGCATCATTGGAAAAACTGCTGATGAAATTGCAAAAGATATTTTTAATAAATACGGATCTTTTAAAGGATTGGCGAATCAACCTCTGTCAGATTTGATAAAGCTAAAGGGGATGGGAGAGGTAAAAGCGATTCGTATAGCTGCGGTATTTGAAATAGCAAGAAGAATAGTGAAAGATGTATTAACAGAACATGAGCAATCAAAAAAAGATTAAAACCTCTGTTCCGAGTCCTTTTGATGTTACCGGACATAACACCGAATGGACGGTGGCAGCAAAAATGGCTGAATGGGTAAATGAAATTGCCAGGGAAAATAAAATTGAAATTGGCCTGGCAGAGGTCGAAAAAAGCAGTCATCGCAAAAGATCGGACATTCAAATCTATGAATCGCCGGGAAGCAAAACAATCATTTGCATTATTGAATGTAAGCAACCTTTCTGGGATGTTTATTCTGAGGAATTAAAACAGGATGCCCTGCATAAAGCCCAGCAACGACAGGCAAAATATTTTTGCACAACAAACTTTCGTGATCTGGTATGGTGGAAAACTTCCGAAGCCAATGACCCTACGCTTGCCGAAGCCGACCAGATTGTAGAAAAGTATTCACTTTCAGAAATCTACGACCTTGATCAGATTGAACACTCTAAATTTAAAGAACCCACAAAAAAGCAACTAAAACAATTTGTTGAAAAGCTGTTTAAAATATATTTTGGAAAAGAGCCTGAACCAAAACACCCGATTGATGAATACCTCATTTTTCGTTTGCATGAAAAAATAAGGGTTTTGAGCAATATTTACCCGGATATCATCGAAGACAAATGCCACAGGGATCAATCGTTCTCTAAAGAATTGCAAAAGTGGTTTTTTGAACAGGGATGGGATTTCCTTTGGCAAAAACAGGATTATGATAAGGCTGCCAGGCAGACTGCTTATTTGCTGGTGAATAAAATTATTTTTTACGACCTGCTTCAGAACAAAAGGCCAAAAGATCTTGACCTGCTCGAAATTCCTTCAGGGCTTAGCAAAGGCGATCGCTTGCAATCAATTCTCCAGGGTTACTTTAATGATGTGCTGAAAATCGACTACGAAACGATTTATACAACCGATTTTATCGATTCTGTTGCTTTCCCCGATAATTGGACAATAGTTCATGAAATTAAGGACCTGGTATTGTTTTTGTCGAAATACGATTTTTCAAAACTTGGTTTTGATATCATCGGACGTATTTTCGAACGCCTTATTCCGGCAGAAGAACGTCATAATTTAGGCCAATACTTTACCAATGCCGATGTCGTTGACCTGATCCTTAAATTTTGTGTCCATCACGAAGATGATAAAGTGCTTGATCCATCCTGCGGTGCAGGCACTTTTCTTGTCAGGGCTTACCATCACCTGAAACTGATGAATCTTCAAAAACCCCACGAAGAGATACTTCAGAAAGTATGGGGAAATGACATTGCCAAATTCCCGGCTCATCTCTCAACCATAAACCTTGCTATCAAGGATCTTGCAGTTGATAAAAACTATCCCAATATTCTCAAGGAAGACTTTTTTGAATTAAAGGTAAGTGGAAAAGGATTTGAAATTCCATCGAGCTATCGTAAAAGACTGACGGCCTCCCTTGGCGGTACTGAACGCGAAATAACCTATCCGAGATGGTTTGACGCCATCGTCGGTAATCCTCCCTATACCAGGCAGGAAGAAATCCCTGATATCGGGGTGAATAAAAACAAGTTAATCGAAAACGCCCTGTACGATGGCAACAGGCAACTGGCAAAGATTGGCAAACGGGCCGGTATTCATGCCTATTTCTTTGTCCATTCCTGGAAATTTTTAAAAGAGGATAAGTTTTTGGGATTTATCATATCTAACTCATGGCTGGATGTGGATTATGGAAAAGGTTTACAGGAATTCTTCCTGAAACATTTTAAAATAGTGGCCATTATTGAGTCGAAAGTGGAGCGTTGGTTTACTGATGCCGATGTGAATACCTGCATCGTGATCCTGCAGAAATGCGACAGGCAAAAACAACGGGATGAAAACCCTGTCCGCTTTACATATCTGAAAAAGCCGTTTCGGCACTTTATCCCTGCAACTTCCGATGACTGGGACAAACAGGTGGAACGCCTGGAGAAAATCTCGGATTTCAGAAAAACCATCCTTGCACATTCCGAGCTATATGAAAATGAGGATTTTCGTGTTTTCCCAATTTTACAAAAAGATTTATTGGAGGAAGGCGTGGATGAAGAATCAGGAAAATACGCAGGGGCTAAATGGGGAAAATATTTGCGAGCCCCTGAAATATTTTTCAAAATCCTTGAAAAAGGAAAAGGTAAACTTGTTCCTTTGAAAGAAGTTGCAACAGTAAAATTTGGTATTAAAACCGGAGCAAATGATTTTTTTTACCTGACGGAAGAACAAATTAAAGCCAAAGGAATTGAAAAAGAATTCTGGATGCAAAAAGAAAAAGATGGAGGGTGGGTCCCAAATTATATTCTTAAATCATTCAAACAAACTAAGTCAATTTCAATTAATAAAGATGATTTATTATGGAAGATTCTCTATATAAAAAAGGATAAAAAGAAAATCAAATCTAAAAAAGTATTTAAATATATTCTTCAGGGGGAAATTCGACAATTTGGCAAGTTAATACCAGCAAAAAGTGTAACTTGCTCTTCAAGAGGAGAAAATTGGTTTAATCTTGGGAATAATTATAAAGCTCATATTTTTTATCCCAGAAGAATAGGAGACAGATTTTTAATTCCATATTCAGAAATTCCTATATATTCAAGCGACAACTTATTTCCTGTTTTCTTAAAGGACCCAAAGAATATAACTCTATACAGTGCTTTTTTTAACAGCACAGTTGTAGCTTTATTTAATGAATTATATGGAAGAACTTTAACTGGTGCAATAAATGTTATAGACATGGATGTTTGGATGGTATATAAAATACCTGTGCTTGATTTTTCGGTCATTTCCTCAAATTTTAAAAATCAAATAACTCAGATTTTTAGTGAGCTGTCAGAAAGAAAAATTGAGAATACTCTTGTAGAAATTTTAAACAGAAAAGATGTATTAACTTTTAATTCCGTTTGTAATGACCGCCGTAAATTAGATCAAATCGTCATGGGTGACATACTTGGCCTGACCGATGAGGAGCAACTGGAGGTTTATAAAGCGGTTGTTGACCTGGTGAAATCAAGGATTGAAAAAGCCGGAAGTGTAACAAAGCAGAAAAAGATCAAAGAGGGGATTGATGTTGAAGCCTTTGTGGAAAATTTGCTGGAAAAGACTGGCGAAGAAAACATCGGGAAATACTACCGGGAAAATATACTTTCACTTAAAAACCTGAAAAAAGTCAGCCTTCCCAAAGTCAACCAAAATCCGGAGGAAACTGAGGACTTCTTTGGCTGGAAGTTGGTTTACGGCAAAAACAAATACATTGAATGTGCCAGCGAAGCTGAAGCCAGATATCTGAAAATCTTTGCTGAAACAGGAATTGAAGAAGTACTGGTCCCGACTCAGGAAAAGGAATTGGCCCGCTCCCTGCAGGAAATACAACCCATAAAAGAAGAAAATGATAAAGTTATCAAAGAATACCTTGGCTCTATTGTTAATAAAAAGACAGCGGAGGATTTAAGGCAAAGGGTGTGGAGAAGGATATTGGAATAAATGGCTACTTTTGTAGCTATGAGATTTACACTGCCATACACATCAGGAGTGATTTTCAGGGTTATAATGATTTGATTGATTTGTATGCTGTTTATAAAGATTTTTTCCTCAACGGTATTAAGGCAGATTTTTCAAAAACAAGCTGGTTTGAAGCTGACTTTTCGTATGTACCCGGTGGAATTATAAATAAAATACAATCAATTATAAAGGATGTAAAATTGAATTTATGAATTCAAACAATTCTATTAAAATAACCTTCCTTGGCGCCGCAGGCACAGTTACCGGGTCAAAATTCCTGATATCGTCCGATGGACTGAATATCCTGATCGACTGCGGTTTGTTTCAGGGTTTGAAATACCTCAGGGAACTGAACTGGAAAGATCTTCCTTTCCCCCCTTCTGAAATTGATGCGGTTATACTTACCCATGCCCATTTAGATCATTGCGGTTATCTTCCCAGGCTTGTGAAACAGGGTTTTTCAGGCCCCGTCTACTGCACCGCCCCAACGCGCGATATAGCGGAAATCATTCTGACCGACAGCGCCAGGATACAGGAAGAGGACGCAGAACATGCCAATGATTATGGTTATTCCAGGCACAGCCCTGCATTGCCGTTATACAACCTGAAAGATGTGCAGCACACCATGCCTTTGCTTGAAGGCTACCCCGATAACGACTGGATAAAACTGACAGGAAAAACCCGGTTCCGTTTCAGGAAAGCAGCCCATATACCGGGGGCCTGCTTCATTGAAATGGACCTCCTGGAAAAGCGTTTTGTTTTTTCAGGAGATATCGGAAGGCCGGGTGATCCGATGCTTCCCCCTCCGGAAAAACCGGAACATGCTGATTACCTTTTCGTGGAGTCTACCTACGGCGACAGGCTCCACCCAACAACATCCACCGAAGAGATCCTCAAAAAAATCATTGACGACACCGTCTCGGTAAACGGAACGCTCATTGTGCCCAGTTTCACGGTTGACAGGGCCCAGGACTTTATGTATGTGATCTGGAAAATGAAAAAATACGGGAAAATCCCCGATATCCCGGTGTATTTAGACAGCCCCATGGGAATAGATGTCAGCAGGATATTCCAAAAATACCCGAACTGGCTCAAGCTGGGTACAGCCATCCTCGATGAGGTCTTCGGCAGTACCAAAATGATACATTCGGTTCAGGAAACCGAACACCTGGCTGAAAATAAAAACACAAAGATCATTATCGCAGGCAGCGGCATGATGAACGGAGGAAGGATATTGCGCTATCTTAAAACCCATCTCGGTAACCCTTCGTCCACGGTGATCATACCGGGTTATCAGGCGGCGGGTACACGTGGCAGAATGATCAGCGAAGGGGCGCAGGAGATCAAGATACACGGCCATTATTTTGAAGTAAAGGCACATGTGGCCAACATCAATACCATGTCGTCGCATGCGGATCAGAAGGAGATCATCGACTGGCTTGCAAACCTCAGGACTCCACCCGAAAAAGTGTTTATAGTGCATGGAGAGCAACAGGCATCCGATGCCCTCAGAGTGAAACTAAAAGACACCCGGGGCTGGAATATCACCATCCCACATCTCGGCCAGGGTTTTGACCTGTGATAAATAGCGATAACACGTCAAATCTTTTTACAAAATATACCGTATAAAGCCAAAACAATATTTATGAAAGCAAACTTTTATGTTTTTGTATTCCTTATGCTTGCCCCTTTTGTTTTAACGATGGCGCAAACCGCGGATCCACAGCAGGATGTGGATTATGAATTCGGAATGGATGAAGAAACGGATGACAACGGATTCAGGGTTTATAATTATTTTCTGAAGAATTTGTCTGATGACAAAATGTTTTTTTTCGACTTCCAGATGAGTGATGAAGGCTATGAATATGAAGTCCTGAAAAGTCATCCTCCGGATGTCCTGATCCTTGGACCGTATGAGAAAATGGTGTTTTTCAGGTGCCGCAGCATCACCGGGTACCCCGGATTTACGTGGAACGCCGAATTTTTGGTATACGAGGATGCAAGTCCTGATTATCCAAGGAAAAACAGGGATTACATCTTCTATTACACCTATTTCGAACGGTATGGGGTGCTTGACTATCTGTATTATATAAAAAACATTTCGGATGAAACCATCCGCTTTTACGATTTCATCCTCGGGGGGGAAGTACCTCCTTTCACCGAAACCAGCGCATTGCCTGACGGACCTGTATACCTGGGCCCCGGTGAATACAAGCCTGTGTTCGGCTTTACCATAAGTGAGGATGGCGACGCTCCCTACCTTGAATGGTATGCCAGATTTCAGGAGGCCGAAAAGATATATGAAATTCAGAATTATTCTTTCTGTGAAGGGATAAAAAAGGTAATCCATTCCACCGGGGAAGAGGAAATGGGAACGGTAAAAGGCAACCTTACCGAGTCCACTGATTTTATCGATTATTACGAGTGTACCATTCATATTGAAGGGATGACCCGTGAAGAGGTTCAGTTTTTCCTGATTTCCTACGACTTCGCATCAGAAATCGGGATGCCGGCCCCTTTTGAAGAGGTCCATTCACGGTTTGAGGAATACCGTCTTAAATTTAAGGAATGTTTGCCGTCTGACGGCAGCGAATCCATTGTTTGGGGAGGGGAGGGAGATTTGTTTAAGATCAAAGCAGTGTACGAGGGTGAGCTTGATGGTATCCCGTATTATATCGAAACGAAAGTGTCTTCAGATTACAGCGCTGATGATGATTACGTCCTGGAAGTTTCCATTCAGGAAGCAACCTGGTAATTACCCTCCTGTATTATTGGAGGGTTTGCAAAAAGGTACGTCAAATATCACCGGGATATTGGCTTTATGCTCAGTCCTGGTTATAATAAGTCTTTGTGACAGTATTATTTTGCTGAAAAAGATCACCTGGCTTGGTTATTTACATCTATGTATGCGGTAATGATCTCCGGTTTTTTTTCTTCGATCAGGGGGCTCATGTCTTTCAGCCCTCTCCAAAGGAAAGGAGCAATAACCTCCACCGGTTTAAAGAACAGGCTTTTTTCTTTCATTTCAGAAGAGAACAGGCCGTTTCTGAAATTGCTTATCAGCAGGAACATGACACTCATAAGAACCAATGC
This sequence comes from Bacteroidales bacterium, assembly GCA_016927695.1. Taxonomy (GTDB): domain Bacteria; phylum Bacteroidota; class Bacteroidia; order Bacteroidales; family JAFGHD01; genus JAFGHD01. Next base: position 7,181 of record JAFGME010000120.1, read on the forward strand.
TTTTAATATTCCAAAAAAACCGCCTGCCATTTTATTCATAAATCCCAATGCTGCAAATTTTATGACTTGTTCAAATATTTTACCGATGGCAAAAACAAGGATCAAAACCACCACGAATGTCAGGCCAAACGAGGCTGCCGGAAGGTATTTATCTCTGATATCAAAATTGTTGGAGAGGAAATTTTGCGCATAATGAGAGAAATGTATGCTGGCATAGACCCCCAGAATGAGTGCGGCAAGGGTGGCTATCTCTATGATCAGCCCCCGTTTGAAACCGGAAAAGGCAAACCAGATCACAGGAATCAGTATGATGATGTCCAGAAGGTTCATTTTTTCAGTTTTTGTGTGAGCGCTGTGGAAAATACAAAGTCATTAAGCTCCTGATTTTCCGTTTGCAGCACATCGTTTTTATCCCCTTCCCACCAGAGCCTGCCATCATGGATGAAGGATATCTTATCGCCGATTTTGATCACTGAATTCATATCATGGGTGTTTACCACGGTGGTCATCCGGTATTCTTCGGAGATCTCGCTGATGAGTTCGTCTATTACGCCTGATGTCAAAGGATCAAGGCCTGAATTGGGCTCATCGCAGAACAGATATTTTGGATTCATGGCAATGGCCCTGGCAATGGCCACCCTTTTCTTCATACCGCCGCTCAGCTCGGCCGGAAAAAGCCTGTTGACATTTTCCAGATCGACCCTTCTCAGACAAAAATTTGCCCTTTCAAGCTTTTCCTCATTCGACTGATCGGTAAACAAGGTCAATGGGAATACCACGTTTTGCTCAACAGTCATGGAATCAAAAAGAGCGCCTCCCTGAAAAAGCATTCCAATTTCCTGCCTGATCTTTTTCCGTTCGCCGAATGACATGGCCGAGAAATCCCTGTTATCAAACATAACACTTCCGCTATCGACTTCAAGCAGGCCGACAAGGCACTTCATCAAAACCGTTTTTCCCGAACCGCTTCTCCCTATGATAAGATTGGTTTTACCCTTTTCAAACTTCACACTGATATCGTTGAGCACATTATGGTCGCCGAATGATTTGGATATGTTGATTGTTTCTATCACGACAAAAGGAGTTGTGTCAGTATCAGGTTGAACAATATGATCATGATGCTGCTCCACACCACCGCCTTGGTAGAGGAGGCGCCCACTTCAAGAGAACCTCCCCTGACAGTGAAGCCCATAAAGCCTGAGATGGAAGTGATGAGGTAGGCAAACACCACCGTTTTGATCAGGGCATACAAAATGGTGAATGAATCGAAATCATATCTTAATCCCACGATATAATCATGTGTGGTTACAAGGTCGGTAAGAATCGAAACCAGCCAGCCCCCTGACATGGAAAAAACAATGCTGAGCAAGATGATCACAGGGTTAAAAAGCATAGCGGCCGTGACCTTGGGAAGGATCAGATAATTAGCCGGGTTGATGCCCATGATCTCCAGGGCATCTATCTGTTCGGTCACCCTCATCGTGCCGATTTCGGAGGCAATCCTGGAGCCTACTTTTCCGGCAAGGATCAGGCTGATTATGGTTGGGGAGAATTCAAGTATCACAGACTGACGTGTGGTGAATCCTACCATAGTCAGAGGGATCAGCGGGCTGTCGATGTTGTAAGCCGTTTGTATGGCCACCACAGCGCCCATAAAAACAGAAATGATGGCTACAATCCCCATCGACTCAACCCCTAAATGAAATATTTCGAAAAATAGCTGCCTGCGGAAAACGCCCCATTTTTCCGGTTTTTTGTACACATTCAGCATCAGCATGATATATTTTCCGAATTGCCTGACCATCGGGTGGCTTTATATTTCCTGCTAAATTAATGAATTTTAATAAACCTCATTCAGGTTGAATAATTTTAGCCCTGGTCCGTTTGAAAACCGGTTTGAAATGTTAATTTTGGCGCTATGAATCGGGGAAAAAAATCCGGACTGATCCTTGCTGTTGCTGTGATCCTTTTACTGTTTGCGGCCTGCGCCTCCACCAGGCATAAAAACAGGAAGTGGAGAAAAAACTTCAACGATTGCAATTGCTCACGGGTAGAAAAACAGATGTTTTTATCAGGAAGCAACACCTTTGTGTATGGATAAGGGGCGGGAGATTCTTCAAAAACACCTGCCTGAAGCAGCATTGGACCCGGTGATGGCATTTCTGAAACATTACAAAGTTTTTCTTAAGATCAGCAGGGCACGCACTTCAAAACTTGGTGACTACAGACCCCCGATAAGATACTGTAATCACAGGATATCAGTGAATTACAACCTCAATCCATACCATTTTTTAGTGACATTGCTGCACGAGTTTGCCCATCTGCTTACCTGGGAAAAGTACCGCAGCCATGTGATGCCTCATGGAAGGGAGTGGAAAAGCAATTATGCCCTGTTGCTGGCAGAATATATGAATTACGGGATATTTCCCCCCGATCTTCATGCTGCCCTTGCAAAAATCGCCGGCAATCCCGGTTACTCCACCGCCACCGACGACAGGATCAACAAAATGCTTGCCTCCTATAACAGGGAAAAACAAATCACACTGGAAGACATCCCGCTAAATTCCGTTTTCAGGATACATAACGGCATGGTTTTTATTAAACTGGAAAAGCTGAAGAAAAGATACCGTTGCAAACGTCTTGATAACAGAAGGATTTATTCCGTAAGTCCCGCGATGGAGGTGATCCCCATGGAACCCGGCCCGGAGGGATCATGCTGAAAACAATAACTCTCTGAGGACCTCCCTCCTGATTGTACGGATGATCCCATCCCACTTGGTCCGTTCAATCCTGCATAAAAATTTTTTCCCCATGCAACCATGGGCTAAAATATTCTCCCTTTGTTTTGTACTTTTATGAAAAACAATAAGGCAACCCCTTGGCAGAGGATGTAGCGCTCATATCGAAACTTGCTGAAAAAGAGCTAATTGACAAATGTTGTGAAAATGACAGGAAGTCGCAGAAAACTTTGTACCTGCGTTATTGTGATGCCATGTTTTCCACAGCATACAGGATGATGAACAACCGGGAGGATGCCGGGGACGTGCTGCAGGAAGCCTTTATTCAGGTGTTCAGGGATATCAGGGACTTTCAGGGCAGATCAACACTTGGGGCATGGATCAAAACCATTGTGGTGCGGTGCGCCCTGAAAAGGCTGAAAAAAGAAAGATTTACCGTGGAATTCAATGAAGATATACACGACTTTGCCGTTTACCTGCCTGATTCCATCACCGGAGAGTATCTGGAAAAGGCAATACTTTCCCTTCCGGAAGGATACAGAACCGTTTTTCTGCTCATTGAAGTGGAAGGGTATTCCCACCATGAAGCGGCAGATATGCTTGGGATATCCCCAGGCACTTCCAAGTCGCAGCTTTTCCATGCCAGAAAAAGGCTTCAGGAGATCATTAACAAAATTGACGGACTGATCAGATGAGCAGTAAACCGAAATATAACCTGCATGACAAACTGCCGGGGCATAAAGCCGGTCCGGAAGCCTGGGAAAAGATATCCGCAGAGCTCGACAAGCTGGAAGCTTCAGCGAATTATCATGAAGCCCTGAACAGTCTTCCGCAACACCATGCAGCTCCGGAAATATGGCATTCCGTTGAAAATTCACTGTCCCGGAAACCTTTGCTGACCCCGGTACATTTCACACTGACGGTGAGCATAATGCTGCTTTTTTTTCTTCTGATCCCTCTTCTCCGTCACGATCAATCCGGTAATAAACTGCCCGAAGCGCCGGCGGCCCTGCAAATTGCTGACCCGGCGCCGGTTGACCACCAGGGCGAAGCGGCCTTACAGAACGCCATTACTGTCCCCGAAAATATTTCAGGCGAGGACCCTCAGGGGGTCATACCTCAGGAAGATAGAACCACCCCCGTGGAAAGAACATCCGGTGACCCGGTGATCCAGTCTTTTCCGACAACAACAGAGGAAAAAACAAAAACGTTTCCCGGCCTTAGTGATATTTCATTACAATCAGGAAAGAATGAAAAATTTAAAGGTGTTGAAAACCAACCGATTGCACAGGCTTCCTCTTCTTTTGTGCCCCTGATTCCCGGTTGCCCTTTTCCAGTGTTGCCGGAAGCGTCGATGCGAAGCAAGTTTTATGATTTGAATATCCTTTCAGGGAAAAAGAAGAAGGGCAATAAATATCTTTGCCCGGATGAAGGAAAGCTCTCGGCCGGCCTTTTTGCAGGAACCGGAATGAATCACTATCCGGGAAAAGGCAATGTAAGCCAGGATTGGCATGTTGGCATCGACGGCAGATACATTTTCACGGGCTACTTTCTCCAAACCGGCCTCTGGGTTGCCTCCGCCAAAGATGTATGGAACTACAGCGTCGACTATCTGAAACAAGATATCGTAGGCAACTACACCAAAGTGGACTCTGTCATCTATCACCTCGACACCCTGACATATACGTATCAAAGGGAGTACGTCACTTCTGAGATCGATGTCTTTGATACTGTGGAGGGTTTTTACCGTCAAACACTTAACAGCCGGTCAATTTATCTTGAAATACCCTTCCTTGCCGGATACCGCCTGAAAGGCAAAACTTTTTCATATTATTTTGTGCTGGGGCCGGTAATGTCTTTTCTTGTGAAAAAGGGGGAGATTGCATATTTTATTCCAGGCACGGGTTTAAGAGTGCTGCAAGTGGAGAACGAACCCTCAGCCAGGTTAAATACGAACTGGCAGATGTATTTCGGAATGGGGGTGTCGTGCCGCCTGGACAAACACTATTCTGTTTTTGCGGAACCGGAATACAGGCAATATATTAAGCCGGTATACAAAAACTCCCGCAACACCAGCAGAAAAGTCTGCTTCACAGGGTTAAAAGCTGGAATCAGGTATTCCTTTTAAACTTATTCTCACTATAACGATGCAACCGTTTAGCTCAAACCGATCCCTTTAAAACAAACAAAAATTTCAATATTATGAAAAACGGAACAACACAATTAAGAAAATTCCGGATGCCCCTCCTGGTGATGATGCTCACCATGTTATGGCTACTGCCGTTAACAGCTCAGGAACCCGGAGTAAACCAGAACGGATATCCGGTCAGGATCCACAAAAAAGAGATCCCCTCTCAAAAAACCAACGATCCCAGGGATATCATCAGGGCCGGCCGGCTTGCGGAGATATCGGAAATGCTGAAAGCAGAGAGTAGTCACAGTGATATGGAGGAGGGTGCAACGATTCTTGTTGCCGATCTTTCGCCCCTGCACAACTCTGGCCCTCAGATCTACCAGATCATCAGTAATCTGGGATATTCAGTACAGTATACCACGTTACTTCCTTCAAATACTCAGGATTTTGGGGCGGTGTTTGTGTGCCTCGGAATGTTTCCCGACAATTATGTGCTATCTGACCCTGAAGGCATAATCCTTGTAAATTATCTCAACGCCGGAGGCCATCTCTTTATGGAAGGGGGCGACACCTGGTTCTGGGATTACCCGACACCTGTGCATGCCATGTTTAATATTCTTGGCGTGGAGGAAGCTTTCTGGTACGACATCCTGGAACTCATAGGGCAATCCGGCACCTTGACGGAGAATATGCTTTTCGGATACGATAATGCTGCCTATAACTGGGGTCCCGATTTTGATCATATATCAGCCATCAGCCCTGCCGACGACATATTCTTCCATTCCGATCCGGTTTTCGGATGCGGGGTTTCTTATGATGAGGGCTCATACAAAACCGTCGGTCTGGCTTTTGAAATAGGCGGTATGCTTGAAATGGCCACCTCAAAGCAGGAACTGGTCTCTTCGATCCTTCAGTTCTTCGGACAACCCTCCAATGCCGACCTGGTGGAGGACTTTGAAACGGGGGATTTCAGCAAATTCCCCTGGACAATGGGGGGCAATGCACCCTGGATCATCACCCAGGCCGATCCACACCAGGGGGTTTATTCGGCGAAGTCAGGGTTTACCGGCAATAATGAAACCAGTGAAATTACGGTAATGCTTGAGAATCAAAATCCCGGCGAAGTCTCATTTTATTTCAAAGTGTCATCGGAAACCTTCTATGATAAACTGACCTTCATTATCGACAACATGATCATGGAGTCCTGGTCCGGTGAAATTGACTGGACATCTGCATCCTATTCCGTTGGCCCGGGGACGCATATTTACCAATGGAGTTATGAAAAAGATTTTTCGGTTGTAATGGGCGAAGATTGTGCCTGGCTGGATTATATTGTATTCCCGGGAGCAGGTACCAGCATTGCTGCCGGCTTTACAGGCGCTCCAACCCTCCTTTGCGAAGGGGAAATGACTCAGTTTACCGATAATTCATCGGGCAATATCATTTCATGGGAGTGGCAATTTCCGGGAGGCAATCCGCCTTATTCCACAATGCAGAATCCGGCCATTCAGTACAGCAATTTCGGATCCTTTGATGTCACCCTGACGGTTTCCGATGGTGTGAGTACCAGCAGCATCACCAAACAGGATTATATCAAGGTGGAAGAGTGTACGGGCGGCACAATATTAGTGGCTGATCTGGACCTAAGCCCCGGATCGGGCATCATGATACAGGAAGCCATTGAAAATGCAGGCCATCAGGTGGATTACAAGTTAGCTCTGCCCCCCTCACTGGGCCAGTATTCGGCGGCTTTTGTCTGCCTTGGGATATGGCCTGCCAATCATGTGCTCACCCCCGTTGAAGGCCAGCTTCTCGCCGACTTCCTGGCGCTGGGGGGCAAACTCTATATGGAAGGTGGCGACACCTGGGCGTGGGACAGCCCGACACCGGTGCATCCCATGTTCAGCATCGATCCCATCGCCGACGGGAATTACGGCCCTGTGCTTCAGAATATTGCAGGACAGCCGGCCACATTTACCGAAGGGATGTTCTTCCTGTACAACGGTGAAGACAAGTACATTGATCATATCGGGCCTCTGGGCAGTTCTTTTCTCGTTTTGGAGAATCACGGGCCGGAAATATTCGGCTGCGCTGTGGCTTATGACGAAAGCACCTATAAAACCATCGGCGCTTCGGTTGAATTCGGCGGAATGTCATTTGGCCCCACACCGAAGGAGGAAGTTATGGCAGAGTACCTCACCTTTTTCGGCCTGCAGGGTGGTGGCACCAACCCGGCGATCGAGGATTTTGAGACCGGAGACTTCTCCAAATTCAACTGGCAGTTCGGCGGAATGTCCGACTGGATGATTGAAACATTGGATCCGTGGGAGGGGCTTTATTGTGCCAGGTCAGGCCAGATAGAGAACAATGAATTCACAGAGTTAATCATCCAGGTGGAGGTGCAGGAACAAAACACCATATCCTTTTATTCCAGCATATCCACAGAGGCCAATTATGATGAATTCAGCTTTTTTATTGACAATGCACTCATTGAAAAATGGTCGGGAGAGATTGGATGGATGTTCCATGAATACCCGGTCGCAACAGGCATGCATACCTTCAAATGGGTTTACAATAAAGATGCTTCGGTGGCCCTGGGGGATGACTGTACCCGCCTCGATTACATCAAACTGCCCACAGGAGGCACACCCCCGCCCCCGCCGGTGGATGAAGATTTTGAAACGGGCGACTTCAGCAAGTTCGACTGGATGTTTACAGGCAATATACCCTGGATGATCGACGATATGAATCCCAGCCAGGGTAATTATTGTGCAAAATCAGGCCTCGTTGCCGATGGGGCATCCACAGGCCTGTCGCTTGAGTTGAACATTCTGGAAGCCGGCAATATTTCCTTTTACAGACAGGTCTCCTCAGAGAACTTTTTCGATAAATTTTTCTTCTTCATTGACGGTATTGAGATCGAAAACTGGTCGGGTGAGATACCGTGGGGCCAGGTTTCATACCCCGTGGATCCTGGAGTGCATACTTTTACATGGCAATATACCAAGGACTATGCAGTTGCAATGGGAGAGGATTGCGCCCGCATCGACGACATCACCTTTCCTCCCTTTGAAATACCCTGCCCACCGGTGGTGGCCGGCTTCACCCATTCACTCAGTAACATCGATCCGTTTACGGTATTTTTTGTCAGCGTTTCACAGGGCAACATCAGCGATTGGATTTGGAATTTCGGGGATGGAGGCGTTTCCGGCCTCGAAAATCCCGTCCACACCTATCAGTCTCCCGGCATTTACAATGTTTGCCTCACCGTTGTGAACGCGTGCAACGGCAACACGGACACCTTCTGTGATGTAGTGGAAATAGAAGACCCCTGTCCGCCCTGTATCGCTTATTTCACCTATATACAGGACCCGGGGGATCCCTTCACATTTTTCTTCAACGATGCATCCCAGGGACTGATTGCCGGTTGGCATTGGGATTTCGGCGACGGCAACACCTCAACCCAACAGTTCCCGGTACATACCTATGGCTCTGAAGGCGTTTATAGTGTCTGCCTCACGGTCATCAGCGCCTGCAGCTATTGTATGGATACCTTTTGCGAGACCATTACCATTGATGTGCCCAATCATTATAATTTGGGTGGAACTGTATTTGCAGGCAATTTTCCTATTGATGAAGGATTCGCCTACCTTTACAGGATAGAAAACGGTCAGATCGTGGATGTGTTTGCCAGCTTTATCCATGAATACGGGTATTACGACTTCTTCCAACTCGAGGAAGGCGCCTATATCCTGAAGGCCGAACTGAGTCCCAACTCCCCCAATTACAACCTGTATATCCCGACATATTATGTGAGTGTCCCCAACTGGGTGAATGCCAACATCATCAACCTGCAGAGCAACATCTGGAATGCAGATGTTCACATGATTCCCATATCCGGCGCACAGCCCGGAACAGGCCTGATCGCGGGAAGCATTTACAAGAGCGCTTACAAATCCGGTGACCTGGGCCCCGTTTACAACGTGGAGATATTGCTGATGGACGAAACGGACAACCTGTTCACCTGCACCTATACCGGAAACGACGGATATTTTGAATTCCCTCAAATTGCCTATGGAACTTACAAGGTGTATGCAGAGATCACAGGTAAGTACTGTATCCCGGCCATCATAACAATCAGCGAAGATCATCCTGAGGTGACCGGCATCAGTTTCTTCATCGATGGCGACCAGATTTCCCTCTCCATTAAAGACCATGTTGCTGAAGGCATAAGCATGGGTGATCTGTATCCCAACCCTGCCGAAGAATCAGTGTATATCAATTTCAACCTGAACAGGCCCGGTGAATTTAATGTTGCTGTTTTTGACCAGAACGGAAGACAGGTTTACACCTCGCACCATTCTCCTGACAAAGGAAACTACAGGCTGGAAGTGCCGGTGGATGAATTTGTCAGCGGGCTTTATACTTTGAAGGTTTCAGCTTCTGACGGCAGCTTTGCCGTAAGAAGATTTATTAAACGTTAATCAGTTTGTAGACTCTTCTCCGGAACGCGGGGGTGATTTTTCGCTCCTGCGTTTCTTTTTTGTGCCACTTGACAATCCTGAATAATTTTCTTACATTTATCCCGCCAAAACACTATGGATGGCAACAAAGGTTTCAAATAGGCCAAAAGCGCCGGCGGGTTGTTTTTTATGGATGTGTAACTTAAATACACAAATGAATATGTAAACCTGAAAAAAAGAAAACGATGAAAAAACATTATAAAAATAACGGCTTATTACTTTTAGTATTTGTCTTTCTTCCATTGATATCACCGGCCCAGGAGCTTATCCAAACCATTGATACCCTGGCGGACAACTCCGCCATAATAACCTTGAAACGGACAGATGGTAAATTCTACAGCAGGTTCAGGAAAATG
>JAFGME010000017.1 GCA_016927695.1 Bacteroidales bacterium
ATCCGTTAAGGGTTTGGATGGAAACATCAGGAGTTGGTATTTATAAACTTATCGCAGGTATAATTGTTGATAATATTGGGCAAAGAAAATAAAATAATAAAATAAAAACATGATGTTATGAAAAAGATAGCTGTGAATTTTTTGACAGGATTTGGCGGAGGTTTACTCGTTCTTTTAATATTTCTCGTTACAGATGGAAGGAAAGAAGGCGTTCATCAGGGAGGAGAAGAAGTCCTTCCTGTAGTGCAGGCCAGTTATTCATCCCATCTGCCTGTCATTGGGCCCGATTTTGTTGATGCTGCAGACAAAACTGTTCATGCGGTGGTACATATCAAGGCTGAGCTGAGGCAGAGGAACAAAGTTTACAATGACTTTTTTGATCTCTTTAATGATTTTTTTGGCAATCCATATAACCATTACAATGCACCGGTGACGGCAACCGGGTCGGGGGTGATAATATCTCCCGACGGCTATATTGTGACCAACAACCACGTTGTCCAGGAAGCGGATCGCCTGGAGGTGACCCTGAACGACAAAAGAACATACGAGGCTGAAGTTTTGGGGCTTGATCCCTCTACCGACCTGGCTCTGATCAAAGTAAAGGAGAACAACCTGCCGTATATGACGTACGGTAATTCCGACGATCTTCAGATCGGGGAATGGGTGCTGGCAGTCGGGAACCCTTTTAATCTGACTTCGACGGTTACTGCCGGGATTGTAAGCGCCAAGGCAAGGAATATAAATATTTTGGGTTCCGCTTCAGCCATTGAATCGTTTATCCAGACAGATGCTGTGGTGAACAGGGGCAACAGCGGCGGTGCGCTTGTCAACACCAGCGGAGAACTGATCGGGATCAATGCTGCGATTGCCTCCAATACAGGATCTTATACGGGGTATAGTTTTGCTATTCCTGTCAACATGGTCAAAAAAGTGATGGATGATTTTCTGAAATTCGGTGAGATTCAGAGGGCTTACTTAGGGATCACCTTTGTGGAAATCGACAGTAAGTTTGCCAAAGAGAAGGGGCTGTCGGACCTGAAAGGAATTTATGTGATGGAGGTGATGGACAACGGATCTGCACATGAGGCAGGCATCAGGCAAGGGGATGTCATCATCCGCATTGAGGATGCAAATATCAATTCCAAATCTGCCCTGCTCGAGGCAATAGGGACCCACAGACCGGGCGACCGGATAAAAGTATATGCCATGAGGGGTGAACAAATGAAGGAATTTGATGTTACCCTTAGGAATATCAGCGGGACAACGGAAATTGTCAAAAAAGAAGACCTGAATCTTCTGGGTGTTACTTTTGAGCCGGCATCAACAGAGGAATTGAGTTCACTTGGAATCGAAAACGGTGTGAAGGTGGTTGAAGTAGGACAGGGAAAACTCAGGGATGTGGGGTTAAAAGCAGGATTCATCGTTACTCATATTGATGATAAACCGGTGAGGTCTATTGCCGATGTACATCAAATCCTTTCAGGTAAAAGAGGTGGGACATTGATAGAGGGTGTTTACCCAAACGGGCAGAAAGCCTATTATGGAGTCGGATTGTGACAGTAAGGAATTATTGTTTATAATTTTTTTTCACAGCTTAACGCAATAACAGGCAGATCGTTGAAGTTGTCTTGTGGGATATTAACAGGAAAAACAGCGAATATATTTGGAAATGATGTAAAAAAGCTGTATCTTTGAGCCCCTTTTTGTTTTCCTGTTATAATTTTGATTATCAGTTATTTGTTAAATAAAGGTGGAAGATGAGACAACTAAAAATTACAAAGTCAATCACCAACAGGGAGACTGCTTCACTGGATAAGTACCTCCAGGACATCGGCAAGGAAGAGCTTATCACTGCTGATGAGGAGGTGCAACTTGCCCAGAGGGTTAAGCAAGGTGATCAGAAAGCCCTTGAAAAGCTGGTGAAAGCAAATCTCCGTTTTGTTGTCTCTGTTGCAAAGCAGTACCAGAATCAGGGCTTAAGTTTGCCGGACCTTATCAATGAAGGTAACCTTGGATTGATCAAAGCAGCCAAGAGGTTTGATGAAACCAGGGGATTTAAATTCATTTCATATGCGGTCTGGTGGATCAGGCAATCGATTCTTCAGGCTTTGGCAGAGCAATCAAGGATCATCCGGCTGCCCCTCAACCAGGTAGGTTCTCTTAATAAAATCAAAAAAGCAACTTCCAGATTAGAGCAGGAGTATGAAAGAATGCCCTCTTCGGAAGAAATCGCAGAAACTCTTGAAATGCCTGATTACAAGGTGGATGCAGCAAGAAAAATCACCACCAGGTATGTTTCTATGGATGCCCCCCTTACCCAGGACGATGATACCAAATTTCTTGATGTCTTCGTTTCAGACGATATGCCTTACACTGACGATGGTCTTATGAAAGAATCGCTGGCCAAGGAAATTCAAAGATCTTTGGCTACCCTCACCAAAAAGGAAAGGGATGTCATTAATCTGTATTACGGGATAGGTATGCCCCACGGGCTCACCCTTGAAGAGATCGGAGCTAAATTCGATCTCACCAGGGAAAGGGTAAGGCAGATCAAAGAAAAAGCCATCCGCAGGCTGAAACATACCTCCCGCAGTAAGCTCCTCAAAGCATATCTGGGGGAATAGGTTTTTTACACATTAAATGAAGCGGGACGGTTCTTTTTTCAATCTGTCCCGTTTTTTTTTCAAAGTAAAATTTTTTTTTCATTTCATTGATTATTCAGGAAAATGAATTATTTTCGTCTGCTGACATCAGAGATTTTTTCAGTTTTTATTTTAAAAAATTTAAAATCAAATTCTTATGGACAGCAGCCATCAGAAAATCAATTATTCCTCCGATTATGAGGACAATATGAACCAATGGTTCAACGATGAAAAAACCGGCTTTGAATTAATCAATGTTTTGGGTAAACTTTTTTATGACAAATCGATAGAGCTTACCTTTTTCCGCAACCAGCTCATTGACAGAAGTGCAAGCGTAATCCTTTTCAAACATTCCTATGCACAGACCATTATCGGGAAACGGCTGGATGTGCGGGATTCATTGTTGTTATCCAGGGCAATTTATGAAATGGACCTTCCCCATGCCAAAATTGACATAGGCAAATTGAATTATGAATGGACAGAGGAGCATGACCGTTTCAAAAACGACCCCAAAGCATTTTTGGATGATAAACTAAAGGGCATCAAAGGGAAGCCGCTCCGTTTTGTCAAACCGGTGGATGTTGTACTGTACGGCTATGGCAGGATCGGAAGACTCCTTCTGAGGGAATTGATCATTCAGGGCAACGGCCGTCAATTGCTGCCCAAAGCTGTTGTAACCAGGAAGGTAACGGCAGAAGACATCATCAAAAGGGCCTCTCTGTCGAGGCACGATTCCATCCATGGGCCTTTCAGGGGTAATGTGCTGGAAGATATTGAAAACAGGACAATCAACATGAACGGTCATATCATCCAGATGATTGAAGGCTCCGATCCGGAGGCCATCGACTATGAATCATTCGGAATCCGGAACGCCATGCTCATTGACAATACGGGAATGGTTCGTGACAGGGAAGGTCTGGCAAGGCATTTGAAGGCAAAGGGTATAAACAAAGTTTTATTGACAGCCCCGGGCAAAGGGGATATTCCAAATATTGTGTATGGAGTGAACCACAACGAATTTGATCCCGATCAGGATAACATCTTTTCAGCCGCTTCCTGTACCACCAATGCCATTGTGCCCGCACTGAACATTCTTGAAAATGAACTGGTTATCGAGAAAGGGCATATTGAAACCATACATGCTTACACCAATGACCAGAATCTGTTGGATAACTATCACAAAAAGCCCAGAAGGGGCAGAGCGGCGCCTTTGAACATGGTCATCACATCCACAGGGGCAGGGTCTGCTGCTGCTAAGGCAATTCCCAGCCTCAAAGGCAAACTCACAGCCAATGCAGTCAGGGTGCCGGTTGCCAATGTTTCTCTTGCCATTTTATCCCTTTCCGTTCAAAAGAAAACTACCCGTGAAGAGGTGATTGAACTGCTGAGACATGCAGCCCTTCATGGCAAATATGTGGAAGAAATCCGTTTCTCTGCCTCCAACGAATCGGTTTCATCCGATTTTATCGGCGATCCGGTAGCCTCCATTTTCGACAGTCCCTCCACACAGGTCTCGGCAGATGGAAAAAACATAGTGATTTATCTCTGGTACGACAATGAGTTCGGGTATACCATGCAAACGATCAGGCTCGCCAAATACCTGGCCAAGGTTGAAACATACTCTTATTTTTAAGATGGGTTTTTTATTTTAGCAGGCATCTTAACGGATGTCTGCTTACTTTTGCGGATCATCCTGAACAAATTGAAAAATGGCAAGGACTAAATACATATTCGTAACAGGAGGTGTTGCTTCATCCCTGGGCAAGGGAATTATTTCGGCAAGCCTCGCAAAATTGCTTCAATCCAGGGGTTTTTCGATTACCATCCAAAAGCTTGACCCTTACATCAATGTGGACCCGGGCACCCTGAACCCTTATGAACATGGCGAATGTTATGTTACACAAGACGGAGCGGAAACCGATCTGGATCTGGGTCATTATGAGCGTTTTACCAATGTGCCTACTTCCCAGGAAAACAATGTAACCACGGGAAGCATCTACCAGACCGTGATACAAAAGGAAAGAAAGGGAGACTACCTCGGACAGACCGTTCAGGTGATCCCGCATATTACGGATGAGATAAAAAGGCGGATAATGCTCCTGGGGAAAACAGGCAGGTATGACTTTGTGATCACAGAGATAGGAGGTACGGTCGGCGATATCGAATCCCTGCCATACATCGAAACGGTGAGGCAGATGCGGTGGGAGCTCGGTCGCGATTGCGCAGTGATTCATCTTACGCTGGTACCTTATCTCTCAGCGGCCGGGGAGTTGAAAACAAAACCCACCCAACACTCCGTGAAGACATTGTTGGAGTCGGGAGTGCAACCCGATATTATAGTTTGCCGTACTGAAAAACCTCTCAATGATAATCTCAAGGGCAAGATTGCACTTTTTTGCAATGTGGAGCCATCATCGGTAATCGAATCCATCGATGCCAAAACCATTTATGAGGTTCCCATCCTGATGAAAAAAGAAAATCTTGACACGGAGATCCTCCGGAAAACCCTGATGCCCATCGATAATGAACCGGACCTCAAAAAGTGGGAGGAGTTTCTTTATAAACTCAAACATCCACAAAGTGAAGTAGAAATTGGGCTGGTGGGGAAATATGTGGAGTTGAAAGATGCCTACAAATCAATCACGGAGTCATTTGTTCATGCCAGCGCCGTCAATGAATGTAAAGTCAACCTCAGGCTGATCCATTCGGAGCGGATTACCGGAAACACTGCGGCAGAACTTCTTGACGACCTGGATGGCATCCTGGTTGCCCCCGGCTTTGGGGAGAGGGGTATAGAAGGGAAGATATTCTCCATACAATATGCAAGGGAAAACAAAATACCCTTTTTTGGAATATGCCTTGGAATGCAATGTTCAGTAGTAGAGTTTGCACGAAATGTGCTGCATTATGATAAGGCCCACTCCACCGAAATGAACCGCCTCACAAAATACCCTGTCATTGATATGATGGAAGAACAGAAGAAAATTAAAGGGATGGGCGGAACCATGAGGCTGGGCGCTTACCCCTGCAAGCTGAACAAAGATTCAAAGGTGTACTCCATTTATCAGTCTGTTAATATTAATGAACGGCACAGACACAGATATGAATTCAATAATGAGTACCTGGCAGAATATGAAAAGGCAGGGATGATTGCTTCAGGAATCAATACAAAAGATAATCTTGTGGAAATAATTGAGATCAAAGACCATCCCTGGTTTATCGGGGTTCAGTTTCACCCTGAGTATCAATCCACCGTGGCAAAACCCCATCCGCTTTTCACCAGTTTTGTTAAGGCTGCCAACGTTTACAGGCAATCCAAAACAAAGCCCTTAAATTTGCAAAGGTTTGATTTATAGAATTTTATTAGTTAATACTAAACATTAGTAACTCATACTATGAAGACACAAACCTATTGTTTTGCTCTTCTTTTTTCAGCCGTATTGTTTGTTTCATGCGATTCGGAGGAGATAAAGCAGATCATTGAAAATCCGCCGCTCACAGAGCAGGAGGTGATTGCCGGTCTCAGGCAGGCGCTTACTGTGGGTACGGATACTGCCGTATCCATTGTTTCAAAAGTGGATGGTTATTACAAGGATGAAATCATAAAAATTTTCCTCCCGCCGGAAGCTGATATCATTGTGGACAATATGAACAATCCTTTGCTTGTTGCCGTTGGCATCACTGATCTGGTTGAAAATGCCATACTTGCAATGAACCGTGCAGCAGAGGATGCAGCCACCGAGGCGTTGCCGGTTTTTGTGGATGCCATCACATCCATGACAGTGGCGGATGCATTTGGTATTTTAAACGGTGACGACACTTCTGCCACCCATTACCTGAGGGAGAATACATACTGGCAGTTAAAAGAAGCATTTCAGCCGAAAATTGGCAATTCGTTAAACAAGCCCCTGGTTGGAGGAGTTTCAGCAAATGAAGCATGGTCGACCCTGACAACAGCATACAACAACGTAGCGCAGTTTGTTCCCGGCTGGAATCCGGTGAACACCGAACTTGACGATTACACCACCCGTAAAGCCCTTGACGGTTTGTTTGTCAAAGTAGCAGATGAGGAAAAGGACATACGGACAGATCCTGTTGCGCGGGTGACCGACCTTCTTGAGCGTGTTTTCGGAGGGGGCTGATCTTTATTCAATCCCTGCGAAGTGTTTCATGAATTGCACCCTTTCGTAGGCTGCAGGATTATCGAGTTTTTTGAAACTCATTTTTCCAATGAATTCTTCTGTCGTGCTGAAGCGGTTTCTCTCCATCCATTGATCCAGAAAATCAATCATTTCAGTGACTATGCCCGGACCTTTTTTGTACAGTGCGGAAACGACCTGTACAGCTTTTGCGCCGGCAAGAAGCTGTTTCACCACCCCTTCACCATGATGGACACCGGTGGAGGCTGCAATATCACAAAGTACCCTGCCCGAAAGCATGGCCACCCAGCGGAGTGAAGTGGCAATTTCTTCAGGGGTACTGAAAACATTGGTGGCCGTTATCTGGAACTTTTCAATATCAATGTCAGGAGAAAAAAACCTGTTGAACAGCACCAATCCTTTTACGCCCGTCCAGGAGAGTTTCAGCAGCGTGTTAGAAAGACTTGAAAAATAATAACTTACTTTAACCGCAACCGGGATTTTCAACTCGCTGATGATGGAATTCAAAATATGCAGATATACCTCCTCATTTTGAACCGAGGTTCTTTTCGGATCGGAGGGCAGAACAAAGATGTTCAGCTCAAGTGCGTCGGCTCCGGCGTCCTGGATCCTCCTGGCAAAGGAGATCCATTCAGAGGAGGATATGCAGTTTATGCTTGCAATGACAGGAATCCCCACATGGGCTTTACAGTCCCTGATCAGGTTCAGGTAATCAAGCACATTCTGGTCTTTTGTGTAATTGCCAATGTAATCCCTTGCTTCCGGATAGGAGTGAAATGATTCGCTCTGGGCCACAGATTTGTTGATGAAATAGTTGATCTGCTCCTCAAACAGCGATTTAAGTACAACGGCCCCAACCCCTGCTTTTTCCAGTTCAGTGATCTTTTCAACCGAGTTGGTTAAACCTGAACTGCCTGCAATGACAGGGCTGCGGAGCTCAAATCCCATGTATTTTGTCGAATGGTTAGCCATATTTTTATATTTCCCGGTAAATTTCTTTTATCCAAAAGGCAAATTTAATTATGAATTTTTGATTAGAGCAAATATAACCCTGAATTTTACATATTTAAAATGAATTCAAATTGCCTGCCCTGTTTACGGAAGTGTTTCCCTGAGTTTTCATTATCAAAGGCAATTTGTTTAATTTTGCACATTTATTAAAGTGTTATGCTGGTTTTGTTTCGAAAAGAGTTAAGTGCGTTTCTCAGCTCCCTCATCGGATACGTTGTCATTGTCGTATTTCTTCTGATCAACGGGCTTTTTTTGTGGGTGCTGCCAGCGGCATCAAACATCCCGGCGTACGGTTATGCCAATCTTGATGGCTTGTTCTCAATCTCCCCTTTTGTTTTCCTGTTTTTGATCCCGGCCATCACCATGCGTTTTTTTGCGGATGAAAATAAATCCGGAACCATTGAGATACTCATGACCAAACCCATCACCGACCTGGAGATTATCCTTGCAAAGTATTTTGCCGGACTGGTACTTGTGGTTGTTTCATTGTTGCCCACCCTGGTTTATTTTTACTCGGTGTATAAACTGGGACTTCCCCAGGGGAACATCGACTCGGGGGCAACATGGGGCTCTTACATCGGGTTGTTGTTTTTGGGGGCATCCTTTGTTGCTGCCGGTGTTTTTTCCAGCTCGGTCACTGACAACCAGATCGTTTCATTTATTCTTGCTGCATTTGTATGTGCTTTCCTGTATGCCGGTTTCGAATTTATTTACTCCTTTGAGTGGTTTGGAGGCGCTGACCTTATTGTGAAAAATCTCGGAATGAGCACTCATTATGCCTCCCTCAGCAGGGGGGTGATTGACACCAGGGACGTACTATATTTTATTAGCCTGATGGTGTTTTTTTTATTGCTCACCAAAATTTCCCTTGAGTCCAGGAAATGGTAAAAGACGATTATGAAAAGGGATAAAGACATACGAGAGGCAGCAGTGACAAAGAAAAGCGCCATTCTTCAATTCAGCATGGTTTTTCTGATCATCATCCTGCTGAATGTGATTGGCAATTATTTTTTTTTCAGGATTGACCTTACTGCCGAAAAAAGATACACCCTTTCTGAACAGACTAAAAAAATACTCAGGGAACTGGACGACATTGTTTTCTTTGAAGTTTATCTTGAAGGGGAGTTCCCTGCCGGGTTTAAAAGGTTAAGGCAGGCGACCATCGAAATGCTTGACCAGTTCCGTGCCTATTCTCCCAATATACAGTATGAATTCATCAATCCGTCTGAAAGTTCTGATCCAGCAGTGCGTAACGACATCTATAAAAGGCTGGCCGAAAGGGGGTTGAATCCTACCGATCTCATGGTTAACACCAGGCAGGGAAAGTCCCAACAGATCATTTTTCCGGGTACTATGGTTACCTTCAGGTCAAAAGAAGTGCCTGTCGATCTGTTGATTTCCCAAAAGGGAGTATCGCCGGAAGAAATCCTGAACAATTCTGTCCAGAACCTTGAATTCAACCTGACCGGGGCCATAAAGCGGCTTACCGCCGGAATAAAACCAAAGGTGGCTTTTATCGAAGGACATGGCGAGTTGAATGAGTTTGAAACGGCCGATGCCTTTTATTCACTGGGTGAATTGTTTCAGGTAGAAAGGGTCAGGATGGACGGAAAGCTCAGCAGCCTGACCGAAAGAAAGCAGGTGGATTCGGCGAAAACGGTAATCCGAAATAAATATGAGGCCATCATCATTGCCGGGCCCGATTCGGCATTCAGCGAAAAGGATAAATTCATCATCGATCAGTACATTATGAGGGGTGGGAAGGTGCTTTGGCTCATCGATCCGGTTTTTGCCAGCATGGACAGCATACAGGAAGCAGACGCCACGGTGGGGATTATGAACAAACTGAACCTCGACGATCAGTTTTTTAATTATGGTATCCGGCTCAACACCGAATTGGTAATGGACCTGAGCGCCCTGGCAATCCCTGTGAGGACGGGTAACTTAGGAGGAAATCCCCAGATTGAGTTTTTCCCCTGGTTCTATTTCCCGTTGCTCAATCCCATGGGCGAACACCCGGTGGTGCGCAATCTGAACCTGATCAAAACAGAATTTATCAGCAGCATCGACACCCTTTACAAACCCGGCGTCAGAAAAGAGATTTTGCTGAGCTCCTCTGAGTACTCTAGGAAAGTTGGCACACCGGTGATCATTAGCCTGGATATACTTAAAAAAGACCCGGATGTGAGATTGTACAATAATGGCAGGATACCTGTGGCCGCTCTTCTGGAGGGCGAATTTGAATCGCTTTACAGGAACAGGGTGCCTCCTGAAATTGCCGACAGCAGGGAAATTGGATTTATCAGTAAAAGCGAGCCCGGCCGTATGATTTTTATTGCTGACGGAGATGTGATAAAAAACCAGCTTCGCAATACCGAAGGCCGGATTATGCCTTATCCCCTGGGTTATGACCGTTACACAGACCAGTTTTTCGGTAACAAAGACCTGATTATGAACGCAGTAAACTATCTCGTGGATGAAGAAGGGATCATCAGCCTGAGAAGCAGGGAATTAAAGCTTAGGTTGCTGGACAATCAGAAATTTGAAAAAAGCAGAACAAAGTGGATATTGCTTAATACTGCATTGCCGGTTTTGTTCGTTGTGTTTTTTGGAATCATCATCATCTATTTCCGGAAAAGGAAATATTCCTGATCTCAAAATGTCAGAATTATCTGTGAAGTATGAAAAAGAATCTAATAATATTGTTCATCGTTTCGGCTCTTGCCATTATAGCTTTCATTTTATCAGGGACATCCCGTACCGGTACATTTACCAAAGGGGAAAATGATTTTGCAGTGGAGGATACGGCGGGTATCACAAAAATTTTCATGGTTGACAAAAAAAACCGGAGTGTTTTGTTAGAAAGGATAGCCGGTGGAAACTGGATGCTCAATAAAGAGTATCATGCACGCAAAACCGGTACGGATTTGCTCCTCTACACCATACATCACATGATTGCTAAAGCCCCTGTTCCCAAAACAGGAAGAGATAATGTAATTGCCCTGCTGGCGACCCAGTCGGTGAAAGTGGAGGTTTATCAGAAGGTATTCAGGATTAATCTTTTTGGTAAACTGAAATATTTTCCGCATGAAAAACGGACCAAAACCTTTTATGTGGGAAGCGCCACACAGAATAACCAGGGAACATTTATGCTGATGGAAGGGGCGGATAATCCATTTGTAGTTCATCTGCTGGGTTTCAGGGGGTTTGTTGCCCCCAGGTTTTCCACCCTTGAGGAAGATTGGCGCGACCATACGGTATTCAGAAAAAAAATCCATGAAATAAAATCGGTGGTGGTTGAGTTTATGGAAGAGCCGGAAAAATCAGTTGAGATACTGAGCGACGGCAATGACTTTGCTGTAGTGAAGCGGGCCACCAATGACACCCTCAGGAATTATGATACACTGAACCTTTATAATTTTCTTACTGCCTTTTCTGATCTGAGGTATGAAGCACTTCTGAACGACATGGATCCGGATAGAAAGGACAGCATTATCAACACATCGGCATTTCACAGAGTTACTCTCACCGACAGGGATAATCACAAAACCGTGATCAAGACCTTCCATAAGCCTAATGATATGCAGCGATATGATATGGAAGGCCGGCTTTACACCCATGATCTTGACAGACTTTACGCCCTGATAAACGATGACCGTGACTTTGTTCTGATCCAGTTTTTTGTTTTTGACAAAGTATTGAGGCCGTTGGATTATTTCGTAACAGAGCGGTGATGCAGGTGAATCACAAAGGAATATAACAGGCAACAAAAACAGAATTCCTGCTATTGGGTAAAGGCAAACTGCACGATATTGGCGCCCATTTTCAGCGCTTTAAGGCGTGTTTCTTCAGAATCTTTATGGACATCAGGATCTTCCCATCCATCCCCTAAGTCACACTCATAATCGTAAAAACATATCAGCCTTCCTTCAAACAGCAGCCCAAACCCTTGTGGGGCTTTCTCATCATGTTCATGTATTTTCGGGAGCCCTTTGCTGAAGTTGTAAGTCTGGTGATAGATAGGGTGGTCGAAAGGTACTTCCACAAAATCGAGTTCCGGAAAAACCCTTTTCATTTCGCGCCGGATGTAAGGATCCAGTCCGTAATTGTCCGAAATATGAAGGAACCCGCCTCCCGTAAGGTAATCCCTGAGATTTTTAATGTCCTGGTTTGAAAAAACCACGTTGCCGTGACCTGTCATGTGGACAAGCGGGTAATTGAAAATTTCAGGGCTTCCGGCATCCACTGTTTCCGGTTCGGATGCAATGTTGGTGCCGGTATTTTTATTGCAAAAGCTGATCAGATTGGGCAGGGAGGTGGGATTGGAATACCAGTCGCCGCCACCGGCATATTTCAGCAGCCCGATTTTTACAGTGGTCTGTGCTAACGCAGGCAATATTCCATGAAGAATAAGGATAATAAACAGTACTTTTTTCATCAGCCGTTTTTATTTATTGGTTTAAAAGATTAATGATACAGCAGGCAGTCAGGGCCGCTGTTTCTGTTCTTAAACGGTTGGGTCCTAAATTTATTTGTTTGAAACCGTTGTTTTCCGCTTCATCCACTTCCTGTCTGGTGAAGTCCCCTTCCGGCCCGATGAGGACCAGCACTTTTGTCCCTTTCATGCAAACATCCTTCAAATGGGGCGTTTCCTGCCCGGAGGCATGGGCTATGAACTTCATGCCGTCAAACGGACTTTGAACAATATCAAGAAGTTTTTTCATCTCATCCAGAACCGGAAGATAAGCCCTGATCGACTGTTTCATGGCAGCAATCATGATTTTTTCCGACCTTTCTCTGTTGATTTTATCTCTTTCCGACTGGGCAGAGGTGAACGGAAGTATTCTGTCGATACCTGTTTCAGTGGCTTTTTCAAGGAACCATTCAAAGCGTGCCGGATTTTTTACCGGGGCGATGGCTATTTCAACGCTGTAATCCCTTTTTCCGTAATGAGGAATACGTCTTAAAACCTCAAGGCGGCATTGTTTGGGGTTATCCTCCGCAATTACAGCCGTAAAAAGGTTTCCTTTTCCGTCAGTAAGGGAAACACCATTCCCTTTTTGCAGGCGGAGGACTTTAATGCAATGCTTTGACTCTTCCTGTCCCAGCGTATATTCTTTACCGGCAATATCCGGAGCGTAAAACAACAGCATAAACTGAAAATTCACCCCAAAACTAATCATTTGCCGGAAATAGCCCTCCGGTTTTATATCCTGGATAAAAACAAATTTGTGCTTTTGTTTGCGGTGAAATGGTTTATACCATCAAAAAAGCATGCGAATCCCTAAAAAGAAGGCTACTTTTCCCTATCCGGAATTTGCCTTGTACACATGAACCATGCCGGACAATTTCCTTTTTCAACGGCATCGCTGTATTGTTTGGAGGCTTTTCCTCCTGCAAACGGAGGGGGAATAAAGACATCTTCTCCCGGTTTCCAGTCGACGGGTGTGGCAACATCATACTCATCAGTGGTCTGGATGGCCTTCAGGAGCCGGAGTATTTCATCAATGTTTCTTCCGTTGGATACCGGGTAGTACATCGAAGCCCTGATCATTCCGTTAGGATCGATCAAAAACAAAGCCCTCACGGTTTTTTCAGTAGAAATGTGTTCATGGATCATGCCGTATTTGCCGGCTACTTCCATTCTGGTGTCGGCAATGATAGGAAATTGGATTTCAATATCCTTTTTCCCACGGAATTCGATTTCGTCCCTTACCGTTTTAATCCATTCGTATTGTGAATTAAGGCCGTCAGTTGAAAGGCCGACCAGCTCGCAATTGAGCATATTAAACTCACTTATGCGGTCCTGCATTTCCATAAATTCTGATGTACAAACCGGTGTGAAAGCGCCCGGGTGGCTGAAAAATATCACCCATCTGCCTTGATAGTCGTTCGGGAATGTAATTTTTCCATGTGTGGTTTCCGCAGTGAATCCGGGTGCATATTCACCAATCATTGGCATTCTCTGGGCGGGTTGAGCGTTTGCAAATGCAGAAATCAGCAGCAATAAAAGCATTGTAATTGTTTTCATTGTTAATTGTTAATTGTAAATTTTTAATTAGAAAAAAGCTTTCTTTTACCTAAATAACAAAGGAAATTGCTTTTTGTTGAACGGGGGGAAATTTTGGGTGAAAATCCGGAGTAATAACCTCCGAAAGGAATTTCTAATTCGGCTTACTCTCACGGCAATACTCATTCTGAAATTTCTCCCCTGAATTTGTGTTATTTTACCTGTTGCCCTGACAATCCACAACATGATTCCAACGTTATAAATTTATTTTTTACTAATTTTGCGCTGTTTTTAATTTTAAATTTTTTTTTGATGAATAAGATTGTTACCGGAGTTTTTGTATTGTTTATTTTAACATTGAGCGGATGGTCCCAGGACAAGACGGCGCGTGATTACAAGATTGAAGCGGCTGAAGCTTACAATGCAAAGGATTACGTCAAAGGATTGGAGGCTTTTGAAAAGGCCATAGTTTTATATGAAGATGCGGGTGAAATTGATACCAGCCTTTATTTTAATGCAGCCGTATGTGCTTACAAAAGCGATGATTATGAGAAGGCGGTTTCCTATTTCACCACCTCGCTGAATATGGGTTACAAGAGCTGCTCTGCCATGCTTTTTAAAGCCAATTCGCTGAGGAAGCTGGAGAAATACGATGAGATGGAAGAAATTTGCAACCAGGGCACAGCTACTTGTAAGGGGTCAGCGGATAAGTTCAACGAAATATTGCTTAATTATTACAGGAAAGAGGGACTGGAAATATACAACAATGCAGCCAAGGTGCAGGCAGCGGCAACCCCTTTGATTCAGAGCGATAAGGCAAAATATGATTCGGAAATGGAAAAGGTTAAAACCGAATTCAGGCGAGCCCTCATCTGGCTCAACAAGGCGAAAAACATTGATCCTGCAGATCAAAGTGTGAACGACGCCATCGATGGCGCCAATAAGGTCATTAACGGGCAATAGGAAAGCGTCTGTTATACTGACTCTTATCAATTTTGCGAAGAAGAAGCTGATCAGGGTCAGTTATGCCACAGCATTAAGCAATTTCCCAATAGATTTATATATGGAACATGGGCCATCGGCAATGGAATATGATCTTCATTTCCCCTGTGCGGAGCATTGCTCATTCCAGATTGCTCATGGGTCA
>JAFGME010000018.1 GCA_016927695.1 Bacteroidales bacterium
ACCTGTTATCCTTGCCCCTTTCAACGGTTTTTCACTGGCAAACTTCTTTCTTATCGACATCAGTCCAGGCATTTCCTTTTCCGCGATCTCAATCTCTTTCCTGCCGAATTCCGCCAGTTTAATATCGGCGATCCTGTACTGTAAATCCGTATCCATCATCTGTCTTTCCATCTTAAATTAAATTTTTCCGCTGCAAAGTTAATACTTTTTAAAGTCAGGTCAATTATTCGATAAACGGCCGGGAAATCCACTGTTTCCATTTTATGAGCGCTTTTCTTTTTTGATATTTTTCTTCAACCCGGCTTCATGATTATAAAAAATCCTTAGTTTTGACCAACGAAAATATCAGTCATATTAAAAGAAAGACATATCTATGAACGAACATCACAATTGTATTCCCATTGTGGACAAAGGCGAGGCAGATCTTATACAGCCTGTCGACCTTGACGCTTTCAGGGAGCACAACAGAAAAAAGAGCAAGTTGCTGATTGACAAAACCATGACCGAAGAGGAGGCCATTGACCGCTTCGTAAAGGATGGTGATTACATCGGTTTCGAGCTCTATGGAACCGTCCGCTGTCCTGTCAGCCTGACACGGGCTTTGGTAAAATCGGGCAAAAAAGATTTCCGGATTGCCGGCCAGGGTGTGTATGAACTCGATCTTCTCTTTGCCATGGATCTGGTGAGGGAGATTGATTTCACCTACATCGGGCTGGAAGTGTACGGCGTTTCCAACCTGTTGCGCAGGAGGGTTGAGTCGGGATCGGTCAGAAAAATCGTCGAATGGTCGAATGCAGGCCTCACCTGGCGTTTTAAAGCGGCCAGCATGGGCGTACCCTTTATTGCCACGAGATGCATGTTAGGAACCGACACTTTCAGGAAATCCTCTGCAATAGCCGTCAAATGTCCCTTTTCGGGAGGAACGGTAGCCTTGCTGCCCGCCCTTATCTTAGATGTCGGATTCATCCATGTGAACCGCGCCGACATCCACGGCAACTGCCAGATAGACGGCATCAGCGGCTTTGCATTTGAGATGGCAAGGGCCTGTAAAACACTGATCGTGAGTACAGAACAGATTGTTGATGTGAACGAAATCAGGGAACATCCTGACAGGACAATCATCCCCTATTACCTCGTGGATGCCGTTGTGCATGCCCCTTATGGTTCATGGCCCGGTGAGATGACCGGACTGTATGAACGCGATGAACCGCATTACAGGATGTTTATCGACTCACAGCAGAGTGAAGAGGCAACAGCCGGGTACATGAAGGAATGGGTGCTTGATGTTCCAGACCATAAAGGATTGCTTGAGAAAATAGGACCAGAACGTTTAAAAGAAATCTCTTTAAAGGAGGTAAAAATATGAGCAAAGAATACACCCCTTCAGAATTACTGATATGCCTGGCTTCCAGGGTAATGGAAGACGGAACAACGGCTTTTATCGGAACCGGCATCCCGATGCTGGCGGCAAGCCTGGCCCAGGCGATGCACGCGCCCAACCTCGTGCCTGTGTTTGAATTCGGAGGCACCGGCGCCATCCTGGAGAAACTGCCCCTGGCCGTCGGCGATATGCGCACTTACAACAAAGCCCTTGCCGCTTCAGGCATTTGCGATGTGATGGAAACAGCCCAGCGCGGCTTTGTCGAGTTCGGCTTCCTGGGCGGCGCACAGATCGACTGCTACGGAAACCTGAACTCTACAGTGATCGGAAATCACAAAACACCGAAGGTCAGGTTGCCCGGCAGCGGCGGCGCCAACGATGTAGGTTCCTGCTGCTGGAGGACCATCGCCATAATGAGGCACGACAAAAGGCGATTCCTTGAGAAGATAGACTTCCTCACCACCCCCGGATATCTCAACGGCCCCGGAGCAAGAGAGGAAGCAGGGTTGCCTGCGAATACAGGTCCCTACCGCGTGGTTACAAACCTGTGTGTGATGGACTATGAAGAAAAATCCAAAAGGATGAGACTCATCAGCCTGAACCCGGGCATAAGCCGGCAAGAAGTCATCGAAAACACAGGATTTGAATTGCTCATTGCAGATCATATCTCTCAGAATGAGCCACCCACAGAGGAAGAGCTGAAAATTCTCCGCGAACATGTCGACCCCGACGGGCTGTACCGCTAAGCAGGGAAAGGGTAAACAGGGGAAATAAATATTTATACCGCGACTGAATGGGTTTGCGAAAAATACTGTGCTACATCTAACGGCATAACTGCTATTAATAGAAAAATGCTTCGCATTTTTTGTTTTGTGAAAAATATTTCACTATCTTTGACAGTGTATAGAAACCAAATAATCGTGATATCATGAAATCTTTTCGCAAAGAGCTATGGTTTGAAACCCCCTCAAGGAGGTATTTCATAAACATCACCCGTGAGGTGCAAACCGCCGTGGATGAGAGCGGTATAAAGGAAGGCCTGTGCCTGGTGAATGCCATGCACATCACTGCCAGTGTGTTCATCAATGATGATGAGGGTGGATTGCATCAGGACTTTGAAATATGGCTTGAAAAACTGGCCCCTGAGAAGCCCTATTCGCAATACAACCACAACACATACGAAGACAATGCTGACGCCCACCTGAAAAGGACTGTTATGGGAAGGGAGGCTGTGGTGGCAGTCACAAATGGCAAGCTTGATTTCGGGCCCTGGGAACAGATATTCTATGGGGAGTTTGACGGCAGACGAAAAAAGCGCGTCCTCATTAAAATTATCGGTGAATAATTGTTATTGCAGCAAACCCATCGGCTTATTTCTGCGTCATTGAGGAAAATGATGACCCTTTGATATGACGAAATACTGGCTTTTTAGAATTTTCCTTGTGGCCGGGATCCTGACGGAATCATGCACAAAAGAAGTGGAAACCCTTGCCGGCTGGAAGGAAATATACGGAGCCTGGTGCATACTGGATATCAGAGACACCGCTCAGTATGTCAGGATAAACAGGCTGTTTCAATCCTCAACCGATCCTCTTGAATTTGCGGATCATCCTGATTCGGTAAACATCCGCCCGGAGCAATTCCTGGTGAAACTTGAAGAAATCCCGTTTGGAAAAAGCAGCGATGAAACCATTGAAATGCAGCCTTCACAGGATTTTCAAAAGGAGGAGGGGGATTTTTCAGGCGATGATTATTTTGTCTTTAAAACAACCAGGCTTCTGAAGGCACATTGCGAGTATAAACTCATTATTGAAAACACTGAAACAGGATACCGGATGGAAGCACGGTCTGCCATCCTTGGCGGTCATGATCTGAATTATTCTTTCCATGAGATCAGATATTTCAACATTGGCCAATATATGCCTGAGGTCATTGATTATCCGGGATCACTGAATCCTTCTCAGTTTGAAAAGAGGGTCAGAAGGTTTCTGTATTATGAGATCAGCCCCGTAGATACCACGATGAAATATGTTGACTGGCGACCATGGCTCGACCATATTAACCTCAAGTCGGGCAATGAAGACACAGCTCAGCAGCTTTCTGATGACTACCTGAAATACCTGGCGGAGCACATACGGCCCGACACCCAGGTGCTGCGGTTGGCCGTGGGTGTAGACAACCTGCTCATTATCAGTGATGAACTTCTGATCAACCATTACCAGTCTGATTCCGAATCCTCGCCCCACACCGATGCAATCTGCATCACCAACTTTGATAAAGGCACAGGATTTCTGGCAAGCCGCTACAAATTCACTTTCTTCGCCATGAAACTGAAGCCACAAACCCTTGACTCACTGGCTTATGGACGGTTCACGAGACATTTGGGATTCAAAGGATCAAATCAAACAATGCGCTGAAATGAAAAGGATTAAGCAAATAGCGCTAATTGCCCTGCAGGTGTTTGCCCTGCTGCCCGCAATGTCGCAGGAAGCGACACTTAAGGGGTTTGTTTATGATAATGAAACAGGTGAACCTGTAATGTTTGCAAGCATCCGGCTTACCGGTCTGGAGCGGGGTGTGGCCGCAGGGGATGAAGGTTTCTACATACTGCAGGGCCTTCCTGCCGGCAACCTGAGGATTAAAGTCTTCAGTATCGGATACGATACCCTCACTGACCAGTTGTACATTGAAAAAGGGATGGTTCATGTAAGGGATTTCCACCTCCGTCCGGTTAGTTATGAGTTGAATGAGATACAGGTCTCTGCCGACAAAATCGCGAGAGAAAAAAACGTCAATATTTCCGGAATATCGATTCTCCCTGAAGAAATCAAAATGATTCCGTCAACCGGCAGCATGCCCGACATCATCCAGCATATCCAGACCCTGCCCGGGATTGTCAGTAGCGGAGATATCGGCGGGCAGATATATATCCGGGGCGGAGCGCCTGTGCAAAACAAAACACTGCTTGACGGAGCCACGATTTACAATCCCATCCATTCCATCGGGCTGTTTTCAGTGTTTGACCCTGACATCATCACCAGGGCTGAGGTTTTTACAGGAGGATTTGAAGCAAGATACGGGGGAGCCATCTCCTCCGTAATGGACATCACCAGCAGGTATGGTAATGTGTACAGGTATGCCGGAAAAGCCGAACTTTCAACAATCGGAACCAAACTGACTTTAGAAGGACCGCTAATGAAAAGGGACGAGCAGAAAGTGTCCAACACTTCTTTCCTGTTTAACCTGCGGCACTGTTTTTACGATGAAGCCATACGGTTTCATTACAACTATACAGGTAACAAGGATCCGTTCAGTTTTACCGATCTTTACGGGAAAACCACCATTTTTGCAGGCAATGGATTTAAAGCCAACCTTTTCGGCTTTCATTTCACCGACCATGCAGGCATGGATGGTTCACCGCTCAGTTACGACTGGATCAATAAAGGAATGGGGAGCCATCTGCTGATTATGCCTTTCAGGTCATCGGCACTTATGGAAGGCTACTTCGCCGTTTCACACTACCAAATGGAATTGACCGAGGCCTGCTATGTGCCCCGTTCAAGTGTCATTAACACAGTGAATGCCGGATTGAACTTCATCCAGTATTTTGGAGAAAGCAACCTGAAATACGGCATCGACCTGCTCAGCCTCAAAACCGATTACCTCTTTTACTCCACTGTCAACAACGCCACAAATCAGCTTGAGTACAATACGGAAGTTGCCACCTATATGCAACTTCATCTTCAGAAAAGCAGGCTTATTTTAGATCCGGGTATGAGGTTGCAGTATTATGCTTCATTAAGCGCCTTGTTACCGGAACCGCGGTTGGCGTTAAAATTCCTTATTACAAATCGGTTCAGGATAAAGTTTGCAGCCGGGCTCTATTCTCAAAACCTCCTCAGCGGCACCTCCGACCGTGATATTATTAATTTCTTCAACGGATACCTCTCCGCCCCTGTCAACATCAAGGAAGATTATAATGGAAACAGCAAATCCGACGCTTTGCAGAAATCAGAGCACATTATCCTGGGCTTCGAAAAAGAATTTGCCGGTATTCTCACACTGAACGCAGAACTTTTCCGCAAACATTATCCTCAACTGATCAATTATAACCGTAACAAGCTCTATAATGACATTGACCATCCCGAGAAGCCCGACATACTTACCAAAGATTTTGTTTATGAAGAAGGCCATGTGGAAGGGATCGATTTATCAGTAAAACTTCTGCTGAAAAATGCCCAGGTAACCCTGAACTATTCACTGTCGAATACGCAGAGGAGCTTTGAAAAGCCTGACGGCAGCCTTTTTGAGTACCATCCGCATTACGACCGCAGGCACAATGTGAACCTGATGGCCTTCCGCCGTTTTGGCAAAGACAAATCCTGGCTGGCCAATGTACGCTGGCATTTCGGAAGCGGGTTCCCCTTTACAAAAACGGTGGGATTTTATGAAAACCTGGAGCTGGAAGAGAATGCCATCATCAACTACCTCACACAGAACGGCAATCTCAGCATTTTTTATGATGAGATCAACCGGGGGAGACTGCCATACTACCAAAGAGTGGATGCAGGGATCAGGAAGTATTTTGTATTGAAGGGGAATTTGATTTTTGAAGTGGAATTCAACATCATCAATCTTTTCAACGAGGAAAATATTTTCTATATCGACAGGATGACGGGAAGCACGGTGAACCAACTCCCCTTTCTTCCCGGGTTGAGGGCCGGGATAGAATTCTGAGGGTCATTTCCTGCAAAGTTCCACCACATTTTCGACATGCTGTGTGTGGGGGAACATATCCACAGGCTGAATTTTGCTTACAGTATAAAAGTCGCCTAACCTGGCGATATCCCTGGCCTGTGTGGCCGGATTGCAGCTGATATATACAATCCTTTGCGGAGCGATTTCGGTTAGTTTTTGCACCACACTTTCGTGCATTCCCGCCCTGGGAGGATCTGTGATGACAACATCCGGCTTTCCGTTCTCAGCAATAAACCCTTCATGGAGGATTTTTTCCATTTCTCCGGCATAAAAAAATGCATTTTCAATCTTGTTGAGCTGAGCATTCTGCCTGGCATCATCCACGGCCCGGTCCACAGTTTCGATACCCACTACTTTCCTGCAAACGGGCGCCACAAAATTTGCGATGGTACCGGCACCTGAATAAAGATCATACACTACCTCATCCCCTTTCAGATTTGCGAACTTCCGTGCAATGCGATACAGCGTCAGGGCCTGAACCGGGTTGGTCTGGAAAAAACTCTGCGGCCCTATTCTGAAGGATATATCCTCCATTTTTTCAGTGATCCAGGGATTTCCTTTATAATGAATGAAATCAAGGCCGTACAGTGTGGCGTTTCTCTTGTCGTTGACCACATAATACAATGAGTTCACTGCCGGGAAACTCCGGCTGATGTACTCCATGAAATCAGTGATGGCAGGCGGGTCATTGTCCCTGAATACCATAATCACCATCCATTCGCCGCAGGTGGTGTTGCGTATGATCAGGTTACGGAGGAAGCCCTCCCATTTCCAGACGCTGTAAAAGGTCATCTGTTTACTCAGGGCATATTCACGGACACTGTTCCTGATGGCATTGGAAGGGTCTTTCTGCAGCAGGCACTCCCGGATGTCAATCACCCTGTCGAACCTGCCGGGCACGTGAAAACCCAGCCCGTTCATATCAAACTTCTCCTGCGATTGGATTTCTTCCGTAGTCAGCCATCGTTTGTTCAGAAAAGTGTATTCAAGCTTGCTGCGGTAATTGAAAATTTCGGGAGAAGGGATGATGGGACTTGCCCCGGCGGTATCCACTTTCCCGATTCTCTGCAGGTTGTCCAATACCTGCTTTTGCTTGAAGAAGAGCTGATCCAGGTATGACATATTCTGCCACTTGCACCCGCCGCACACCCCGAAATGCCTGCAGGCCGGTTCCACCCTCCTGGAGGAAAGAGTATGGAATTTCAACGCCCTGCCCTCATAAAAAGAGCTTTTCTGCCTCAGCACTTCAACGTCCACCACATCGCCGGGAACGGCAAAAGGTACGAAAACCACCTTGTTGTTGTACTTTCCCACTGCTTTCCCTTCCGAGCCTGCATCGGTGATCTCCACATGTTCCAGAACAAGGTCACGGCGCTTTTTCTTCATAAAATCCATTTGCAGGCAAAAATAATCTAAAATGGGAGAAGGCTAAGTTTTTATAACTTTATAGCCAGAATCACTTTTGTGATGCCTGTTGCATCCAAAGCAGGCGTCAGGAGAGGGATAAATGACAAACTATATTATTAGAAAAAAATGAAGATACTACCCATAGAAAAAATCAGGGAGGCCGATGCCTACACCATCCGGCACGAACCCATTGCTGATATTGACCTGATGGAACGCGCTGCCGGGCAATTGTCCGGTTGGCTCACAGGGCATTACCCAACCGCTTCCCTGTTCAGGATATTCTGCGGCACAGGCAACAACGGCGGCGACGGATTGGCGTTGGGAAGACTGCTTGTTCATGAAGGCCATAAGGCAGTAGCCCATGTTATTAAATACTCAGATAAAATGTCGGAAAGCTGTTTGACCAACTATGAAAGGGCTTTGCAAACCCAGGGTTTTGAAGTGAAGGAACTATATCCCGGCAACCCGCCTCCTGACATCGGGAACGACGATATTGTGGTGGATGCCATTTTCGGGTCAGGGCTTTCCAAACCTGTCAGCGGTCTTCCGGCAGAAGTGATAAACCATATCAACGCTTCCGGAACAACCGTGATTGCTGTGGACGTTCCCTCCGGTTTTTTTTGCGACGGCAGCAATGCAGGAAATACAGGAGCTATTGTGAAAGCACGCCACACCCTCACTTTCCAGCTTCCGAAGTTAGGTTTTCTATTCCCTGAAAATGAAAAATATGCAGGAGAATGGCATGTGCTGCCCATTGGACTGCACCCTGATTTCATCCGTGAAGTGGAGGTAAAGAACCATTTCACTGAGGAGAAGGATATACTGCCGCTTTTACGACACAGAGGAAGATTTGACCACAAAGGGCGTTTCGGACACGGGCTTCTGATCTCAGGCAGTTACGGCAAAACAGGGGCTGCCGTGCTGGCTGCAAGTGCTGCTTTGCGTTCAGGTCCGGGCCTTATCACCGCACATGTCCCCGCCTCATCTTACATGGTAATGCAAACTGCAGTGCCCGAGGCCATGCTGAGCATTGATGAAGATGAAAAGATTTTCAGTATATTACCTGCTCTCTCCCCATACAGCAGCATTGCTGCCGGTCCCGGTTTAGGTACGGCAAAGGCCAGTGCACAGGCGCTTAAGTTGCTGATTCAGAACGCAGGCAGGCCCCTGATCTTTGATGCGGATGCCCTCAACATCCTGTCAGAAAATAAGACATGGATACCTTTTGTCCCAAAAGGGAGCATCTTCACCCCCCACCAGAAAGAGTTTGAAAGGCTCACGTCAAAAGCGGCGAACGATTTTGAAAGAAATGCCCTGCAGCGTGAGTTTGCAGTAAAATACGGCGTTTATGTGATTTTGAAAGGGGCATACACCGCCATTGCCTGTCCCGACGGAAGCTGCCGGTTTAACTCCACCGGCAATCCCGGTATGGCAACGGGCGGCAGCGGCGACGTGCTTACGGGCATATTGCTGGGATTGTCAGCGCAAGGTTACACACCTCTTGAAACCTGTCTTTTAGGGACATTCATCCATGGTCTCGCAGGCGACCTGGCCCTCGAAAGTCAGGGGCCGGAAGCGCTGACAGCAGGCGATATTGTGGATCATATTGGCCAGGCATTCAAACTGTTATGGAAGGATAAAAACACCTTTGATCTGGTATAAAACGGGAAAGAAATTCAGGCTGGCCTGAACTGAGACGGTTGCATCTCTCATGCAACTTTTACATCCACAATATCATCTTCGATCCTTAGGTTGCGGATGATGAAATCCTGACGATCGGGAGAATTTTTTCCCATATAGAAGTCAAGGACCTCTTTCACAGAAGAGTCTTTCCTGAGCAACACAGGGTCAAGGCGCATATTGGGACCGATGAAATGCCTGAATTCGTCGGGCGAAATCTCGCCCAATCCTTTGAAGCGGGTGATCTCTGCTTTTTCTCCCAGCTTTGCGATGGCATCGGCTTTTTCTTCAGGGCTGTAACAGTAAATGGTTTCCTGCTTGTTGCGCACCCTGTTGAGGGGTGTTTGCAGTATATACAGATGCCCTGCCTTCACGAGATCGGGATAAAATTGCAGAAAGAAAGTGAGCAGCAACAGCCTTATGTGCATGCCATCCACATCGGCATCGGTGGCAATCACCACATTGTTATACCTGAGGTTCTCCAGATCCTCATCAATGTTGAGCGCTGCCTGCAGCAGGTTGAACTCCTCATTCTGGTACACCACCTTTTTGCTGAGGCCATAGCAATTCAACGGTTTTCCCTTTAGGCTGAATACCGCCTGTGTGGCGACACTCCTGGCCTTGGTGATGGAGCCGCTGGCCGAATCGCCCTCAGTGATGAACAGGGTGGATTCGAGCCTGTTATCGTGGTTGGAATTATAATGAATCTTACAATCCCTCAGCTTTTTGTTGTGCAGGCTGGCCTTCTTGACGCTCTCACGCGCCAGTTTCTTGATTCCGTCAATCTCCTTACGTTCCTTTTGCGATTGCAATATTTTCTGATAGATGGCATCTGCAGCTTCAGGATTGCGGTGCAGGTAATTGTCGAGGTTTCTTTTGATGATGTCGTGGATATAATTCCTCACTGTCATACCTCCGGGCTCCATGTGCTGGGAGCCAAGCTTTGTTTTGGTCTGCGATTCAAAAACGGGCTCCACCACCTTAAGGCTGATGGCTGCCACTATGGAAGTCCTCACATCGCCGGTATCGAAATCCTTATTGTAGAATTCGCGTATGGTTTTTACGATGGCTTCTTTAAAGGCGGTGAGGTGTGTGCCCCCCTGCGTTGTGTGCTGTCCGTTCACGAAAGAGTAGTACTCTTCACCGTATAGCTTGGAGCTATGGGTGAAGGCCATTTCCAGGTCGCCCTCCCGGATGTGAATGATGGGATACAGGTTCTGTCCGCTGCCGTTGATGGTGCGTTCCAGCAGGTCGAGCAGTCCGTTTCGTGCGATATATTTTTCACCGTTAAAAATCAGGATGAGGTCGGTGTTCAGGTAGGCGTAATTCCACAGGAGTTTATCAATATACTCCTGAAGAAAGTGGTAATTGCCGAAGACATCCTGATCGGGAACAAAGGTAATCCGGGTACCCTGATGTTCATCGCTTGCAGCCACAGGATGATCGCCGGCGAGATATCCCCTCTCGTATTCGAGGCTTTTCACCTGTCCGTCGCGTATTGATTCGATCCTGAAATAAGACGAAAGGGCATTCACTGCTTTGGCGCCAACACCGTTGAGGCCGACAGCTTTCTTGAACACCTTGGAGTCGTATTTAGCGCCGGTGTTGATCTTTGAAACACAGTCGGCCACTTTGCCCAATGGAATACCCCTGCCATAATCTCTGATTGTGACCTCTCTCTCGGTGAGGCTGATTTCGATTTTTTTTCCAAAACCCATTACAAACTCATCAATAGAGTTGTCGACAATCTCTTTGATCAGGACATAAATTCCATCGTCCTGGGAGGCGCCGTCGCCCAGTTTACCGATATACATACCGGGCCGCATGCGGATATGTTCACGCCACTCAAGGGACTTAATGCTGTCTTCTGTGTACTTGCCTGTCATCATCTTCCCGGTTAATTTGTCAAAAATACCCATAATGGCCAAGTCTGCAGGGAAATGCCCGAAAACTTATCAAATAAAGGTTGTTAATATCTTTCCTGAGAAAAATGATCAGCGCATGTCGATCACCTCGGCACCCGGGTAATCTCCGGGATCGAAAGTGAATTTGATACCCGTAAGGGGGATATCATGTTCGAACTTATTGATGATATATGAATAAGTGCTTCCGTTATTATCGAAAATGGTGGACTCCAGCAACTGAAGATTGTCTTTGCCGATGACCAGCCGCACCTTACTATAGGTTTTTCCTTCGAGGGGAGTGAGCTCGATAATGTTCACCGTGGTGCCATACTGGAAAGTCTCCTTGATGAATTTCGATTTGTAGTTGGCATCATAAGAGGTAAGCAGTTTCCCGGGCGAAAGGGCATCATCGTCTTCTTCCACCGAGTTGATCTGTATCTCTTCTGCATCGCGGATGTAGGTCCAAAGCGTGTTTCCATCGCTAAAGACTTCCTGGCCTGCAATGTTGAGTTTATACTTGTCCCCTTCTATCCAGATGGCGCCGTTCCTGCTCTCGTTAATTCCTTCCTCACGGTTTTCCATCTTATAAGTAAATTCAGCCCTCATGGTTTTATAGCTTTCTGTTTTTTCCTTGAAAAGGCTTAAAATTTCCTCCGATTTTTTTTGTCCTTTATCGTCATCCTGTGGGAACGCAGCAATGGTCAAAAGTGCGAGCAGAGTACCTGCAATGAATTTCTTCATACAAAATAGGTTATAAATTATTCCCGAGATCTCTCAAAAATTGTTCCAAAGCCATTTCATTGGCAATCCGCACCTCCCTGGCCTTGCTCCCCTCAAAAGGGCCGACTATCCCTGCTGCCTCCAACTGGTCGATGATACGTCCGGCGCGGTTATAACCCAGTTTAAGCTTCCGCTGCAGTAATGAAGTGGAGCCCTGCTGTGTCTGGACAATGATGCGTGCTGCCTCCTCGAACAGGTCGTCTTTTTCATTGGGGTCGAATTCTCCTGCAGAGTCGGCCTCATCGTCCTGGTAATCGGGCAGATAATAAGCATCGGGATAGGCGCGCTGTGAACCGATGAAATCGGTAATCCTGTCAATTTCATGGATGTCAACGAAGGCACACTGCAACCTGAGCAGGTCGCTGCCGGTGGAGAAGAGCATGTCGCCCCTGCCGATAAGCTGGTCGGCGCCGCTGGAATCGAGGATAGTCCTTGAATCGATCTTGGATATCACCCTGAAAGCAACACGGGCCGGGAAATTGGCCTTGATAGATCCTGTGATGATATTCACCGATGGCCTCTGTGTGGCGATGATGAGATGTATTCCCACAGCCCTTGCCAACTGGGCAAGCCGCGTGATGGGACCCTCAATTTCCTTGCCTGCGGTCATGATCAGATCGGCAAACTCATCAATCACGAGCACAAAATAAGGAAGAAAGCGGTGACCGTGCAGCGGGTTCAACTTCCTGGCTTTGAACTTCTCATTGTATTCCTTAATATTTCTTACCTGGGCATCTTTCAGCAATTCGTATCTGTTGTCCATCTCAATGCTGAGGCTGTTCAGGGTCCTGACCACTTTCCGTGTGTCGGTGATGATGGCTTCTTCGGAATCAGGCAATTTGGCCAGGTAATGCCTTTCGATCTTTGAGAAAAGGGTGAGTTCCACCTTTTTGGGGTCAACCAGGATGAACTTGAGTTCTGCCGGATGTTTCCTGTAAAGGAGAGAGGCGATGATGACATTGAGGCCCACCGATTTTCCCTGCCCTGTGGCCCCTGCCATGAGGATGTGGGGCATTTTCGTCAGATCGGCCACATAACTCTCGTTGGAAATGGTTTTGCCCATGCCAAAAGGCAGTTCGTACCGGGTATTTTTAAATTTCTCCGAACCCAGCACCGATTTCAGTGATACTATATCAGGATTTTCATTGGGCACTTCGATTCCGATGGTTCCTTTTCCGGGTATGGGGGCTACAATCCTGATGCCTAATGCACTTAGACTCAGTGCGATATCGTCTTCAAGGTTTTTAATTTTTGAAATGCGGACTCCCGGTGCGGGCACAATCTCGTAAAGGGTCACCGTGGAACCAATGGTGGCTTTGATCTTTTGTATCTCGATGGAATAGTTGCTCAGTGTTTCAACAATCCTGTTCTTGTTCCGTTCCAGTTCATCCTTTCTGACGGTGATGGTGTCGCTGCCGTATTCATCAAGCAGGTCCAGGCCGGGAAGCTTGTAATGCGGCAGATCAAGGGTGGGGTCATAGGCTTCCTGAGTAATAGCCGGAGAACCGTTGCCGTTGTCACCCTCTTTTGCATCATTATTTGTAATAACGGGAGAGGGCTGTTCAATGGTAAGTTCAACGTCTGCCTGTTCTTTTTCCTGATCTGCTGCAATTTCTTCGCGGTTATCCTCCTCAACGACAATCTCCACTCTTCGCGTTGCCGGTTTATTTTTTTTTTCGCCTTTATTGTTTTGTTTCACATACAGATCATCTCTGTTTTCCGCTTTGCTTCCTTCCTCATCACTATCCTCTTCATCCTTTACGGCGTATTCCACGGTATTGTAGATGTCTTCCCTGGGATTGGGATTGTTGTTTTTCTTCTTTTTTTCATTCCCTCCGCTAAAAAAAAACAATTTCAGCGGTTTATTGTAAATCACAATGATGAAACCAATAAGGATGAAAAGCAGCAGCAGTCCGGCGGGTACTGTTCCAAGCGCCTGAGAGATCAGGTCTGCCAGTCTTTTTCCAAAGCCCCCGCCAGCAATCCAGGGAGTTTCATTGTTTCCAAAAAGATACCCGCATGATACCGACAGCCATACCAGTCCGCTCAGCGCCAGGAAAGTCGCTTTTCCGGCAGGCACAATGGCCTTGCGAAAAAGCATTTTAATGCCATACACGAAGAAAAGGGCCGGAAAGGCGAACACCCCCAGTCCGAACCATTTTTCCACCATCAGGCTGGAAACCCGTCTTCCGGCCGCTCCGGCCCAGTTGGCGGCAGTTTCGCCGGGAATGTACACCTGATCTGTCCGCCAGGTGAAAAAGTAGGAAACAAAAGCAATCAGCAAAAAAATTGCGACTAAAATGAGAAAAAGACCGGAAACACGCAAGAACCTGTCGTCTTTCACAAAAGCAACCAGTTGTTTAAAAAAACCCGGGGAGCCGTTTTGTTTGGGACCCGGCTTCTTTTTGTTGCCGTTACCGTCAGACTTTATGAATTGATTTGCCTTAATAACCATCGGATATATAAACTTCGGCACAAAATTAATATTATTTATGGTGCGAAAGGTAAGATGAGAGAAGTATTGTATTTTTAAAACCCGTATCCGGCAATAACTCCGGCAGCGGGAAGTAGAGTAAAAACAGTAAATTCAGGGTCGTTCGGAAGAGCTACCTGATAAATCTGAAGATTTTATTCCATCGTATTTTACCGTCGCCGAGGTTCCTGTCGGGATCAAGCGACAGCCACACAAACACGGCTTTTCCCACCACATGATCTTCAGGCACAAAGCCCCAGAAACGCGAGTCGGCTGAATTATGGCGGTTATCTCCCATCAACCAGAAGTAATCCATTTGGATGGTATATGTGTCGGCTTTTTCCCCGTTGATATAAATGTCGTCCCCGTCAATCCTGAGGTCATTGTTTTCGTAAACATCTATCAGTCTTTCATAAATGCTGATGTTGCCGGTATTCAGCCGGATCACATCTCCTTTTTTGGGGATGTAAACCGGGCCGTAATTATCTGCATTCCAGGGATAAACCGAATCGAAAGGGAATAACCTGGGATCCCATTTACCTTCTTTTTCAAGGAGGGGAACGATCTCTTTCACCGCAGAGAGGCCGGAGAGTTCTTTGTAGGCTTCATCGGTAAGGGGGAGTATTCCGCGGTTTCTGAACAGGTTGTAGTCTTCGCCTGAGATATCAAGCTTGTCCTGGAATTTTCTGTTCAGCGGGCCGGAATTGACGAAATACATGTATTGCCCTCCCGGCGGCAGCCCTGCATATTTTCCGTTTACATACACCTTTCTGTCGATAACCTCAAGGGTATCCCCCGCGATGCCAATGCACCTTTTAATGTAATTCTCCCTTTTGTCGACCGGCCTGTATATGATGTTGCCGAATTTTCTTTTGTTCTTCATGACATTTTCCCTGCCGTAATCCCGGCAGAGGGAGTAATAGCTCTGGTTGCTCTGAAAGACAGTGGAAACCGTGTCCCCCTCGGGATAATTGAAAACCACCACATCGTTGTTCTTAATTGTGGTGTATCCGGGAAACCTGAAATAAGGCAGTTTTATCCACTCAAGGAATGATTTCCTGTCGGATGACATGGGCATGGTATGATGAACGAAAGGGAATGAAAGCGGTGTATTTGGATTTTTTGGTCCGTAGGCGATTTTGCTCACAAAAAGGAAATCGCCGCGCAACAGTGATTTTTCCATGGAGGAGGTCGGGATGGTATAGGCCTCAATAAGGAAGGTCCTGATGATGGTGGCGGCAATAACCGCAAAGATGATGGCGTCCACCCATTCGCGCTGTTTGCTTTTCTTCACCTTTTTCCTTTTGTCGGGCGGGATGTAATGCTGATCCGGGGAATGGCCCAGATAAGGCAGCGCCACGAAGGGTATGATCACGGTAAGGCCCTGCTCCCACAGTTCAAATTTATCAAAGCATTTGGCCGTTTCAACCAGCATGAGCATTATCATGAACACGTTCAGGAAGGGAAACAAAAGCAGCAAATACCACCACATCGGCTTGTCGATGATCTTAAGCCATATATATAAGTTGTAAAAAGGCACGATTGAAGCCCAACCGGGATAACCCGCCTTTTCAAAAATTTTCCACGCGAAAACCGTAATCAGCGTAAAAGAAACAGGAAATAACAAATAAATCAAAAGCATAGATCAAAGTTTAATTTGCTGCAAAGGTGATATCTCACCATCAGATTAAAAAATTTTATCCATTAAAAAATGTTAAGCGGTAAAGGCGGCAAAGTTAATAAATGTTAATAAGACCCGGCACGTTTTCTGAGAAACCATTCAAGGAAGAGCAATGCAAGAATCAGAGCCATAATCCACAAAAAATTTATCAGGTCGTTGAATCTCTTCTGTTCATAGATGACCGGTTTCATATTATCTCCGGAAGCGATATCATCAGCCAGCTGTGTCATTGTGGCCGGATAATACATCCTTCCTCCTGTGGCGCCGGAAAAGGAAAACAAAAGGTTGTGATCGGCTACGGTTTTCCTGGTTTCAATACTCAAACGCTGTACCGTGAACCGCCCTTCTGCGGTGAAATTTTTGTTGTTGTAACCGGTCCGGGCATTGTATTTATATGTACCGGGACTCAGACTGCCTGCGTTCAGATAATACTTACCACCCGACCTGCTGAAGGTGAAATCGTAACGCTTTCCTTCAGCGCTTTCTACTTCCATCGAAACATCGGGTTGATCGGTTAACTCGTATGAATCGGTATACAGTTCGGCTTCAAATTCAACAGACTCACTGTCGTACCATGCATTTTTAGCGGAAATAACGCGGAACAGGCTTTTATCCATCTTTACCGAAAGATATTGCACGATGCGGTTGATCAGTTGATCGAAGACCTGATGACTGCCCTCCTGTGCAAAAGTTTTCATTCTCCACCTCCACATTCCGCTGCCGGTAACTACGCCTGTCTTTTGTCCGGGTGTCGGATTGAACATGATGAGAGGATTACCGGTAACCAGGCTGCCGATCTTCTGATAAGCCAGTACTGTCACCGCAGGGGCTAGCCGGAAATCCCCGAAAGGGACAACCAAAGGCGGAAAGTCAGACATAGCCTCAAACCCTTCTGCATCCACATTAAAGAGGGTAAACTGCCCTGAGAAAGAAGGGAGGACTTCCTGGAATGTATTTTTCTGAGAAAGAATGCTGAGACCAGTTTTTGAGTTATTAAATACCTGCAAATCGCTTTGAGGGCCAAGAATAAAAAGCAATGGAACTGATCCGGTTTCAGCCCGTCCCAATATCTGTCCGATGTGATATTTTTTGGAAGGCAATTGGTGCAGGATGACCAGGTTATAGGCTTCCACCTGTGCGTCAAAGTCACCGATAAGAAAATCATCCACCTCATAATTCATATTCCCGCTGATGGCCTGTTTCAATGCAGAAATGTCGGGATGGGGCGAGTTGGCGAGGATCAGTATCTTTTGCCTCCCGTCCAGAACTTCAACATAAACGTCTTCCGTATTATTCTGAAGCGACACCTCTTCCTGAATTCCTGAAAGGCTCACCCTGTATCGTTGCACTCCCGCTTGTTCCGCCTTAAGAGTAACCGGAATCTCTATGAATGCATCCTCTGCTTTGATATCCAACACCTGCGAATAAAGTGTCTTTCCTTCCCATTGCACGCTCAGTCTGCTGTTCATCCCGGCAGCCTTTCTGGCATTGACAATAATCTGCAGGGGGAATTCATTGTTAAGGTACGCCAGCCTGTTGTAATTGATCTTATACAGGATCAGGTCACGGTAAATATTGGTATCGCCCAGGGCAATGGTATAAACGGGCGCCTGTATTCCCCGGTTACCGTACAACGGATTGGAGCCTCTGTTGATGTTCCCATCGCTGGCAATAATGACAGCGCCGACATTGACATTTGAATACCTGGCCGACAACTCATCGAAGAGCATGGAAATGTCGGTGACCTTTTCTGAAAAACCGATATTGCCGGATGCAGTTACAACGCTGCCGAAAGTAAACTCCCTCAGTTCAAATCGCGACTTAAGGCTTTGCCGCAACCTGTTGAGTTCATCCCGGTATTCAGTACGGTAAAACAAAGAATCCTTTGTGTTGAGAATAGACTCTGAATTATCATGTGCAAAAATGATCACAGGGTTTTCCGTCAGAAAGACCTCCGATTTCAGCATCGGGCTTAACAGCAGAAAAGCAAGAATGCTCACGGCAGCAAACCTGAAAGTGGCAAGAATTATTTTCAGCAGAGGGCTGAATTCCTCCCTTTTTTCACGCAGGTAAAGCAATGATGCGTAAACCAGCCCTGCC
The DNA here is from genome assembly GCA_016927695.1 of Bacteroidales bacterium. Lineage (GTDB taxonomy): Bacteria > Bacteroidota > Bacteroidia > Bacteroidales > JAFGHD01 > JAFGHD01. The sequence goes on from JAFGME010000018.1 coordinate 18,165, forward strand.
ATAAAGCACAACAGGACGAACCAAGCCGGATATTCAGTAACTATGCCCATTCACTCAAACTCTGCAAAAAAACACTGCTCAAACGATTTCATACCCCTGTTATTTTAAAATGCCGGCACTTTTCAGTTTCACCCGGAGAGAGTCAAGGAAGCTGGGGCTGACCTGCACTCCAAGGCTCCGGGCTACCATAGCCATTTTCCCGGAAGCTTCATAATCGCCTGTATAATAATAATATATAGCGCTGTTATTGACAGCCAGCGGCAGATTTTCAGGAATTCCTGTTGTTGGCCTGTTCATCAAACCGGTTATTTCTGTTATCCCGAGTTCCGCCATAACGAGCTCAATATACCTGTTGTAATCCTGCAGCGCCGCTTGATAGTTTTTCATTTCCCCCAAAATGTTTGCTCTCATGAACCAGGCTGTGGTTTGTGATGAATCTATCTCAATGATCTTTGAAAAGTCGTTATAGGCTTCTTTCTTCATATTCATCGAAGCATACAGGGTGGCTCTCCTGAGGTAAAAGGTTACTTTTTTGGGATTTAACTCAATGGCTTTGGAGTAGTCGGCAACAGCGCCGTTAAAGTTCCCCTTTGACTTATTCAGTGCGCCCCTCATATCGTAATACATGGCAAACGAAGGCTTTGCTTTAATGGCCGCATTGAGAAAAGTGTCGTAATTCCTGTACACATCTGCCCTGATGTGGGAAGCTGTCAGGAAACAGGCGGTCACAAAAAGGAAAACCGACAGTTGAGTCTTCTTTCCTGCCCTGACGGATCTGAAATCGACGGAAGACAGGAAAATAATAAATCCCGGAATGGAACTGTACATCCAGTGCTCATTGGCTCCCCCTTTTACCAGCAAAGGGGGCAGGATAAAAACAAATGCCCATGCGATGCCAAAAAGCGCATTCCCCCGGGCAGCCACCCTGAACTTTACGACCATCATAATCAGTATCACTGCCACAGCCACTCCAATGGCCACCGTAGTTGTATTGCTGAACGGCATAAGTGGATTTTGCACTGTAAGGAAGAGTTTCCCTGTAAAAGCAAAAATCCCCGGCAAAAGATCCCTGATCAGGCTTCCTGAGATGCTCCCGCGGGCGCCATCAACACTTTCGATTACCGAACTTCTGATCAGATACCAGACAATAAGCACGGCGATAAAGCCCGCCAGGATCGCCAGCCACTCCCTGTACTTCCTTAAGTTGCCCCTGAGGGCGAGGTAACAGGCGCCGGCTACGACCGGCATTGCAATGGCCGTTTCTTTGGTGAGCAGCGCACCCATAAAAAAGAAGAGGCTGAACCCGAATTCATATCCGCTGCCGTGTTTGAGGTACCGGATGAAAAAGAGCATTGAGGCGAAAAAGAAGGTGGCCATGAGGGTGTCCGACCTTCCGGGTATCCAGGCAACCGCCTGTGCATTCACCGGATGGATGCAGAACAGAAGGCTGCCGGCCATTGAAACCCACAAAGGGATGCTCAGCCCGCGCAGTATCCTGTAAACTAAAAACACATTCAGGCCGTGTATGATCAGGTTTCCCAGGTGGAAAACCCAGGCGCTGCCCCCTGAAACCGATGCTTCAATCATAAAGGAGAGGTTCAGCAGCGGCCTGTAATAGTTGGCCGAATAGCCTACTTCGGTCATGCTCTGAGAAAAAAGGGCAGGAAGATTGGCAGGATCTGAAAGAAAATCCATCCGGGTCACTATCAGCCAATAGTCGTCCATGGGTGAAAAGGTGTACCACAGGGATGGAAGCCAGGCAGCAGCGACCGCAAGGATAATGGACAGGTGAAACCATTTCCTCAGCTTCCTTTCCGGAAGATTTGACCATCCCGGTTTCTTTTGTCCTGCCTTCTGTATCATCTTTTAATGGCAGTCAGCACACTATAGCCCATGAGTTTGCCTTTTTTATTGTACGATTCCGTCCTGACGGCGCCAACACTTTCCGCTATCCATTCCACACCTTTGCTTTCCACATTCATCATCATGACTTTTGTTTTGAGGGTGTAAGTTATCTTAAAGCATTCAAATGTTCCGGCAGGGGTTGTCACCGGTTCTTTTGATTCCACTTTTCTTTCGGTGATGTTTACGGTGGTTGCCATGGAAGCCATCGGAGAGCCTTCTGTGGTTATCTTAATGCTGGCGTCGCTCAGGCTTATTCCCACATCAAGGTCGGAAGGGAACTCCAGGTCGGTGGCTTCAATCTTCACATCCATATCCTGATAGCCTTCCATCATCTGATCATTCATGTAATTCCTCATATCCATGTAAAACACCCCGTTTTCACATCTGAGCCCCAGGTCGCCTGAACCGCTTTCTTTTCCTTTCTCATCATAACTTTCAAAATGCACTTCCAGGGCAACATTGTTTCCTGTCACCTTTTTGCTTTTGATGGTATGCTTCACTGTTCCCGTCATCTTATCTTTCTCATCATAATTGGTCATCTCAACCATCGAACCCTCTTCAGAAGGAAAGTAGAACCTGCAATCCTGGGCTGTGATATTTCTGAATGAAACAAGGAACACCAACATAAAAGCAAGCAACACAGACTTTTTCATAAAATCAAAAATTTATATTTTACAATAAATAAACTACATATTCATTCCGCCATCCACAAGGATAACCTGACCGGTAATATAGGTAGAAAGGTCGGAAGCAAGGAAAAGCGCTGCATTGGCAACATCCGATGGTTTTCCTGCCCGTTTCAGCGGGATGGTTTCGGCCCAGTTTTGCCTGACCTCATCCGAGAGCCTGGCTGTCATTTCCGTTTCGATAAAACCCGGGGCAATGGCATTGCATCTTATTCCCCTGGATCCCAGTTCTTTTGCTATCGACTTGGTAAATCCTATCATGCCTGCTTTGGAAGCCGAATAATTTGACTGGCCTCCATTGCCCGACACGCCTACCACGGAGCTCATATTGATGATGGAACCCGAACGCTGTTTAAGCATGATCCGGTGAACCGCCTTAGTGAGATTAAACACTGACTTAAGGTTCACGGAAATCACCATATCCCATTCCTCTTCTGAAAGACGCATCAGGAGGTTGTCCCTGGTGATTCCTGCATTGTTCACCAGCACATCAATTTTCCCCAAATCGTTCATTACCTGCGAGATGAACTCTTCCCCTGCAGCGGTCACACTTGCATTTGAAGGATATGCTTTTCCTCTGACACCAAGCGCTGAAAGTTCATTTTCAAGGCTTTTTGCATGATCATCATAAAAAAGATCAGAAAAAGCCACATCGGCGCCCTCTTCGGCGAACAAAAGAGCTATGGCCCTTCCGATGCCTCTTGATGCCCCTGTAATAACGGCAGTTTTTCCTGTTAAAAGACCCATTCTAAATATTTTTGGGCAAAGATAAGGTTAATATTTTGACTATCCACTACTCCCCTAAACGCTGTGCGCTCTTTCGCACAAGCTTTTTGTATCATTTGTTCACAAAATAATCCCACCACCACGCCGACAGGTTTTGACGATCATCTTCTTTCGAATCTTGCAGGTTCTGTAATGCTTTAAAATGCCAAAATAAGAATTTATTCTGCTTAAAATGCCCTATGTTCTTCTTAGTTTGGTTTGTGATCTCAAGCAATTTTGTTGTGCTTTTCGATGGCGCGGTAAAAATTGCCTTTGGTGCGGCTTGCGATATACATCCGGTGGGGTTTTATTACGGCGCCCAGGAATTTCACCCCTTTTGAAAAATGCTGAAGGTGTATTTTATCGGGATGTAACTCAAATAGATATTTCCGAACAACTGCGAGGTAAGGTTGCCTGTTGGAAGGCCTTTGTTCGGACCGGCATGAAACAAACTTTTCGTTTTGGGCAATCCGTGCCAGTCAGAAGGCTTTCCTTTTATTATGCAATTTGTTCCTGAAACCGGTTTAGAATTTGCATCACTTTTGTATAAAGCAAATCCCTGTCCATTGCCATAAAATACCCTCTGATGTCAAGTTTCAGGATGTAGCAGTCTTTTTTTTGTCATCCCGGCAGGAGCGGATGAAATGACTACATTTGATTTTAGTGCCCCGGTTTAATAATGGTTTATTTA
>JAFGME010000019.1 GCA_016927695.1 Bacteroidales bacterium
AAAAACTGCTTTTTAGATCCGGCAGCTTTGAGGTTGAGGCAAAAGGCAGGGATGCGATCGACAAGTTATCCGGGGTTCTTGAAATTAACCCGGAAATACAGATACTCATTGAGGGTCATACCGATAATGTCCCGTACCGCGGCACTTCCAGCCTGATGATCGATAACTGGGACCTGAGCGTAAAAAGGGCAACAACTATTGTTCGCCTCCTGCTGCAGGGTTCAGAGATTGATCCTGCAAGGCTCACTGCGGCCGGCCGCAGCGAGTATATACCGGTGGGTTCCAATGATACGCCCGAAGGCAAACAGAAAAACCGCAGGATAGAAATAATCCTCAGCCCAAGGCTGGATGCCTTATATGAGTTGATTTCAAAGTAACGACCACCTCCCCACTTGAGCCTTGAGCCTTGAGCCTTGAGCCCTGAGCCCTGCGCCTTGAGCCTTGTTACACGGTCATGATGTCTTTCTCCTTGACCTCGATTATATCATCCACCTCTTTGATGAACTGATCGGTCATTTCCTGGAGGGTTTCTTCCGCATCTTTCTGAATGTCTTCTGACAGGCCTTCCCTGAGAAGTTTTTTCAACTGGTCTTTTGAATCCCTGCGTATGTTACGGATGGCGATCTTTGCGTTCTCGCCTTCATTTTTTACCTGCTTGACCAGGTCCCTGCGGCGCTCTTCGGTAAGCATGGGTATATTGATGCGGATTATTTCACCGTTGTTCTGAGGGGTAATGCCCAGGTTGGCAGCCATGATAGCTTTTTCAATGGCATCGATGAGGGTTTTTTCCCATGGCTGGATGGCGAGGGTTCTTGCATCAGGTGCGTTAATGTTGGAGACCTGGTTCAGTGGAGTGGGGCTCCCGTAATAATCGACCATTATGCCGTCGAACATATTGATATTGGCACGTCCGGCACGGATACGGGCCAGTTCAGATTTCAGATGCTTAATACTTCGCTGCATCTTTTCTTCCGTTTCCATCTGGATCAGTTCAACTTCTTCATCCATAGCTTTAAATGATTGATTATTGTGGCAAAAATATCTAATTATGAATTAATGTTCCAATATTTTCGCCTGAAATTAATTTCTTCAGACTGCCCGGGATGTCCATATTGAAAACCAGTATAGGCAGCTTGTTTTCACGGCAAAGGGTGAAAGCTGTCTGGTCCATTATGCGGAGGTTTTTTTCCAATACTTCCTCGAAGCCGACCCTTTCATAGCGGATTGCATCAGGGAACTTTTCCGGGTCGGCCGTATACACCCCGTCGACGCGGGTGCCTTTTAGGAGGATTTCGGCCCTGATTTCCACAGCCCTCAGTGCGGCGGTGGTATCTGTTGTAAAATATGGGTTCCCGGTACCTCCCGCCATTATGCAGATTATTCCCCCATCCAGTGCTTCAAGGGCCCTGTCGCGCGACCAGAATTCAGCCACAGGTTCCATTCGTATGGATGTGAACAGCCGGGATTTTATCCCTTTCCTGGCAAATGCCGACTGCAGGGCGAGGCCGTTAATCACGGTGGCAAGCATTCCCATATAATCTCCCTTAACACGGTCAAAGCCGGCTTCTGTTCCGGAAAGGCCCCTGAAAATATTCCCTCCGCCGATAACAATTCCAACACCGGTACCCATGCTGTTTATTTCAGCAATCTGCCCGGTGTATTCTTCCAGCTTGTCGGGGTCGATACCCGCGTTTTTTGAACCTGAAAGGGATTCACCGCTGAGTTTTAAGAGTATTCTCCTGTATTTTAACATCTGGTTTGTAATTGACAGGGCAAGTTAAAAAAAAAGCTGCTCGGTAGGAGCAGCTTTTTAGCCGGAAATTATTTCCGAATCAGTTATTCAGTGCAAAGCGGACAAAACTGTTAACCGTTAGTCCGGGATTTGCCTGGTTAAGGTATTCTTCAACGGAGATCTTGCTGTCTTTAATGAACTGCTGGCTTAGCAGTGTGCTTTCCTTGAAGAATTTATTCAATTTACCTTCTGCTATTTTATCAACGATCGCTTCGGGTTTGCCTTCCTGAAGGGCAATCTCCCTGCCTATTTCCAGCTCCTTGTCTATAATCCACTGGGGAACAGTGTTTTTATCAACAGAAACCGGGTTCATTGCTGCAACCTGCATGGCAACGTCTTTTGCTGTTTGAAGTTCAATATCCTCTTTGCTGAGGGTCACCAGGGTAGCGAGCTTGTTTCCGGGGTGGATATAGGGAATTACAAATGCGCCCTGTTCTTTGGCATAAAACGACAATTCTATTTTCTCACCGATTACACCGCTCTGGTTGACAACTTCTTCCCCGATATTTTTACCATCGATGCTGAGCGCTTTCAATGCTTCAATATCCTCGGGCATTTTTTCCAGGGCAATTTTGGCAATGGCATAGGTGAATTTCACGAAATCTTCATTCTTTGCCACGAAGTCGGTTTCACAGTTGAGGACAACCAGAACGCCTTTTGAATGTTTTTCGTCGGTAATTGCAATGACAGCCCCTTCGGTAGCTTCCCTGTCGGCCCTTTTGCTCGCTATTTTTTGTCCTTTTTTGCGGAGGATATCTATTGCCTTTTCGAAATCGCCTTCGGTTTCGTTAAGTGCATTTTTACAGTCCAGCATTCCTGCACCGGTCATCTTTCTAAGTTTAGCCACGTCTGCGGCTTTGATCTCGGCCATGATTTTTTCCTGATTAATTGTTTATTAACTTGTTATATCTTTTATGAAATCAGTTTAAAGAAATGATCAGCTGTCTTCGCCGTCTTCCATATCCACGGGGGCTGATTCATCTCTTTTTCTGGCTATGGTTTTTCTTGGGGAAGTCCTTTCACCTTTGCCAGGTGCTTTAACGGCTGATTTTTTTGGCTTTTGTTCGTCATCATTCTCCTTGTCCATTTTCCTTTCCTTCAATCCCTGCTCAATTGCCTGGCACATGATGTCGGTAATAAGGTGAATTGATTTGGAAGCATCGTCGTTTGCCGGGATTGCAAAATCCACGATGTTAGGGTCGGAGTTGGTATCGACCATGCCGATAACGGGGATATTTAGTTTGCGGGCTTCATTCACCGCGATATATTCTTTGGATACATCAACAACAAACAAGGCAGCCGGCAGGCGTGTCAGGTCTTTAATACTGCCCAGCAGCTTTTCGAGTTTTGCCCTCTGCCTTGTAACCTGGAGCTTTTCACGTTTTGACATATTGCTGAATGTCCCGTCGGTAGCCATCTTATCGATGGTTGTCATCTTTTTGACCGCTTTTCTTACTGTTGGGAAATTGGTAAGCATTCCGCCTGACCAGCGCTCGGTGACAAATGGCATCCCTGTTTGTTTAACTCTCTCAGCAACAATGTCTTTAGCCTGTTTTTTTGTAGCAACAAACAGGATTTTGCGGCCGGATTTTGCAATACTTTTAAGGGCGTCAGCTGCTTCATCAATTTTAACAACTGTTTTGTGGAGATCGATAATATGGATCCCGTTTCGCTCCATAAAGATATAGGGAGCCATGTTGGGGTTCCATTTACGTTTGAGGTGGCCAAAGTGTACGCCGGCCTCCAGTAATTCATTAAAGTTTGTTCTTGGCATAATTTTGAGTTTACATTCTGTTTTGGCAACCGGCAGGTAGTTCGCGACGGAAGTCCGGCCGGTTTAGATCCTAAACTGCGTTATTAATAATTCTTGAAAAAGATTAACGTTTTGAGAATTGGAAACGCTTGCGTGCTTTCGGACGGCCCGGTTTTTTCCTTTCAACGACCCTGGGGTCCCTGGTCATGAAACCACTTGCGCGCAATACTTTTTTTGATTCGGGATCAATCAGTACAAGAGCGCGTGAAATGGCTAACCTGAGAGCTTCTGCCTGGCCTTTAATACCACCTCCGTCGAGATTTACACGAATGTCGTATTTGTCGGCCACTTCCAGGAGGTTCAGTGGCTGTTTCACAATATACTGAAGTTGTCCGGCTGGAAAATAATCAGTATAGTCCTTTTTGTTAATTGTGATCTGCCCTTTGCCTTCATTGAGGAAAACACGTGCTATTGCAGCTTTCCTTCTACCAATGGCATTAATTACTTCCATGTTTGCTATTTAAGTTTTACGTTGACTTCTTTTGGTTTCTGAGCCTCGTGCGGATGTTCCGGACCGGCATAGACATGCAGGTTAGTGAATATCTGTCTGCCGAGCCTGTTTTTCGGGAGCATGCCCCTGACAGCATGTTCGATAAGCCTGGCAGGATCTTTTCTGAACATTTCCTCAGGAGTTGTTATGCGCT
>JAFGME010000020.1 GCA_016927695.1 Bacteroidales bacterium
CATTATGCTGAGCCACCCGCAACTCAAGATTATTGGTACTTCCGGTATAATAACTCCGGTCACTACATTCCAATATATACATCCACCCTTTCATATCCCCAGCTTTTCAAAAATAGTTTTCAATTCAGCGTTATAAGCAGCAGCCTCTTCTTCCAGCAGATTCAGTTCCTCCACTATTTCGGCCACCGGACGGTAGGTTTCGACTTCGTTCACCTGTATATACCGGCTTGGACTGATGTTGTAATCGTTTTTCACAATTTCCTCCTTCCCGACCAGACGGGCAAATTTTTCCTCGTCCTTAAATGTATTAAATGTGTCAGCTATCCGGTTTATCCCGCTTTCAGTAATATAGTTTTTGGGATCACCTTTTTCAAACTCTTTTCCGGCATGAAGCAGGTAAATCTTGTCTTTGTGCTTTTTCTTCTTGTTCAGGAAAATGATGATTCCAGGGGCAGAAGTATTGTAAAATAAGTTATCGGGCAGGTAGATCACCCCTTCAATCAGATCATTTTCAATAAACCATTTCCGGCACTCTTTTTCTTTGTTGCCTCCCTGGTTGCCGCTTCCACGGCTTGCAGCGCCGGTATCGAGCACAATGGCTGCCCTGCCTGTTTCATTCAGACTTGAATATATATGTTGCACCCATCCCCAGTCAATTTTACCACCCGGAGGCCCGGCAGGAAACCGTTCCATTTCATCATTGATAAAAAAATCATCGCTGATATACGAAAGGCTGTCGCGTCCCTGGTTCCACATCGGGTTAGCTACCACCCGGTCGAAAGTTCTCAGTCGTTTGCCCTCTTTAAACTTTGGGCTTTTCAACGTATCCCCTATTTCAATCTCGCCCTCCATATCGTGGATCACCATGTTCATTTTACTCATCGCCCAGGTGTTGGCTGTAAATTCCTGACCGTACATTTCGAGGGGTGCATATTTAGTTTTTGACTTTAAATCCATCTTTTCATCCAATACCAGTTCGCATTTGATCAACAAACCGCCGCTGCCGCAACAGGGATCATAAATCTTCATCCCCGGCTCTGCATCCATGATCTTTGCCATGATCAAACCCACTTCGGCGGGAGTGTAAAACTCGCCGGCGCTTTGTCCGCTTCCCTCAGCGAACTTCCGGATCAGATATTCATAGCTCCGGCCAATGATGTCGGCTTCCACATCCTTCAATCCCAAACGTTTCAGGCTGATCTTTTCAATGAGGTTACTTAACCGGTCGTCGTCAATTTCCCGCTGCCCGTGAACGGTGGCATTAAAATCAATCCGGTTGATGATCCCCTGCAACGAAGGGTTTTCTTTGGCAATATCCCGCAATATATCTGTAAGTTCCTGTCCGATTTTAGAAGATAAGGTTCTTATTACATTCCAGGTTGGCTCATTTTCGGGGTTTTTTGGTTTTACCGGAATATAAAACCGCACAAGTTTGTGATCCCGTTCAACCAGTTGCAGGGCTTTTGTCCTGCTACCAACTTTACCTGCAATACGGTCTGTTTCGTCATCGTAAACGTCGCACAGCCGTTTCACGAAAATCAAAGGAAGGATATAATCCTTGTATTTCGGTGCATCCTGCGCCCCCCGGATGCTGCACGCCGCATCCCATATCCACGATTCGAGGGATTTGGATTTACCGTTGTTTACTGTTTTTTGCAATTTTTCGACTATGTTGCCTGCCGCATTTTCTTGTTTATGTTCATTAATTTTCATGTTCAAATTTATAAATAATTTGTCTCGGTTACCCTGATGTAAGTCATGTAAAATGTGCCGGCGTTATGTGGCGTATTATTTTTTCAAATTCCACTTCAATGCTATAGGGTATTTTGACTATTGAACCATTCACTTGTACTGCTGTGATTTATAAAGTATCGCTATCCAGATTAATCCTAACTTCAGATTGAAAGCTCCTGTCTCTATCAGAAATTCCGTGACTGCTACCTTGGAACGGACGATGCATTTCTACAGACATATACTGACAGGTTTTAAAGCGCCTGATGTCCTGCAATATCGTCTCTGACCTATCTAATTTCTTCATGGAAACTGTGTTTTGAAAACGAAGCATACACTTTTTCCATAACCGGTTGAGCTAGTGACTGTTTTAAAATATTCATATCAGATAAGTTTTAGACGTCCCTCACAGCCAGCCGGGCGGGTCAAGCTTTCCGCTGCAATCTTTATCCCGGCATGCGCGCGATGATTACGTGAAAAAGGATTTCCGCTTCAATCACTAACGCAGCTTCTGTGCCCATAATGGCACTATTCCTTCCGGGAAATGAATTTATGCTGAAGGGCATTCAGACAGTTCCCGGCTTCTTGATGCTTTTGCCCACTTGCCCTGAGTTTGTCAATGAGAATACAAAAATATAAGGTATTCATAAGTTTTTAACAGCCTCTTGATCTTATTATTCCTGTATTTCTGATTTTATTTACCAGCAGCTTGGATTACCGGATTAAAACCCTTGAAATATATCCGGCACTGGTATTTAAGTCATCCTTTGCCTGATAAATCCATCTTATCCGAACCATTTTTCAATTTCTTTGTCCAATTCAGATTCAGAAATTGTTTTATCTTTATCAGACGGTTATTCCTTTTTGATTTATTTTATAACTATCCTATTATCAATAAATTCATCATGAAAGAACTCTTTTGGTTACTTTTCTGTTTGTTCTTTTAATTTTGTTTTTGTCAACATATTAATCACTTTTTTCATTGAAATACTTTCCGTAGAATTCTTTAATAATTTGCAAGCCAATATCGCTAATATTCAGATGTGACTATAATTTAATAAACTTAATAACAGCATGCCCTTCCGCCCTGAAGAAATAGATGCCGGGAGGCAGGGCGTTTACTGAAACCGGCCTGTTTCCTTTCTGCAATTTTCCTGAAAGGACTGTTCTGCCATCCCGGGACTTGATAAAATAGGGCAACCCCTCAACGTCCCCTGCCATTCTGATAAAGAGTTGGTCTCCGGCAGGATTTGGGAACAGCAGCGGCCTGGATTCAGCGAGGTAAGGGTTTAAAACGGATGGAATAACATACAGCAGGGAGGAGATGCTGAAATCCGCCGGGGGGTTCTGCCATGCCGGTAAACCGTCGCGGTGTACGGTAATTCTGAACAAATCCAGCTCAGGGATGAACTGCATGAACTGTATATTTCCCGACCCGCTGTTGGAGTGGTCGCGCATGATCTGCCAGTTTTCATCCTGCCCGATCCCCAGGCCGTTGCCCAGGGCATTCACCACGGCATAATATCTTGAACAGTAATGGTTGTGGCTGTTTCTTCTGATCTCGTAATTGGCGGCGTACAGGTTGTCGCCGGGGATATTGTCAGGGTAGGAATTGCTTCTGAAAGTGATGTATGGCTCCTGCGGGGCCACTTCTGCCACGAGGGCAACGAGGCTGTCGGCCCCGGCAGTGGAGGGGGCAAGGGCGGTAAGTATGTAGCCGTCGGCATAGCCCGTTTCGTTGATTTCGATGGCATCCCACAAATCCATGGTGTTGTGCTGGCCGTCGTTGTTGAAGTCGGCTTTTTCGATGGCTTTCCGCAGTGTCAGCCAGACGGGTTCATAGGCAAGCCCATGGTTGGAGAGTCCTGAAAAATCGCTCATCATGTGTTGAAATACGGCCATATTTGCATTGAATCCGGATAAAACGCTCATCTGTCCGGCAAAGCCCACCATCACCCAGGGTTGTTCGTCGGCTTCGGAGGGAATATGAACGGCCATCACCTGGTTCTGGATGATTACAGGGTGCGGCGACCAGTCGAGATGTCTTGAGATCACCGATTTTCCTTCAAGGTCCGTACTCAGGGTGGCATCTCCCCAGTCCATCAGGCTGGAGCAGCCGGGCTTGTCAACGGTGAGTCCCAGCAGTTTCACAATATCGAGGAAAGCGTTGAACACCAGACCGTCGATGTAGTCGATACCGGCATAATTGGTTCCGGCGGCGTCCATCCCTTCCACTACAGCCATTGCTTCCATCACAAATTCGGGATCGATGGACAAATCTTTTCCTTCGGTGATTATTTCCCTGGCTTCTTCCATGAAAGCGCCGAACGCCGGCAGCATATAGCCGGTGGCCATGGCGCTGATCTCTTCGCCCAGGAGGTATCCGTAAGCAAATCCTCTTTCCTCATGCGTTCCCCATATACGGATCACTTTGAGGTTTCCCGTGTCGGAAACGATGACCCCATTCACTTCCTGCCCTGATATGGCTGACAATTGAACGAATACGGCGGTGAGAATCAAAACGATGTTTTTCATTGTATCTGTTTTATCATTATGAACGGGGTTTTCGCATTTACTTATACAGTCGAAAAAGCAGGCTTTGCAAATGTAATGAAAATATTGCAAAACACCCCTGCCGCTTTGCTTAACGGGCAGGGGTGATATATCTTATGTATCCGGAAGCGCCTGAATGAGTGTGCAGCCATTGACGCGGCACAATGAACCGGGCATCAGCCGATTTTTATCTCACGGGGGGGCTTAACTTTTGCCTCCTCCCTCTTAGGCAGAATTATTCTCAGGATGCCGTTATCGTGCGAAGCCTCAATTTTGCCTGTGTCAACCGAATCCGGAAGCACAAACGACCTTTCAAAGACGTTGTAGCAGAATTCTCTTCTGAGTATCACCTCATCCTTTCCCAAATCCTGGTGCAGGTTGGAAGAGAGCGTAAGTGTGTCGTTTTCAAGGTCAATCCTGAAATGTTCTTTTGACAAACCCGGGGCTGCCACCTCCAGCCTGAAG
>JAFGME010000121.1 GCA_016927695.1 Bacteroidales bacterium
CAAACAGCCATTGGAACCCTCACTCCTGCATCATAGGCATTCCCTTTAGCTCTTGGGAAAGGCATGCCGTTATCTGATGTAACAATTATTAGGGTATTGTCGAGTTCGTTGATATCCTCAAGGATTTTGAGGATTCTTACCAGGTTATCGTCATATCTGTCAATTTCCAGGCCATAATCAAGGAAATCGGAACGGACGGTTTTAGTGTCGGGCAGATATGGTGGAACATCCACGTCCTCCAATCTTTTTCCACTGGCTAAACCTGAGCCTTCCTTATAGGTCCTGTGCGGGTCATATGATCCGTACCAGAAAAAGAAAGGCTTTTCCCCATCCCATTCTGATATAAATTTTTGAAACTGTACCCAAAATACAGATTCATCTTCGGCGTAATATTCTTTTCCGATAAGATCCTTGTTTGCCGGCCGGTTTTCTTTATCAATTAGTCCCGGCGCCCATCCTTTGCCGGTAAATCCCATAATGTACCCGTTTTCAAGAAATATATCAGTAAAGATTTTCAGATTGGCAGGGAAAAGGCTTGCATGGGTTCCTGCTTCCTGGTTTTTCCAGAGGTAATTTCCTGTCAATATGCTTGCCCTGTTTGGCGAGCATTGGGGAATAGCGCAATAAACATTCTGGAAAAGGACACCATTCTCTGCCACCCTGTCAAACCCGGGAGTTTTCACAAAATCGCAGCCATAGGCACTGGCATGTGGAAACCCCTGGTCGTCTGAAATGGCAAAGAGAATGTTGGGCCTTTTGTCCTTTTGGTCATAAGAACAGGAGTTTAGCGATAACAGCTGGGCTACTGCCAAAAAAATGCAAAGGCTAAAAAATCTCAATTTTGCAACAGCGTGTAGTGGAGTTTTCATAACCATCGCAAATCCCCCCATAACTTATAACTTACTAACATTTTCCTCATACTTATCCTTAAGCCTCAAGCCTCAAGCCTTATTTAAGGGTTCCAAAAAAGATCCTTTCCGTCCTTCTTGGCCAGAAGTTATTCACCATATTCACATCAGCTGTTTCAAGGTGTGGGTCAAGAACAATGTTTTTTACCTCTTTGCTGTAAATGAACACCTTGCTCACCTCTTTCGCGTTTTTCATCCATATCTCAGCCGGTATCCTCACTTCATCGGTGGTTCCGTCCTCAAATTCAAATTCGATGATCAAAGGCATGATCAGTCCGCCTTCTGATTTAAAACTTATTTCGTAGAATAACTGCCCGCTTCGGAGCTGGTCGATCTCCCCGGGTGTCAGTTTTTCTTTAAGATCCTCAAGCATTTTAAGTTCTGCCTCCGATACCAGGGGTTCAGGTTCATTGTATTTGTCGCGCAGTTCAGGATCCCGGTCAATCATGCTGACAAGCACGGCTTGATCCCTGATCGTGGCAATATGCTTTCTGGTATTCTGCTTTTTATATTCTGCTGCTCTTCTTGCAGATTCTTCATCGAAAACCGGTTGATAAACCTTTACGTTATCAATGGCAAGGTCAACATGCTCAGTGGTGAAGAACCAGCCCCGCCAGAACCAGTCGAGGTCAACCCCGGAGGCATCTTCCATTATACGGAAGAAATCGGCAGGCTGGGGATGCCTGAACATCCAGGTGCGGGCATACTCCCTGAATGCCTGGTCGAAAAGCTCACGCCCCAGTATTGTCTCACGAAGTATGGTCAGGCCGACAGCCGGTTTACGGTAACTGTTCATTCCTCCCTGCAGCAGGGCGTCAGCGTCAGTCATTATGGGGACAATAGTGTTTTTGTCGCTATCCATATAACCGATCATCTCGACAGGCATTCCCGAAAAGTCCTGGCCGGTATCCCAATCCCTGTCGGCCAGGCCTTGCACAAAAACATTGAAACCTTCATCCATCCATTGCCATTGCCTCTCATCGCTGTTCACTATCATTGGGAAATAATTATGGCCCACCTCATGCCTTATCACCCCAATCACCCAATCCCTGGTCCCTTTTTCGTAACTTCCATCCGGATTTGGCCTGCCCCCGTTAAAGGCGATCATCGGGTACTCCATCCCCATGCTGGCATCAACCGACTGGGCAACAGGATAGGGGTAATCGAATGTGTATTTTGAGTAACTTCTCAACGTATGTGCAATTGTCTTGGTGGAAAACTTGCTCCATAGAGGATTGCTTTCCTTGGCGTAGAATGACATTGCCAGCACGTTGTTTTTCTCAAAGGGCACGCTCATGGCATCCCAGATGAATTTGCGGGAACTGGCAAAGGCAAAATCACGAACCATTTCAGCCTTGAAATGCCATTTCCTGCTGTTTTCGCTTCGTGATTTTTCATTTTCCCCTGCCTCATCCTCCGTTACAATAAATACCGGTTTATCTGATTTCCGGGCCTGCTCAAGCCTCTGGATCATTTGGGTTGACAGGGCTTCTTTGCTGTTCTGCAGCTCTCCGGTGGCTGCAACAATGTGATCGGCAGGGGCGGTGATTGTAACGTCAAAATTGCCAAACTCAAGGGCAAATTCAGCGCTGACAAACTGTTTTATCTGCCAGCCGTAATCGTTATAAACACACAGGCGCGGGTAGAACTGGGCTATGGCATAAACACCTTCATCCTGTCCTTCATAAGGGTCGTATCCCGACCGCCCCCAGTTCTTTTTGAGGTTGTTGATATTATAATGCCATTTGATGTTGAGTTTTGCAGTTTTACCCGGACCGACAGGGTTAGTCAGGATAACTTTCATTATGGTATGATTCTTAACCGTTTCAATGCTGTTACCTGCAATGTCGGTAACGGATTCGATCTTAAACCCGCCGTCAAAATCATCGTTCATGCGCATAATTTTGGAGATATGCTCCCTATTGTTCATGCTGGAAGCCGCAATTTTGCTGCCGAAGGAATTTTGCTCCCTGATGTTCTGGTCGAGCTGGATCCACAGATAGCTTAATGTTTCAGGTGAGTTGTTATGATATGTTATGGCTTCCGTGCCCGAAATTGTCTGTTCCTGCTCATCCAGAACGATATTCATCACATAGTCAACCTGCTGCTGGAAATAGTCGGGCCCGGGGCGTCCGCTTGCTGTACGGTAACTGTTCGGTGAAGGCAGTTCTTCAGTTAATTGCCTGAAAATGTTCTGGTTGGTATGTAATTGAGAAAATGAATTTACCGAACAAACTGCGATCATGGCAAAGCCGAGAAAGATTTTACGTTTCATAATTATTTTTAGTTTTGGGATGTATGTTGTTCCTGTTTCTGCCATCCTGCCTTTCGCTTTCCTTCGCCCGTGTCCTCGCTGTTGCCGAGTTCCTTTTTCATGGCCTCAGCTTTCTTCAGGAGTTCATTTACTACTTCCGGGTACTTACCGGCAACATTTATGCTCTCGGAGATGTCTTCCTCCAGATTAAACAAAGATAATCCTATTTCAGAAGGGATGCCTTTGCGTCCGTAGCGGTTTCCGTCTTCGGCTTCCACAACTGCCGAATACTTATGGGGCAGGTGAAGTTTCCATTTGCCGCTGCGCACGGCCTGCAGTTCCCATCCATTGTAGTAATAGTAGGCATCGGTGGGGCTGACTGCATCTTTTTCCCCCAATATCAGGTTACTGATATCATTACCGTCAATCTTGTTTACCGGAAGTTCGGATCCCGTAATTTTTGCGATAGTTGGCAGGAGATCGATTGTTGCGGCCATTTCAGAGCACTCTTTTCCTGCCGGTATTGTGCCGGGCCATTTCATGATACAGGGTACACGCATTCCACCTTCAAAGGTAGTAAATTTTCCCTCCCTCAGGGGCTTTGCCAATCCGCCATGGGCGCCAAAGATCAGCCATGGCCCATTGTCAGTGGCAAAGGTGACCCAGGTATTCTCACTTATTCCAAGCTCTTCCAGAGTTTGGTTTATTTGACCCACCGACCAGTCAATTTCTTCTATTACATCTCCATAAATGCCGTATTCTGATTTGCCGGCAAACTGCCCGGATATATACAGTGGGATATGCGGCATTGTATGTGGGAGGTAGACAAAGAAAGGGCCTTCTTTATGCCTTTTGATAAAGTCTATGGCTTTTTCGGTATATTCACGGGTAAGCATCGACTGGTCATCTTGCATAAATCTATGCACCTGATTACCATCCATAAGGGGAAGGGGTGGGTATGGGTTTGGGCCCGGATTATTGCCCGGCCTCATGTCGTTTGAATACGGTAGGCCAAAATATTCATCAAACCCCTGTTGTAAAGGCAGGAATTGTTTATGGTGGCCCAGGTGCCATTTCCCGAAACATCCTGTAGCGTAGCCATTGGCCTTTAGCATCTCGGCAAGCGTCAGCTCGTCCTGGTGTATGCCGGTCTTTGTTTTCCTGTCTTCAGGATACCATTCATCGTTTACATGTTCGGGAAAAAGCACTGCGGGGATACCAACCCTCTGGGGATAGCAGCCGGTAAGTAATGCAGCCCTGGAAGGTGAGCATACCGGCGAGCCGACATAAAAATCCGTAAATCTCATGCCCCCTGAAGCCATTGCATCAATATTGGGGGTTACAAATCCCTCAGCACCGTATACCCCAACATCGGCATAGCCCTGGTCGTCGGTGAAGATAATAATGATATTTGGTTTCAGTTCAGGGCTTGTGTTATTGCAGCTGCCAGCGAAGATGAAAGTTGACAGCAGAGCCAAACCAAGCAGTAATTTTGAAGGAAGGATGAGGGTATTCATAATTTAAAGCTTTTGACACCTAAAATACTCAGAAATTTTGCTGCATGCAGGAACTTTAATGACAATTTACTGCACTATTTTTATTTCGATTTTTTAGAAGATCTTTCAAATAATTGCCTGGGGGATTTTAGGCATTTCAATTTCCCAGGACTCGGATTGTTAAACTGAAATCCTCCACTACTCCATTGGCAGATTCAGACAATACAATTAGAACAAGGAAAACTTTCAGTAAACGAATATTCTTT
Organism: Bacteroidales bacterium; assembly: GCA_016927695.1. GTDB lineage: Bacteria > Bacteroidota > Bacteroidia > Bacteroidales > JAFGHD01 > JAFGHD01. The sequence goes on from JAFGME010000121.1 coordinate 4,925, forward strand.
ATCATACTGTTAGTTTTAATAGGAATATCTTTATCTCGAAACAATAAATTTTATTATTATACTGCCGTTATCATGTTCTAATTTCAGCAAATAAATACCATCTTTCAGGTAAGAAACATCTATAGAATTTTCGTGGACATCTGGATTTCTAATGAAAATGGTTACAGAGAAAGGTAATCAGATTGGAAAGATGCCATTCATATTCCGCTTTTACTTTGAGAAAGGTGACCAAAAGCATGGTTAACAGCGCAGTCCAAACCTGTATCATTACAGCATTTGGGGAGGTTCCAACAAATGACAGCCAGTGCAATATTATGAAGAAATTAGTAAATTAGATGTCGAAAACTAAATAGTCCGATTAATAGGGGGCTTAAACATTAGACTAAAAGTTTTTTCTATGAAAAAGCTGTTCTATCTTTTTTTGGTGATAATTGCCAGTTGCAGCAATGATTTAGATATCCAGGGAGAAGGCAACGCAATCCCAGTAGTCTATTGTCTTCTAAATCCACTTGAAGAAGAACAGTTTGTCAGGGTAGGAAAGACCTTTCTATTATCTGAGGAACGAATTGAAACAACGATTCCTGCTGATTCAACGTTGTGGGTTGAAGATGCTTCGGTTTACATTGAAAAATGGAAAGACCGTAACCTGGTTGAGACAATTGTTTTTGAGGTTTCAGAATTTAGCGAGAGAGACTCTGGTTTATTTCCATCAGAAGGGCTTAAAATATATAATGCTTATTTTAAACCTATCTCGGGAGAAGAATATCACTTATTTGTTTATTTTGATGAGCTTGATAAAATTGTCTCAGCGGAAACAATAGTATTGGATATTCCTGAAATTATAGATCCTGTTAATGTCCCTGGCAGGAAAGTAAGTTTCGACACTATTTCACCACTCAATATACGCTGGAAGGCAGGAGACCAGGAGGGATTGTACCAGGGATTCTTCAAAATGAACTATACCGAATCATTATCAGATGATCATAGTTTTCAAAATTGCATGTTCGGGACACGACTTTATATCATAAATGAACCAGCGGAAATTTACGAAGAGAAAATCAGTGGATTGAATTTTCTGAAATCAGTTGCCAACCAGGTAAAACCTATTGATGGTATCAGTCGTGAGGTGGTGAGTTTCGAGTTTCTGTTTTATGCATCTGGACCCGAATTGGCAATTATTGTTAATAGTGAAACGGGTATATCCAATCCCTTTGTAATCATACGAAACAGTTCAAATATTGCAGGTGGTATTGGAGTGTTTTCATCTCTGTGTTATCAAAGAGTTCCAAACCTTGAACCATCAGAAACTACTAAATATTTTCTTGCAACAAGCACATATACAAAGAATTTGGGTTTTTCAGAAAACTGACGATGAGAATTATCGAACAAAATATTATAAGCTTTTTATCATTAACATTTTTTGTAATAATGTTGCAATGCTGCGATAATGGAGATGATATCATCAATCCTGGCAACAATGGTTATTCAGATAATTATGGTACAATCCAGCTATATTTCCCTGTAGATGATGCGCATGTCCCTTTAAGGTGCATTAAAAGAGCCGATCTGAGTATTGCCTATACTGCAGACAGTTTATATAGAAAGGAATATATTACTGTTGCAAATGTTTCCGACTACCAAAGACTTTATGAATTTACCCTAGAACCTGGTGTTTATTACTATCAGGCGGCAAAGGTCTGTATTTGTGGCAGGGATACCTGTCTGTGGGGTGGATATCCTGGAGGGCAAAATGGAATGTTATGGACTATGTCATCATTTGAAATCATTAGCGGAGAAATATCCTATGATCGTCTTAAATTCGATAAATGAAAAACGGGAGATTCTATATTATTTTTTTATTTTACCTTTTGGTTCTCGGGTGTCAGAAGGAAAACAATCAATATATACCCAGGTTTGATATAGTATCAAAAAAGACCGATGGATTGACAACTGATATTTTCTCAATATCAATTAATCCAACCACAAATACACCAACTGACGAAAAACTTCATTGCCGCTGGGATTGGGACGGTGATTCCATATTCAATACAAGGTTCTCAGATGAGCTGGAGGTTAATCACAGGTTTTTACAACCAGGTCAGTACAAAGTAATATGTGAAGTGTTAAGTCTCAATGGACAAAAAACCAGAAACAGTTTAATTTTTAATATCCAACAGGGATATTCACCTCCCAAGGCAAATTTTATTGTTGAACCTGAGACAGGTCATTTTAAAACCGATTTTTTCTTTGATGCCAGC
>JAFGME010000122.1 GCA_016927695.1 Bacteroidales bacterium
AAATTTGTTTTTATTGCTTTATGCTGACAAAGATAGATAATAATTGAAAAGTAGGATAACGGATTCTTGCATCAATAATGTTCTTAATTTTGCTTTTTTTGAATTGAACGTATGAAGCAAAGAATCGCTGTCCTCTCTGGTGGATATTCAGGTGAATCCGGAATTTCAGTGAAAAGCGGCGGGGTGGTGCGGAAGTTTCTTGACAGAAACCGGTATGAGGTGTTCAATGTGATGGTAGGCAGGGATAAGATTTGGCTCATCAACAGTGACGGGTCGAAGGATGCCATTGATCTGAATGACTTCTCCGCAAGGGTGGGCGGATCTGAAATTACCTTCGATTGTATTTTTATTGCCATTCATGGAACCCCCGGGGAGGATGGCAGACTTCAGGGATACTTCGACATGCTCGGCCTGCCCTATACGGGGTGCAGTATGGTAACCTCAGCCCTGACATTTAATAAACACCTCTGCAAACAGGTTGTTGACGGTTTGGGCGTGAAAGTAGCAAAGTCAGCGCTGATCAGAAAGGGCGATGCAGGTTATCAGGATAAATTGGCCGGATTGAAAATGCCTTTGTTTATCAAACCCAATAACGGAGGATCCAGTGTGGGTATGTCAAAAATATCCGGACATCACGAACTGGAAAAGGCAATGGAAACTGCATTTCTCGAAGATGATGAAATCATTGTGGAGGAATTTATCTCAGGGCGGGAAATAACCTGCGGTCTTTTGAAATATGAAGAGGGCATCCTGATGCTTCCATTAACGGAAATTGTGAGCAAAAAAGACTTTTTCGACTATGAAGCCAAATATGATCCTGCCCTGGCCGATGAAATAGTCCCGGCACAGATACCCGAAACCGTGGCTGACGAATGCAGGAAAACATCATCCATGCTTTTTAGCGCCCTGAATTGCCGGGGAGTGGTTCGGTTCGATTATATTTTTAACGATGAGGGTCTTTTTTTTCTTGAAGTAAACGCCATCCCGGGGCTTACCGAAGAGAGTATTGTCCCGAAAATGGCCCGGTGCCACGGACTGACTCTTGAACGACTTTTTGGAATATTGGTGGAGGAAGCCCTGAACCGTCGGCCAGGCATAGGGTAGAAGCGGATCAGGCAACGACGGGATTGCTCTTATTACAGCACATTTTGCATTTTTTTACGATTTTGCTTGGATATTTGATTTATAAGATGAAATTTTGCGCTGTTATTTAATTAACAGTATGGCTTTTGCCTTGGTATTTTGAAATAATTAATTTTTAAAAAAACATTACACGATGGATCTTGAGAAAATCATGATTAACCTCGAGCGCAAGCATCCCGGCGAGGTGGAGTATCTTCAGGCAGTGCGTGAAGTATTGGAATCAATTGAGGATGTGGTAAATGAGAACCCGCATTTTGAAACAGCCGGGATCATCGACAGGATCATTGAGCCCGACCGTATTCTTACATTTAAGGTGCCGTGGGTGGATGATAACGGGAAAGTGCATGTTAATCTTGGCTACAGGATACAATTCAACAATGCATTGGGTCCATACAAGGGAGGTCTTCGTTTTCACCCAAGTGTGAACCTGAGCATCCTGAAGTTTCTGGGATTTGAGCAGATCTTTAAAAACAGCCTTACCACACTTCCGATAGGGGGTGGCAAGGGCGGAAGCGATTTTGACCCGAAAGGAAAATCCAACAATGAAATTATGCGTTTCTGCCAGTCATTTATGCTGGAGCTCTGGAAAATGATCGGACCCGAAGTAGATGTGCCTGCCGGCGATATCGGAGTCGGTGGCAAAGAAATCGGATTTTTGTTCGGTATGTACAAAAAGCTGGTCAGAGAGCATAACGGAGTGCTAACCGGCAAAGGTCTGAACTGGGGTGGAAGCCTTGTCAGACCTGAGGCCACTGGTTTCGGCGCTGTTTATTTTGCCAATGAAATGCTTGCCACTAAAGGCCAATCCATCGAAGGTAAAATAGTGTGCCTTTCAGGTTTCGGCAATGTGGCCTGGGGAGCAGCACGGAAAATTGAGGAGCTGGGCGGCAAAGTCGTAACCTTGTCAGGTCCGGATGGCTATATCTATGACCCGGATGGCATATCGGGAGAGAAAATTGAATTTATGCTTGAACTCAGGGCCTCCAACCAGGACATTGTGAAACCTTACTCCTACGAGTTTCCCGGCGCCCAGTTCCATCAGGGCAAAAGACCGTGGGAGGTCAAATGCGATGTGGCCATCCCATGCGCAACTCAAAATGAACTGGGTAAGGAAGATGCATTAACCCTCGTGAAAAACGGTTGTATTTGCGTTGCTGAAGGCGCTAATATGCCTTCCACCCCTGAAGCCGTTGAGGTTTTCCATGAGAACAAAATCATGTTCGGTCCCGGAAAAGCGGTTAATGCAGGAGGTGTTGCTACATCCGGCCTAGAAATGTCACAGAACGCCATGAAACTGAACTGGCCCAGGGAAGAAGTGGACGAAAGGCTTCATCATATCATGAAGAGCATTCACAGCACCTGCGTGAAACATGGAACAGAGGATGACGGATATGTGAATTACGTAAAAGGCGCCAACGTGGCCGGCTTCCTTAAAGTGGCCAATGCCATGCTCGACCAGGGGATTATTTAATTAAAATCAGGTTAGGAATATAATAATTGACCGGCCTCCCTGTCATTGACGGGGAGGCTATATTTTTTGATGATTGCCCTAACTCCGTACAATTCATTTCATCACCGTTTCTCCGCAATAACCAGCATCTCAAAGTCTTCTGCGGTGAGCTGATCCTCCCTGCTGAAAGCGCCCAGCCTGGCCCCGAAAATGTCAACACCGGTAAATCCTGCTGATTTACACAGCCAGGTGATTTCAGGCGGTATGTAATACCTTTCATTGCAGCGGAGTTCTTTTTCTCTTCCGTTGTCATCCACAAAAACCGTGGTGTTGTAATCCCTGAAGGTCATCAGGTCGAAAGAGTTGTCCCTGTAGTCCGCATTTCCCTCTTTACGGTTTTCTTTGGTGAATTCCTTTACCGAATGGTAAAGCGGAAATAAACCGTTCAATGTGGTGAATATCAGCTTACCGCCCTGCTTTAATGCAGTAAAGGCGTTTTGAAGTATACTGAAATTCATTTCATCGGTTTCCATCAATGGAAATGAACCTTCACAAATCATGATGGCAATGCCAAATTCATTCATGAAAGGCAGGCTCCGGGCATCCTGTTTTTGAAAGTCAATGGAAAGGCCTGCATTTTTTGCTTTTTCCCTGGCCTTTGCCAGCATCGACTCTGATAGATCGATTCCCGTAACCGGGTAACCGCGCCTCGCCAGTTCTATCGAATGCCTTCCTGTGCCGCAACCAATGTCTAATATTTTTAAGTTTTTTTCAAAACCGGCTTCCTTTTCGATAAAATCACATTCTCCAGCGGTTCCCGCAGTGAAATTCTCACGGTCATATCCTTCACCATAATCCTCAAACAGCAATTCGTACCATTGTTTCATAAGATTCAATTCAAATTATTATTTCACTACCGGTTCTGACACAGAAGTGGCCCGGTACTTCTGCCAGTTCCTGAAGCACCATACCGTTCAGTTTCAGAAGTCTTTGCCTCGACTGATGCCCGCCGGAGATAAGCAAACACCGGCAGCCAAGCTCACGGGCTACCTCTTGGTCGTGGTCGGTGTCCCCGATCAGGCATGTGGTTGAAACATCCAGCCCAAACTCCTCAATCAATCTCATTGCGGCCTTTGTTTTCCCCCTGGCATAATGATCCTCTATCCCTTTAACTGCAGTAAAGCAACCGAGAAGCTCTCTCAGGGAAAGGGATTCCCTGAGTGTATCATGCTCCATGGCCGACACAAGAAACTGTCTGTAACCGTTTTTTCTCAATATTTCAAGGGTGTTTTTTGCATCGGGGAACAATCCGGCTTCAGGAAGTTTATCAAGATATAAACCGATGAACTCCTGTGCAAGGATATCAAAAGGCTCGGCCGAAAAATCAAAACCTGCCTCTGAATAATACTTTTCCACCGGAAACCTGAATATACTCCTGTATCTTTCCCTGCGGAGAACCGGAAGGTTCCGTTTGGATAAAAGCAGGTTGATGGAATCAAGGCAAATATCAACGTCATCCAGCAAAGTGCCGTTCCAGTCCCATATCAGTGTGTCGGTTTCTCTCATAAATATTCAGGATGATGACAAAAATAATTATTTTTATGGGTTGGAAGACGGGAAATTTTACACATCAATACATTTGTATGAAACTGATAGCAGATAGCGGCGCTTCGAAAACGGATTGGGTATGGATTTACGGGAAAAATCAGGAAAGATTTTTTCAGTCACAGGGGTTGAATCCCTTTTATATAGATACGGCAGGAATTTCAGAGGTCATAGATAAGGAAATTGTACCTTTCATTCATTCTGAAGAGATAAAGGAAATATACTTTTATGGGGCCGGTTGTTCATCCGTGAGCAATAAGGTGATCGTTGAAGATGCAATAGAGGCCTGTTTTCCCGATGCTGACATTTATGTTCAATCCGACCTTCTTGGTGCAGCGAGGGCTTTGCTGGGAAATTCAGGAGGCATTGCATGCATACTCGGAACAGGATCGAATTCATGTTACTTTGATGGCGCTGAAATAGCTGACAATATCCCTTCCCTCGGTTATTTTTTCGGGGATGAAGGCAGCGGGGCACACCTGGGGAAGCAACTCTGTACGGCTTTTATGCTCGAAAGATTACCCTCTGAACTCAGAAATGCTTTTATCGAAAAGTATGGAATTACCAGAGAGAATATTTTACATTCGGTGTACCGGTTGCCATTTCCCAATAAATACCTTGCCTTTTTCAGTTTTTTTCTTCATGAAAACATCAGTCATCCCTTCGTCTTCGAATTGGTCGCCGGCTCGTTCAGGAACTTTTTTTTGAACACGGTAAGCAGTTATGCAGATTATCAAAGCCTGCCTGTGCATTTCACAGGTTCTGTCGCCTATTTTTTTCAGGACATACTAAGATCAGTTGCAGCTTCTGAAAATGTAAACATACATAGTATTCAGAAATCTCCTCTGCCGGGTATGATCGCCTTCCATGCATAAAACCTTTGAAGACAGGGGAGAAGAACATAAACTACTCTCCGGACAAACAGCAAAGCGGTTAATTATTCCTGCTGTAACGGCCCAACGACTTCAATCAGTTCGGGAAGGTCCATCCCCAGTTTTTTCAGGTGCTCTATTTTGGGTATGCCGTTTTTTGTCCAGCCCCTGCGGTAATAAACCGCATCCAAAAGCTGTTCATACCTGTCTTCTCTGTATTTTCTTGTGATGGCAACTTTTTCAGCAGTGGATTTGCCGGCGGGATCGATGCCAATGATTTCTTTCATTTGCTTATCGTACCTTTCTGCCCTTGATTCATATTCCTCAATGGTAACAGGGCCTGCCGCACGGTAAGGCTGGGCATCATTTTTACGCCGGCCATAACCACGCCGAATATTGAAAATCCGTTGGAAATTATACACCCTTTCAGACATCCTTATCATTTCATGCTTGTCGAAGGGTTTGCCGGTAACAGCTTTATAGATAGTAACATAATTATCAACATGTTCAGGCACTTTGGCGGGTTCATCGGTTTGTGCGTTGTTTTCCGGTTCCACATCGTTCCAGGGCAGCTTACATAATCCCATAAGCCCAAACCAGGTACGGAACATCGGGAAATAATGCAATGCTTC
>JAFGME010000123.1 GCA_016927695.1 Bacteroidales bacterium
AAGGGCATATCAGGTGGTCGTGAGGGCATTTGCCGATGTTGATTTTCCCCTCAATGGTTTCATAAATACTCAGCATGGATATTTCATGCGGCGGAAGTTTCATCGTAAATCCACCGGAAGGCCCCCGCTGGGATTCGAGATAACCGTCCTTCACAAGCCGCTGCATCACTTTGGCCACATGATGTCTTGAGCTTCCGGTGGTCTCGGCGATTTTAATAACATTAACCACATCTTTTGACCGGGCAATGAGTATCATGCCATGGAGTGCAATGGATGCAGCTTCCGAGAAATTTACAATATGAGCCATGGGCGCGAAGGTAAAAATTATAAATCAGTTCAGTAACCAGCTTTGTGGGCTATCCGGAAATGTCGTAGTAACACCTTTTTAAGTATTATGTTACTTTTATGCAAATTTAAAATCTTTGTCGTGAATTTTCAGTCACTTTTTAAATAAAAGAGATAAACTGTCTGTAGGGAATACTTCTATATCATTGAATATGTGATACATACAAGCGATATCTCCGGATAATTTAAACTCAATCCAAATAAAACCTCTTCAATTTGGCCACAAATGATGACAGAAAATTAATTTTTAGAATTAACTTTGGCCACACAACAGGATGTATTCTGGAACTTATGAAATTATCGGTTATTGTTGTTAACTACAACGTCAAATACTTTCTTGAACAATGTCTTCAGTCTGTTTTCCATGCACTCAGCGGAATTGAAGCCGAGGTTTTTGTAGTTGATAACAATTCGGTGGATGGTTCGGTGCAGATGGTGCAGGAGCGCTTTCCCGAAGTGAAACTCATGGCCAATAAAGAAAACACGGGTTTCTCGAAAGCCAACAACCAGGCCATCAGACAGGCTTCAGGAGAGTACATTCTGTTGTTAAATCCTGATACGATCGTTGAAGCCGACACTTTCACCAAATCCATTGAATACATGGACAGTCATCCCGAAGCAGGCGGCCTGGGCGTGAAAATGGTCGACGGAAAAGGGAAATTCCTTCCCGAATCAAAGAGGGGCCTTCCCACTCCTGCTGTTGCTTTTTACAAGATTTTCGGACTTTCACGTCTGTTTCCCGGCTCAAGGCTGTTCGGGAAATACCATCTTGGTTACCTTGACAAGGATGAAATTCATGAAGTGGAAATACTCTCGGGGGCATTCATGTTTTTAAGAAAAAAGGCGCTTGACACCACCGGATTACTGGACGAAAGTTTTTTTATGTACGGCGAAGACATCGATCTCTCCTACCGCATTATCAAAGCGGGATATAAAAATATTTACTTCCCCAAAACAAGGATCATTCATTACAAAGGTGAAAGCACAAAAAAAAGCAGCGTCAATTATGTGGTCATCTTTTACCATGCCATGATCATTTTTGCCCGGAAGCATTTCTCGCAAAGAAATGCGAAGCTTTACTCCCTGCTTATTCACCTAGCCATATATTTCAGGGCATTTCTTGCCATTTCAAACCGTTTCCTGACAAGTGTTTCCCTGCCATTCACGGATGCCGTGCTCCTTTCGGGAGGGATCATAGGGATTAAAAATTACTGGGAGCAAAAAGTTATTTTCCCCGGAGGGGGCCACTATCCGGCCGAGCTGGTATCTGTGGCCATTCCGTTGTATGTTTTTTTATGGCTGTTTTCCGTGTATATGAGCGGAGGATATGACAAGCCCGTAAAAATTTCGAGGGTTTTTACAGGTCTTTTCATCGGTTCGGTTATCATCCTCACGCTGTATGCATTGTTGCCTGAACGTTTCCGGTTTTCAAGGGCGCTTATCGTGTTTGGCGCGATATGGGGTTTCGTGTCCATGTCCGGGGTCAGGTTAATATTGCATCTGCTCAGGTTCAGGAACTTCAGGCTGGGATACAAAATGAACAAAAGGTTTGCCATTGCAGGTGAACCCACCGAAGCCGGACGGGTGGCCGAACTGATCAGGAAGGCTTACATGAATCCCGGATTTATCGGACTGGTAGGAGTGTCAGAGGAATCTGCCAAACATGAAGGATTTATCGGCAACCTTTCTCATCTGAGAGAAATTATCAGAATATACGGCATTGATGAAGTGATCTTCTGCGCCAGGGACATTCCGGCTGACAGGATCATCGACCTGATGTCGGACCTTAGTTCCAGCCAGACAGAGGTTAAAATTGCACCTCCGGAAAGTCTCTACATCATCGGCAGCAAATCCATCAGCACTTCAGGAGACATCTACATCGTTGAACTGGATTCCATTGCAGATGCCAACAACCGGCGGAGCAAACGTTTTTTAGACATCATGGCTTCCCTCTGTTTATTTCCTCTGATCCTCTTCTCCTTTTTCATCTTTAAAAACCCTGCAGGATTTGTTAAAAACCTGTTTTTGGTACTTTTTGGATTGAAATCATGGGTGGGCTACAATAAAACCCTGCTTCCCGAACCGCATAATCTTCCTTCTGTCCGTAAAGGAGTGCTTTATCCCACAGATGCCATCAAGGAAAAGGAACTCGGCTCTAAAACCATGGAAAGGCTGAACCTGCTGTATGCAAGAGACTACAAAGTAACCAACGACATCAACATTATGATCAGGGGGTTCAGAAATATGGGAAGACAATAAGCTTTTTCAGGTAGGTACGACAATAATTAATAAATTTGCGGAAACTTTTTCCTTAAACGGTTGTTCATCAACATATAAAAACAGATTATGGCGCTTTTTGAAGTGATTATGCCCAAGTTGGGAGAAAGCATTATCGAAGCCACCATTACCAGATGGTTGAAAAAGGAAGGCGACAACGTTTCCGAGGATGATGCCATTGTTGAAATAGCAACAGACAAAGTGGATTCTGAAATACCCTCCCCCGTGGAAGGGAAGATCACCAAAATTCATTTTGCCGAAGGGGAAACGGTGCCCATTGGGACTATCATTGCACTCATTGATATGGGTGGCGATGAAGAGGCAAAGCCTCCAAAGGCTGAAGTGCAACCGGAAGATCCCGGGGAAGAAGAACCTGCCGGAGATTCAACCGTGATTGAGAAAGCAGATTTTTCCAACAGCAGCCGGTTCTACTCACCCCTGGTCAAAAGCATCGCCGGAAAAGAAAATATCAGACCTGACGAACTGGACGCAGTAAAAGGGACAGGGAAAGAAGGAAGAGTGACCAAAAGGGACATCCTTCAATACCTGGAAGCTAAAAAACAGGGAAAAACCACCGTGCCTGCGAAACAGGAACGGGCAGTGAAACAGGTTGAATCGCCTGCGATTCATACTGTACAAGGGGATGAAATCGTCGAGATGGACAGGATGAGAAAGCTCATTGCCGACCACATGGTGATGTCCAAACAGGTTTCTCCGCATGTCACCATGTTTCATGAGGTGGACATGAGCCGGATTGTTTTATGGCGCCAAAGAATCAGGGATGAGTTTCAGAAAAAACACGGGGAAAAGCTGACCTTCACACCCATATTCATTGAAGCAGCGGCAAAAGCCCTTCGCAACCTGCCCCTGGTGAATTCATCGGTGGATGGATACAAGATCATCAAAAGAAAGAATGTCAATATCGGGATGGCCACTGCACTGCCCGGCGGCAACCTCATAGTACCGGTGATCAGAAACGCCGACCAGAAAAACCTCGCCGGCCTGGCCAAAGATGTAAACGATCTTGCCAGTCGGGCCAGAGACAGCAAACTGGAACCCGATGAGATTCAGGGCGGAACTTTCACCATCACCAACTTCGGGCAATCCGGCAACCTTACCGGAGCCCCCATCATCAACCAGCCACAGGTAGCCATTTTAGGGGTCGGAACCATAGGGAAAAAAGCGGTCGTAATAGAATCGGAATATGGCGATATGATCGCTGTCAGACACATGATGATCCTTAGTCTTGCCTTTGACCACCGTATTGTGGACGGAGCCCTGGGCGGAGAGTTCCTTAAGCAGATAGCCGGTTATCTTGAAAATTTTGATACAAAACGAAATATTTAATATAAATCCATAAGCCATTCCGGAAATATCGCTACACTTTCTCACTACTTGCATAAAACAAAATCCGGAATGGCTTTTTTTAACATCAATGATAATTATGGAACTTAACCTTTCAAAACCACTTGCCATTATCGACCTTGAAACAACGGGGATCAATGTGGCCATCGACAGGATTGTCGAAATCAGTATCGTTAAGGTCAATACCGACAATGCCACAGAAATTTACACCCGGAGGGTGAAACCAGGCATACCCATTTCTGATGAAGCTCAAAAGGTGCATGGCATCACAGAAGAGGATCTGAAAAACGAACCCCCCTTCGGGCAGATCGCCTCTGAAGTGGCCAACTTTATTGGCAATGCCGACTTAGGCGGATACAATGCGATCAAATTCGATATACCTCTGCTTATGGAAGAATTTCTGAGGGCCGATTCAGATTTCAGCCTCAGAGGAAGAAAAATCATTGATGTCCAGAATATTTTCCATAAAATGGAACCCCGGAACCTTGCTGCCGCTTACAGGTTTTATTGCAAAAACGAAATCGTCAACGCGCACAGCGCGGAGGCGGATGCAGTGGCTACATTCGAAATTCTAAAAGCACAGCTCGACTATTATCAAAACACTCCCTATGAGGACGCAAACGGAAAAACCATATACCCTGTCAGGAACGACATACAGGCACTGTCGGAGTTTTCATACCACGCACGTAACGCTGATCTGGCCGGGCATCTGGTTTACAACGACCTTGGCGAGGAGGTGTTTAACTTTGGCAAATACAAAGGAAAACTTGCAGAAGAAGTGTTCAGGAGCGAGCCTCAGTACTATGACTGGATGATGAAAAGCCAGTTTCCGCTGTACACAAAAAAAATTATCACTGCCATTTACCTTCGCCGTTTCAATAATGAGTCGGTAAGCATGAAAGATTAGCGCTCATGCTTATGGCAGGTCAGCGCTTCTGCACTTTACCCGTCCTCAGGCCGGCTGAAGTTTCAACTCTTACAATGTAGAAACCCGCTTCAAGGACATCAAGCCCGTCTATTTCCGCGGAGGAACCCGAAGTTCTGACCTCCAGTACTTTCTTGCCTGCAATGTCAAATAGCGAAACCGAAAATATTTCGGCCTGATCCTGCATTTTCACACTGAATGCAGCGCCAAAGGGGCTTGGGCTGACCGTCATATTTTCGGGATTCAGATCGGGATGGCCGATAATGGTAAGAATGCTGTTGGCAAGAGCGTAATCGGGTATACCATGCCCTAATTCCATGTTGGGGTTTGAATAAAGCGATGCGCTTTGCTCAATGGCGGCTGTGATGTATGTGTTTCTTGCAGAATGATTGGCCTGCCACAGACATGCCACCAGCCCTGCAGTGATTGGAGAAGAGAAAGAGGTACCGCTGCCAAAGGCCACTCCCCCGCTGCCCGGATCAATAAAGGCTGTGCCCTGACCCTGGGCCACCACGTTGGGCTTGAGTCTGCCGTCGTGGGTGGGACCCACAGAACTAAAGCCGGCATAATTGCCATTGGCATCCACTGCTCCGATGCTGAAAACGCTGTCGCCATCGGCAGGCGCCCCAATATAAAGCCAAGCACTGCCTCCTGAGTTACCGGCGCTGTTTACCACGATCATCCCTTTACTCATGGCTTTGTCGGCTCCTATGGTAATAGGGGTTGTGTTGCCATCCATGTCGGCATAAGTGTGCGACCATGCCGGATCATCAAGGACTGTGTAACCCAGAGAAGAGTTTATCACGTCTGCGCCTACGCTATCGGCATACTCAGCTGCCGAAACCCAGTTCAGCTCTTCAATGAGGTTCTCTGTAGCGCCGTCTTCCGATCGTAAAAGCCAGTAAGACGCTCCGGGAGCGGTGCCTACCATAACGCCCGGAAGATTTGCCGCCATGGTGGATAAAACCGCAGTTCCATGAAAATGGGAGTTGAAAAGGTTGGGATCCTGCGGACTCACAAAATCCTTGTAGCCAAGAACCCGTCCATTGTCCCAGATACTGTCGAACGCAGCAAGGTTGTCGGCATTCAGAAAACCGGCATCCAGCACGGCAATCACCATTCCGTTGCCGTTGTAGCCCATATCATGCAACAGATCACCATTGAGCATGTGTATCTGATTGTAAGCATCGCCATAATTATACGTTGATGCCGATGATTGTGATTTCAGACCGTCAGGGGCGGAAACCATGTATTCTTCTGCACTGAAGAAAGGTTTATCCTGCGGGTCAGCGTTTGTTCCGGACGGAGATGAGGCTTTAAGCACCGATTGCACATAAGGAAGATTATTGATTGCATCTATCACCGAAGAGCTTGTGGTATAAACCGTTACCGAGTTAAACCAGCGTGAGGTGGTAAGTACGGTGGCGCCGGTGGCAGCCACACCCTGCAAATACACAGGATTAACAGGCAAATCACTCTCATCCACAGGGATACTGTACGCCGTCCGACGGTCAATGGCGCGCTGTGTAAGGAAATCACCCGGGTTCTCAATGCTAAACGGCGAGTTGTTCTTGTCCGTAAATTTCACCCAGTATTTATCGGGAGCTACCTGTGCAAATGCTCCTGCAATCAAAACGGAAAAGGCAAAAAGCAAAAGAATGTTTTTCATAAAAAAAATATTTCAGACTTCAAAAATACGCAATTAAAGATTTCAGCGCTTCATGATAAATAATAAACTTTTTCAAAGGCAAATCCGCCGGTTCAGATTTAAAACAACCGCAAATATCAATTGTTCATTTGTTTATGTCATTCAGCATTTTCAACCGCATTGACTACTTTTGCAGGAATTTGTAACAATTATTTAAATGAGGATAGACATTCTTACCATATTTCCCGGAATGTTCGGGGACTTTTTCGGATATTCCATCATCAAAAAGGCCCTGGAAAAACATATTGCCACTGTTCACCTCGTGGATTTCCGGGAATATGCATCGGGAAAGCACAGGCAGGTTGACGATTATGCTTACGGCGGAGGAGCCGGCATGGTGATGATGGTGGAACCGATTTCACGGTGCATCGAAGACCTTTGCGCTCAGAGAACGTACGATGAGATCATCTACATGTCGCCCGACGGGGAGCTTTTCGATCAGAAAAAAGCCAATTTCTACAGTACGCTGACTAATGTCATGATTTTATGCGGCCATTACAAAGGCATTGATGAAAGGATCAGGGAACTTTACATCACCCGGGAACTCAGCATCGGGGATTATGTGATTTCAGGCGGGGAACTGGCGGCTGCCGTTTTTTGTGATTCGATCATCAGGCTTATTCCGGGAGCGATGAATGATGAAACCTCAGCCCTTTCAGATTCTTTTCAGGATGACCTGCTGTCTCCCCCCGTTTATACACGGCCCTACGATTTCAGGGGGCACAGGGTGCCCGACATCCTTTTATCAGGAAATGACAAAGCAATCAATGAATGGAAACACGAACAATCTCTCGAAAGAACCCGCAATAAACGCCCGCAATTGCTTGAAAACCAGGATCAGGACATTCAAAATACAGATCATGAAAGTGAAAAATAAAAATTAATTGCAAAATTTGCGGATGTAAAAAATATTGCTGTATATTTGCACCCTCTTTTGAATAACGTCAAAATTTTGTGAGATGGGTAAGAGAGAATTACTGAAACATATTGAAGATCAAACTGAACTTAAGCAGTTCCCGAAGTTTTCGGCAGGTGACACAGTTACCGTGAAATATAAGATCAAGGAAGGAAACAAAGAGAGGATACAAAACTTTCAGGGTGTGGTACTGCAACAGAAAGGTTCAGGTTCCACTGCCACTTTCACCGTAAGAAAAATATCAGGAAATGTGGGTGTGGAAAGGATATTCCCGATTGCATCTCCTTTTATCGAAGAAATTGCGGTAAATAAAAGGGGGGTTGTTCGCCGGGCAAGAATTTTCTACCTCCGCGGACTCAGAGGCAAAAAAGCGAGAATCAAAGAAAAAAGGGTATAATGATAATCCCGAAAAAAGCTGTCCGGTACGGGCAGCTTTTTTTTATCGGACCATCCCGGCTTTGCCCGATTATTGTATCTTTGTCTGACAGTCATTATCGTCAGATTAAAAATCACATCGATTATTGATTTTATATCATCTCATGAATATGCCGGGAAAACGTTTAATGATGTTTCTGTTTGCCCTCAGGGGAATAAAGAGTGCCCTGCAGAGGGAACCCAACATGAAGATTCATCTTGTTGCGTCCGTCCTGGCCATTGCCGGGGGCATTGTTTGCCATATAGATACCCTTTCGTGGTTTGCCGTTCTGTTCAGCATTGTCCTTGTTCTGGCCGCAGAACTGATCAACTCATCACTTGAGGCATTCACTGACCTGATCTCACCTGAGTTTCATAAAAAAGCGGGAATGGCGAAAGACATGGCGGCCGGGGCGGTACTGGTCACTGCCATCGGAGCGCTGATTGCAGGAATCATGGTTTTCACACCTCACATATATGATTTCTTCCGGCAGTGAAAGAAACACTCAAAGGCCGAACTTTTTTATCCTTCTGTCCAGCGATTGCCACGAAATCTTCAGCAATTCCGCAGCTTTGGATTTATTGAAATTGGACTTTTCAAGCGCTTTCCGGATAAGTATTTTCTCAGAGGCTTCCAGATCAAAAATATCGAAAGCAGGCACATCTGCATCCACAGTATCCCTGACCACCTCCGAGGGATCGAAGTTAAAGTCGGCAAGGCCCAGGTGACCGGTTTCATTGATAATGATCGCCCTTTCCACCATATTCCTGAGTTCCCTTATATTGCCCGGAAAATCGTACTTATTTAATTGTGCAATAATGGCCTTGTCATATTTCTGGATGTTTTTCCCCAGCCTTTCGGAATAGAGCCTGACAAAGTAGGAAAAGAGGGCCGGAATATCCTCACGGTGTTCCCTGAGGGGAGGTATGCTGATGACAAAGGAACTCAGGCGGTGGTAAAGGTCGAGCCTGAATTTTTTTTCGTGACCCATCTTTAGCAGTTCCTGGTTTGAAGCAGCGATTACCCTTACATCGACATTGATTTTTTCCCTTGAGCCGATGCGTGAAACGCTTTTTTCTTCGAGTACCCTGAGGAGTTTTGCCTGCTGAAGCAGGGGCATATCCCCTATTTCATCAAGAAAGAGTGTGCCTTTGTTGGCAATTTCAAACCATCCGGCTTTGTTTTCGATCGCCCCGGTAAATGATCCTTTTCTGTGACCAAAAAATTCACTTTCAAAAAGGGTTTCCGGTATGGCGGAACAGTTCACCGTGTGGAAGAAATTGTCCTTTCGACTGCTCAGATAATGTATTCCCCTGGCTACCAGCTCCTTTCCTGTTCCGCTTTCACCGGCGATCAGCACGGTTGTGTTTTCAACATGGGCCACTTTCGACATCAGGCCAATGATATTGCGAATGGCATTGCTGTTTCCAATGATCTGATGGCCGTGCTCTTTCTGGAACTCACGTGCAAGAAGTGAATAGTTATTTTCCAATTCCCTTAACTTCTCAGTGAGCCTGATGAATTTGGTTGTCCGCTGGATGGAATACTGCACATCCATCATCCTGAACGGCTTGGGAAAGAAATCGGCAGCGCCGGACCGCATGGCTTCGATCACACTGTTCATATCGCCATGGCCTGAGATCATGATGACCTCTGTGCCGGGAAAACTTTTTTTGATTTTTGCCAGAACATCAATACCGTTTTCCTCAGGCAGCCTGATGTCGAGAATAACGATGTCTATATCGTTGTTTTCCAATATCCCATAAGCTTCCGAAGGCAAACCGGCTTTAAACACCATGTATTTGCTTTCTGTCAGGAACTCCCCGATTTCGTCCCGCACCCGCTGTTCATCATCCACGATAAGAATACTGAGTTTCGCCATGATTGCAGTATTTAAGTTTCAAAAAGGTCAATCACAAAGTGGCAGTGTTACCAATACCCTTGTGAACTGGTTCACTTTACTTTCAACATGAATGTTTCCGTCAATATCCCTGATGATCCCGTAAATAATGGATAACCCTAATCCGGTGCCCTTTTCGACATCCTTGGTAGTGAAAAAAGGTTCAAAAATATGGGGCATGTTTTTTCGGGAAATGCCTGTTCCGTTGTCTTCCACCTCAAGCAAAACTTTGCTGTCGCTGACCCGTGTCCGGATAAAAATCTGCATCCTGTAGTCTTTGCTTTGCAGTTTTTTTGCTTTCTCCGCCACAGCATACCGGGCGTTGGAAATCAAGTTCAAAAGCACCTGTTCCAGACGATATTTATTCCCCATGGTGCAACATGCACCGGCTAATTCGGTGGTTACAAAGATACCCCGCTGCCTGTATTGTATGGCCACCATGGATAAAGCATTCCTGACAACTTCATTCATATCCACGCGCTCTTTTTCCGTCACCCCCTGATCCCTCGAAAAAATCCTCACGTGGTTGATGATCTGCCGGATCCTTTCGATGTCATTGAAGATGGTATTGATCTTCTCCTGAAGGTAGGATGCAGGCAGCTTATCAGCGTTCAACTTCAGTAATATGTTATCAAGGCCCAATGAAATGCTGCCTAAGGGCTGATTGATCTCATGCGCAATACCTGCGGCAAGTTCGCCGATGGATTCGAGCCTTGATTTCTGAACCAGCAATTGTTGTTGTTTTTGTCTTTTTTGAAGTTCCTCCCTTACCCTTTTTTCGAGGGTGAGATTGAGTTCCATCAGCTTTTTCTCAGCCTGGATACGTTCATTGATCTCCTTTTCCAGGTCAGCGGTCCGTTCTTTAATACGGTTTTCAAGCTCCTCGTTCAGTTTTCTCAGGTTTGACTCTGCTTTTTTCCTTCTGAGCTCCTGTTCTGCCACTTTTTTACCAAGCAGGATGCTGTTGGAAATTTCATGAACAAGGTCAGTGAGCTTTTGTACTTCCACAGGTTTAATTAAGAAACTGTTTACCCCGATCCTGATTGCATCCATGAAATAGTCGGTTTCACTGTATGCGGTCATGATCACAAACCTCGCCTGCTCATCCATGTTCCTGATTCTCTTGATCATATCCAGGCCGTTCATCACAGGCATCATAATGTCGGTAATGATAAGATCAGGCCTCTCCCTTTCATAGATTTCCAGGCCTTCTTTGCCATTCTCAGCCACAAACAACCTGGCTACCGCCTTTTCCAATACCCTTACATATATTATTCTAAGGATATTTTCATCTTCGACATAAAGGACCGAAATATTCAGTTTACTCACCGGTGGTTATCTTAATGATGCACAAAAATAACCAAATAAAGATATGTTTGTCACAGCTTTAACGAATTATTTACAGGATACTTTCCCCGGGATGTTTAAAATTATGTGAAAAAATGCTCCGGGATTATGGAAAACCAAACAAGTCATTTCATAACATTGCATAAAAATGTCCGACAAATGATTAAACCGCTGATCGCGATACTTCTGATGTTCTCCTTGTCAGTTAAAGTTTCGGCACAGGATAATTTCCAGACGGGTTATGTTTTCCCTGTGAAAATACCCATTTACCTGTCGGGGACTTTCGGCGAACTGCGCCCTGATCATTTTCATGCCGGGATCGACATCCGGACGGAAAGCAGGACAGGAAAAGTAATCGTTGCCATTGAAGACGGTTTCGTTTCACGGATTAAAATCTCTGCCACAGGATACGGCAAAGCCCTTTATATCGACCACCCTGACGGTTACACATCCGTATATGGCCACCTGTGGCATTTTAACGATGACCTCGACAGCTATGTTAAAAGTGTACAGTTTTCGCAGAAGTCTTTCGAAGTAGATGTTTTTCCTGAAGCCGGACGTTTTACATTCCGGAAAGGCGACACCCTCGGATTCAGCGGCAACACAGGATCTTCAGGAGGTCCGCATCTCCATTTTGAATTGCGTGAAACTTCGGGGCAGATTCCCGTTAACCCCCTGCTGAACGGATTCTCCATCGAAGATGTAACCCCTCCGGTTATCAACCTCATAAAAATCTACCCTAAGGACGGAAACGCTTTCATCAACGGAAAAAACCGTGAAGTGAAGGTCTTTACCCAAAATGCCGGCGCCGGATATATCCCGGCAGCCAATCAACCCTTTCACATTTCAGGAGACGTGTATTTCGGGATCAACACCTGGGATCCATTCAACAATAACAACAACAAAAACGGGGTGTACTCCATTGAGTACTATTTGGATTCGCTGCTTTACTTCAAACAGGCTTTTGATAAAGTTTCCTTTGATGAAACCAGGTATATCAACAGTCTCATTGATTATCAGGAATTGAAAAGAAAAAAGACCGGCATCCAGAAAACCTTTATTCAGCCCGGAAACAGGCTGGGTATTTATCAAAAGGTAACGGATTCGGGCCTGTTTCATTTCCGGGATTCACTGGTCCATACGGTGGCGGTCAGGGTGTCTGATGCCAACGGCAATGTGGCCTGTCTGGATTTCAGGGTAAAGAGCGCTCCTCCGGAGGCCGGTGTCAATGATTCACTTCCTTCTTCAGACAGTTCCGGACTTTTCATCTTCAGATTTGACAGGGAAAACCTCTTTGATACAACAGGCTTCCGGTTCTCTGCTCCGGATTTTGCGCTTTATGAGGACATTCAGGTAAATTACAGGGTTTCACCCCGGCGAAACGGCATGTTATCGCCAACCCACAGCATCCACAACCATTTTGTGCCATTACATAAATATTGCGAGCTTTCTGTCAAACCCGACTCCATCTCACGTGAGCTTCAAAGCAAAGCATTGATTGTAAGATTTACAGATAAAGACATTGAAGCCTTCACGGGCGAATGGCAAAACGGATACCTGACCTGTAAAACACGCCGGTTCGGCGATTATGCCCTTACTGTTGACACTTTGGTTCCTGACCTCCGGAGCATATCCGGCAACCCCGCACATACACATCCGGGCGACACCATTCGTCTGACTGCAAAGGATAATTTTTCGGGAATCGGCGCTTACAATGCATTTCTGAACGGTGAATGGGTGCTATTAGAATATGATTTAAAGGACAACATGGTGTATTACGTGGCAGATGAAAACCTGAAACAGGGTAACAACCGCTTGCAGGTCATTATTGAAGACAGGGTAAAAAACCGGACGCAGAAAGAACTGACGGTTATCCTGGAATAACAAAACACAGCCGGAAGCATGTTTTCACCCGGCTATTCATCGCCACCGATCAGTCGGGCGACAAAAAACTCACGGTTCATCCTGGCGATGTTGGTCACCTTGATCTCTTTGGGGCATTCGGCCTCACATGCGTAAGTGTTGGTACAGTTTCCGAATCCGAGCTCATCCATTTTTTTAACCATGGATTTCACCCTGCGGGTCGCTTCAATCTTACCCTGGGGAAGAAGGGCATATTGCGAGACCTTGGCGGAGACGAACAACATGGCTGATGCGTTTTTGCAAGCCGCCACACAGGCGCCGCATCCGATACATGCTGCCGCATCCATAGATAGTTCCGCATTTTTTCTTGAAACGGGAATGGCATTGGCGTCCGGGGCGCTGCCTGCATGGACGGTAATAAAACCGCCTGCCTGCATGATCTCATCCAGGGCGCTTCTGTCAACAATCAGGTCTTTAAGCACAGGAAAAGGTTTTGCCCTCCAGGGCTCTATGATGATGGTGTCCCCGTCTTTAAATTTCCGCATGTGCAACTGACAGGCTGTGATGGCATTGTCAGGGCCGTGCGGCCTGCCGTTGATGTAAAGGCTGCACATTCCGCATATCCCTTCGCGGCAATCGTGATCGAATGCAACAGGCTCCTCCCCTTTGGCCACAAACTGCTCGTTAAGGATGTCCAACATTTCAAGAAATGAACAGTCGGGTGAAATGTCACTGATGTCGTAAGACTCAAAACGGCCTTTCTCTTCAGGGCCGGATTGCCTCCATATTCTCAGTTTAAAATTCATAGCCGGTTATTTTATTATTTTATTTTATCTTTTGAATAAATATCAGCTTTTTGCCTCTTTATAGTTCCTTGTTTTTACTTCAATGAACTCGTAATCGAGAACTTCCTTGTGCAGTTTTGGCTCCTTATCGGTTCCCCCGTATTCCCATGCAGCTATATAAAGGAAATTCTTATCGTCGCGAAGCGCTTCCCCTTCAGGAGTCTGGTACTCTTCCCTGAAGTGACCGCCGCAGGATTCATTGCGGTGCAATGCATCAATGGCCATCAGTTCTCCCAACTCGAGATAATCCGCTACACGAAGGGCTTTTTCAAGTTCTGTGTTGATACCCTTTAATGAACCGGACACTGTGACATCTTTCCAGAATTCATTCCTCAGTTCCCGGATCATCCCGATGGCTTTTTTCAACCCCTCTGCGTTTCTGCCCATCCCCACATAATCCCACATGATCCTGCCCAGTCTTTTATGAAATGAATCAACACTTTTACTCCCTTTGTTATGGATCAGCTTATCCACCCTGGCGCGCACTTCCTTTTCAGCCTGCTCAAATTCAGGAGAGTCGGTAGTAAACTTCGGCACATTGATCTGATCGGCCAGGTAATTCTGCAACGTATATGGCAAAACGAAATAGCCGTCTGACAGTCCCTGCATGAGGGCCGAAGCGCCGAGTCTGTTGGCTCCGTGGTCGGAAAAATTAGCCTCTCCGGCGGCAAAAAGCCCGGGGATGGTGGTCTGCAATTCATAATCCACCCAAATACCTCCCATGGTATAATGCACTGCCGGGTAAATCATCATCGGGGTTTCGTACGGATTCTCATCCACAATTTTCTCATACATCTGGAAAAGGTTACCATACCTGGCTTCAATCACCTTCTTTCCCAGCCTCTTTATGGCATCGGCAAAATCAAGGTAAACGGCAAGCCCTGTAGAGCCCACTCCGTGTCCGGCATCACATCTTTCCTTGGCGGCTCTTGACGCAACATCGCGGGGTACCAGGTTTCCAAAAGCCGGGTATCTTCTCTCCAGGTAATAATCCCTGTTTTCCTCGGGTATCTCTGTGGGACGAAGCTGCCCTTTCTGTATCTTTTCAGCATCCTCTTTCCTTATTGGCACCCATATCCTGCCATCGTTTCTCAGGCTCTCGCTCATGAGTGTAAGCTTCGACTGGTAATCGCCATGCACAGGTATACAGGTGGGATGAATCTGCGTAAAACTCGGATTTCCGAAAAAAGCGCCTCTTTTATAGCACTGCCAGGCTGCGCTGCCATTAGAGCTCATGGCCATGGTGGAAAGATAAAACACATTGCCATAGCCTCCTGTGGCAAGGATCACGGCATGTGCCGCATGCTTTTCAATATCCCCGGTGACTATATTTCGTACTATGATGCCCCTGGCCCTGCCGTTGATGATCACCAGATCAAGCATTTCCCTGCGCGGATATATTTTCACCGAACTTTTTCCGGCCTCTTTGCACAGTGCGCTGTAAGCGCCAAGCAGCAACTGCTGACCTGTTTGGCCACGGGCATAAAAAGTCCTGGAAACCAGAGCTCCTCCAAAAGATCTGTTGGCTAACAAACCGCCGTAATCGCGTGCAAAAGGAACCCCGCGGGCCACACATTGATCGATGATGTCGTTGCTTACCTCGGCAAGCCTGTAAACATTGGCTTCCCTCGCCCTGTAATCGCCCCCTTTGATGGTATCATAAAACAGTCTGTAAATGCTGTCGCCGTCATTGGGATAATTTTTGGCCGCGTTAATGCCCCCCTGTGCGGCTATACTGTGTGCCCTTCTGGGGCTGTCCTGGATACAAAACACTTTTACCCCAAAACCCATCTCACTCAGCGAGGCAGCCGCAGCTGCACCGGCCAGGCCTGTACCCACAACAATGATTTCGAGCTTGCGCTTATTGGCGGGATTCACAAGGTTCTGACCTGCCTTGTAATTGCTCCATTTTTCTGAAATATTTCCTTTTGGAACTTTAGAATCTAATGTAGCCATATTTCAACTTTTTCAATAATTCATTAATAATTTCCGAACAGTATCACCAAGGGGATAATGGTAAAACCTGCCGGAATCACGACCGAAACGAGCAGGCTCAATCCTTTGATAAAAGGAGTATAGGTAGGATGGTTCAAGCCGAGCGACTGAAACCCCGACTGAAATCCGTGATGCAGATGAAATCCCAGAATTACAAAAGAAATGATGTACACAACCACATAAACAGGCATTTTGAATTTTTCAATCACCATAATGGCAAGATCGTGATATTCCTTACCGTTTATCTCCACCGGGGGCGCGGCCCCTAAAAACTTTGCCTTAAAATAGAAATCTATGATGTGCAATACCAGGAAGATAAAAACGATGACCGCAGTATGGATCATAAACTTAGAAAAGGGTGAAGTGTGCGACCATCCCTCAACCCTGTACCTCACCGGCCTGGCCAGCCAGTTCTGGAACTGAACGATAAGACCATAAATGATGTGGATGAAAAAGCCCCCGAACAATACCACCTCAAACACTTTGATGATCACATTGGTACCCATGAAATGGGCCGCAATATTGAAAGCATTGCCCGATGGCAGCAGCACCAGCATATTGATCACAAGGTGCACAAAAAGAAAGGTGATCAGGAACAATCCGGCAAATGCCATCACAAATTTTTTGGTCAGTGACGACTGAAATCTCGATTTACCCATGACAAATTATTTTGACAAAACCAATTCGTTTTACTGACAAGTCATATTCTTGTTAACCAATTAACAGGCAAATTTAGATTTAATTTGATATGTTTGTCTGCCATTCAGTAATTTTTACAGATTTTAAATAACCACATTGCTTATGTGGGGAGTGACGGTAAATAAAGAACTCATTATCCGTGAAGCATCCGAAGATATCATGGAGGATATACCCGCGATACCAAAAGAAACTGAACCCTCATGGCCCGCAGACTTGCAAAATAATTCGACCCCTTTTAGGAAATTCAAATAAATTCCTTTTAAGTTTGCAGCCATATTGAAAATAAATGATGCTGCAATGGATATATTTGAAAAAATAGAAAGAAGCTACGGTCCCTTAGGGCAGTACATGGAAAAGGCACACGGATATTATATGTTCCCCAAATTAGAGGGTGAGATATCGAACCGTATGATGTTTATGGGAAAAGAAAAACTCGTGTGGAGCCTGAACAACTACCTTGGGTTGGCCAATCATCCGGAAGTAAGGAAGACAGATGCCGAAGCGGCAGCAAAATGGGGTATGGCCTATCCGATGGGGGCCAGGATGATGTCGGGCCAGACAAAATACCACGAGCTGCTCGAACAGCAGTTGGCTGAGTTTGTGGGAAAAGAGAGCGCATACCTGCTCAACTACGGTTATCAGGGCATGGTTTCCATCATACAGTCGCTGGTTGACAGAAAAGACGTGATCGTTTACGACTCTGAAGCCCACGCCTGCATCATCGACGGAATGCGCCTGCATTTCGGCAAACGATTTGTTTATCCGCATAATAATATGGAGAACCTCGAAAAGGAACTCACCCGCGCCACACGGCTGGCTTCCGCCACGGGCGGAGGCATCCTGCTCATAACCGAAGGGGTTTACGGAATGGCCGGCGACCTGGGCAACCTCAAACAAATTGTTGAGCTGAAAAAGAAGTTCAACTTCAGGATACTCATCGACGATGCTCACGGTTTCGGTACCATGGGGAAAACAGGCGCAGGAACAGGCGAATATTTCGGATTGCAGGATGAGATCGATCTCTATTTCGGTACCTTTGCCAAAGCCATGGCCGGCATTGGAGGATTCATCGCCGGGAACAAAAAGGTCATTGATTACCTGATGTATAACCTGCGTTCACAGATATTTGCCAAATCCCTTCCCATGCCCATGGTGATCGGTGGTCTGAAGAGGCTGGAACTCCTCAAAAACAGCCCCGGTCTGCGTGAAAATCTCTGGGCCATTGTAAACGCCCTTCAAAAGGGGCTGCGGAATAAGGGTTTTAACCTGGGCCATACCGAATCGCCGGTAACCCCCGTTTTCCTGAGCGGAGGGGTGCCCGAAGCCACCCACATCACCAAAGACCTGAGGGAGAACCACAATATTTTCTGCTCCATTGTGTCGTATCCGGTGGTACCCAGGGGTGTGATCCTGCTCCGGCTCATACCCACGGCAGTTCACACACTTGAGGATGTGGAATACACCATCAAAGCCTTCTCTGTGGTGAAAGAAAGACTTGAAGCAGGCGAATACGGCAAAACAATTGCGGGCATGACCGCCTGAGGGATGAAACGACCTTTGACTTTACCCCTGTCTGTCTCACTATTGCAGGCTAAATAAATTCAGCCGGTGGCGACCGCCGGCATGAGCTGTTCGTTTCGCTGGATCATTACGTACTGCACGGACGGTTGGGTGTATGTATTTGCCATATTTTTTATTTTAGTTTGAGATTTCAGGGCTATGCCCATTTGTTTTATGCCTGAACACCTGCACCCTATCCTGAAGTCTGGATTTTCTATAATAAATACGTATTTATATTATTGCAATATAACATAAAAAACACCCATCATCCCTCTCATCCGCATCTGTGCCCATCTGTGAATTCGGTGTGCAAACAGATTAAAAACTCCGATAAGACGGATTAAATACCATTTCACCGGATTCATACTCTCTCAGTTCAATGGCTGCCGGGATTCTCAGCAATAAACCTGCGTGCTTCGTGCAGGCTTTTCAGCAGGATGGTTTCCCATCCGGTGGCGCTGAGAACTTCGAAATATTTATCGATCACAGGTTTGTATGCCTCGTTGTTGAGCAGTACGATGATTTGTTTTTCACGCCGGTAACGCGAAGCAGCCTTTTCAAGACTTCCAATGGCTGCCATTTCATTTGGGGAAACCCTAAAATCTTCAACATGCAAAATGTCGATGATCTCATACCTTGAAGTTTCATACCTGACATCACCCACAAGTCTGCCTTCAATTTCGATGATCTCATGATACGTAACAATCCCGGAATGCCTGATATATATTCCGTTTTCTTCCCAAAATATAATATAAGCCATGGGTCTTTAAATAACACTTAAGCAAATATACAATAAAAAAAATCCCCGGGATTGTGTTTTTGGATAAAAGTGAAAAAAAATTCTATTCAAATTGATTCAGCATACCCTTCATGTCCTTGAGCGTTCTGCTAACAAATCTGCCTATTCCGGCACATAACAACCCTTCAACATATCAGGCACCTGACCGCCCATACCGGTGTTCGGTATCCAGATGTCAATTTTATCGCTGTTGTTCACCTGGGCATCGAGGTTAAAGTCGCCCTGTTTGTAGCCTCCTGTACCTGCCTGTGGCGACCATACATCGATCTTGTCGCCGTTATTGATCTGCCCGTCGGAATTGCCATCGGCGCCCGCCATCCCCCAAAGCCCCGGGGAAAGTTCTTTGTGGGCATTTAACCCGCCGAAAGCCTGCCCCGCGCCTGTGGTGAAGTCATAACTGTACACTCCGCCTGTTTCTGTCAACGGAACAGCTGACATGATACCTATTGAATTGCGGTGCCAGATAACAAGGTAAAGTGATTGCTGAACGGTTACATTGCTGAATTGCAGCACAGACTGGCCGTCAGTTGAAACCACCAAACCGTCTTTCAGCAGAAAAGCGGCCTGCCGGGCCACAATAGCCGATGAAGTTGCCGAAAGGGCATTTGCGGCATCCCTCAGTTCTATAAGCGCCCAATCGACAACATTCCCGTTTGGTATGGCTGCAACGGCTTCCGTGCCTGTATAATTCCAGGGATAGGTATTATAGGGCTGTGTCAGGGGAAGAAACCCGCTTGTGTTTAAAATTGCGGACATGCCAGGGCCTATAAACGGCCCTTCAAGGAATACCTTCAGGTCAAGAGAAAAGCCCGCAGTGGTGATCTCCAGATCCATCTGATCGGATGCATTGCCGCAGGGCGGAAATCCGACAGCAGTGAGGGTCAGGACGGTTGTCCCCGTTTCTCCGGGGTCAGGATGGTAAACAGGATTGAGGATATACGGATCATCAAAATACCCCAGACCGGATGTTGTCCATTCCAGACTGAAATAATAACTGGCTGTAGCATCGGAAATATAGTAGCTGCTGCCTTGCTGTATTGTTCCATCATTGCCCGCAAATGCTGCAGGCGCCGGCTGGATGTTAAGCAACAGATTGGAGTAAACTTCCGCACAGGGCGAATTGCCATAAGCCCAAAGGCCCAGGATCACCTGCCCCGTTTCACCGCTCCCAGGATAATATAGCGGATGCAGTATGTCAGGGTCGCTGAAATAGCCTGATCCGCTGGTTTCCCAGTGCAATGAATCGTAATCGGATGCATCGGAATCCAGCAACTCATAATAAGTGTTCCCGCAGGTCAAACCGGGACCACCGGCATAGACATAAGGCGCCTTCGTAATTGTCAAGGTGAAAAACGATGAAGAATTACCGGTGCAAGGGCTAACTGCTGTTCCTGTCAGGGTAAGCAGCACAGAGCCGGTTTGAATATCCTGCTGACTGAAAAAATACTGAGGGTTTTGAGCCGATGGATTGGAAAAGCTGCCTGTACCTCCGGTAGCCCATAGCAGGGAAGAACAGCCTGATGAAAATGCGGAGGATAACATCATTGATTCATTGGAACATACTGCCGTATCATTTCCTGCGAAAACCATTGGCTCTTTTTGGATGACAAGCTCCATACCGGCCTGATATTCATTACTGCAGGGATTTATAGCAAAGGCAGAAAGGGTCAGGTCAACAGAACCTGCGTCTTCATCAGCCTGGCCGGGATAATAGACAGGATTAAGAACCTGAGGATTGCTGAAGAATCCAGTACCTGAAGTTGTCCATAACAATGAACTGTAATTCTGGGCCTGAGCCCCTGCAACCTGGTAGCCTGAAATGCTGCAGGTAGTGTCAGAAGCAATCAGTACTGCGCTGGGTATCCCTTGTATGGTAACGGTTAAAGATGAGCTTGCGCTGTTTACGCATGGTGCATTTGCAAACACTGTGAGTGTCAGAATAACTGAGCCGTTTTGAATATCTCCGGGGCTCGCAAAATAACAGGTTGACAGGGCATCGAACACATTGAAATAACCTGTACCCGAAGTGGTCCATTCAACAGACGACCAGTCTTCAGCATAACCGTTGAGGTGCAGCGGCGATCCTTCACAGATGGTTGTATCCTGACCGGCAAAGGAGTATGGCTGCTGTTGAATACCAACATAAACAGAGTCTGCCCCCAAACATCCGACGCTATCCTCCACTTCCAGCGAATAGTAACCTTCCATGGCAGGTACTGCGGATGTGATCACCGGGTTCTGCAGGAAGGATGAGAAACCGGCCGGCCCCGACCAGTACCAGGATGTGATCTGGTTTGGTTCCGTGCCAACTATGTTGACGGTATAATCCTCAGTTTCACCGTTAAAGTATGTTCCGCAAGGGAGTACGGTATCCACTGCCATCGACCAGTCACCCACAGTGACTACCCTCATCATGGTTTTGCCCAACACGGCATTCATGGGAACCTGAACAATGGTGTCCTGCGTGGTGGTGGAAAAGATTGGATCAAAGTATGCAACCATTTCACCTGCATCATCAAAATCGGCATCCCTGTTCCAGTCGATAAAGGCGCTCACAATATGATACTGATCCCCGTAGCAGCCTCCTGACCTGACACTTAGATTATAGCCGGAACCCTTTAATACGGTAGTCTGGATTGAAGTGAAGTTGGAATATGTCTGGCAACTGTCGGCAGGGTTATTCTGTATGGTGTTGAAATACACTGCGTTTATCGATGTCCCCATTATGTCAATGGCATAGGAATCACAATAGTTGGAAGGCAATGAGCAATTGGTCTGGCATTCGGAGGTTATCATTCCGAAAGCAGCGCCATCACCTTCGAGGAGAATGTCGGATCCTTCACATACAGGGGAATTTGTCGAAGGAAGCGACTCAGGCGGATCGGTTATGAATACCGCTACATTGTCCAACGCAATGTAGCCCGACTGATCCTTGGCCTGAACAGTGAATATGGTTGTCGTATCAACGCTCACAGTGATAGAAGGCCCATTCATCCCGTTGCTCCAAAGGTAGGTGTATGGGGGTGTTCCCCCTGAGGCGGAAGCCGACAACACGGCTGGGTTGCCGGAACATACAGGGACATCTTCGCCGGCATACACAGCCAATCCTCCTCCCGGTTTAACGGTAACCGTATAATCATGGGCTTCGCCATATTCGTAATAATTACAGGGAAGAATAGCGCTTTCATTGTAAACCGCCCTGGCCCTCACCAAATGCTGTCCTGGCGCTGCTCCGGCCGGAATATTCAATGTATCCCACGATTGCGTGCCGGCATACTCGCAATACAAACTGTCCTTCACTTTTTCATTTTCCGAAAAGATGATGTCGTCGTTGTAGTCAATCCAAAGAGCAAGGTACATATTATCGCTTTGGGATGAAAAACCAACCCAATAATACTCTCCCTGGTTAATAGTTGCAGACATATTGGTAAAATCCCCGTAAGCGTTTTGGCTGCATCCTGTGTACTCATGAGCAAGGTTATTGAAATAAAAACTTTCAATATCGGCGCCATAAGCACAACCAGCCCCATAAAGCGGGATACAGTTGTAAGGATTGATCGGTTCATTGGTGACCGATACAGTCATGGTGTCGTTCGATGGCCTTTCATCACCGGGAAGAGAAGGGTATGCCTTTATCTCATAAGTACCGGCAGCAGACAGGTCGGCGCCTGTGTTAAAGGTGTAGAATACAATTTCTCCAAAGGGTCCCAGTGTATCGGAGAACAACTCAGTTACAGGAGTTCCTCCGTTGACAGTATAATTCACCACAAGGCTTCCCAGACCAATATTCCCGTAATTGGTAATTTCAATTTCAACTGGTTCCTGATTGCCCATTCCAAAACCCGAAACAGGTGTAATTATTTGTGTAACTGCTACATCAAGATCAGGGGGAGGAGTGAAATACTCATCGGCGCCGATATCAGGGAACTGCCAATCCCTGGAGTCCCAGTCAATATCGTAGGGAACCCCGGCCAATGGAATTGCAAGCCCGTTAATGTTACTGCTTGAAGTATGAAGGTCAGTATAAGTAGTAAACTCAGGATTTGCAGCAACAGAGTGATCATCAAATGGTGTTGCGGCCTTCCAGGCGGCCAGGTTTGTTATATCATTGTTATCACCATAATGGCCTATAAATGAACCATTTGTAAACAAATCATTATAATCACAAGAACTTAAATAATTATTGATAATGGCATTGTTTCCAATACCTATTGAATATCCGCCTGCCTGGTTGGCAAAAATATTATTGAGTACTTTGTTGTCATAGGTTATTCCGGTTTCATCGTCGCAGTCGAGCAAAACAGCATGGCTTTGAGGGAATGATGTACCCGAAATGTTAACACTGTTATAAAATACATCTGTTTTTTGAGTAACAAAATGAACCAGGCCATACATTGGCTTACCCGACGATATCATTGAGATAAAATTGTTGGCGACCTTACCACGCACCGTTGAGTTATTATTGGAATAGTAAAGGTAAATACCATATGCGACATTTGAAGAAGGTTCCATAATAATTTGGTTCTTCTCAACTGTCAGTCCGTCTTCAGTACCTTCCAGCTCTATGCCAAAACTCTGGGATACAGGCGTGGTAGAATAGGATATCAGGTTTTGCCTGATCACAGGGTTTTTATGAAATCTCAGGAAAATCCCTTTATAAGAAAAATCACGTATTTCATTCATTTCTATCAAAGTGCCCTGTATGGTACTACCGGCCCCGGGACCGGTACCTCCCATATATATTCCCCATGATCCGTTAAGGATGAGGTTGTTTTTAATTATAATATTGTCACACACTGAATTACCGCAATAAATAGCTGCAATATCTTCAGTGATATGATTGAGATCGGAGCTTCCTTTTATCCTGCAGTTTTCGATGGTGATATTGGATGCATTGTTTTTGATTTCAATCACTTTGCCGTATGTTCCCTGGTAATTGGAGTATCCCGTGGAGGTAAGTTTAAGATTTTTAAGGGTAATATAAGATGCCCCGTCAAACATAACAGTGAAGTTGTCTTCAAAACTTGCAAAAGAAATTTCTGCCGTATCACCCTTGCCGGGTTCAGCCTGGAAAACGATGGATTTTGAATTTGAACAACCGTTTATGGCAGGGAGATACATCTGCTCGTTATAAAATCCCGGCCTTATGTTAAAGGTAACATTATCAGATATCCCCTTGTTGATAAGGTCAATGTTGGCCATAGAAAAGTTCGGATAATCTGGATTGGCTCCACCAATGGTGTAGGTCCCGAATAAGGCATCTGTGTAATTTATAGGCTGAGTACTCCAGACAATATAATTATCGACCTGATTGGTTTCGCAATTGTCCATCGCTATATTCAGGTAATAGCCTACATAATAGGTGCCATATGGCACCGGTCCATCTGAAATGGTATCAAGCATGGACTGAAAACTCACATTGAGGTATCCACCGGCAGGAATGCCAGGTATCTGTTTCTGGCCAAGTACATAATCCCATCCCGTTTGCGGATTATCAGTCAGGAAATAGAGTATCCGGCTGGGATTTTGCAATGAGTAGGGGCCTGTATTAAGCACTCTATGCGATAACCCGATTGTCACCCCATGAAAACTCTTATAATGGGAGTTTTGATCATCGGAATAATTACCGCATTCACCGGCAAAACCCCATGCCTGGGAGCTCATATCACCCGGCCTGTTACCATAATTGTTGTAGGCAGCCTGCACCCAGTAATAGTAATGAATATCCTGTGTTACGGCATAATCATCGTATTGGAAATTCAGGGTGCTGCTCCATTCTGTAAGTGTGTCGGTGATCCATGGATCCTGACCGCGGAATAACCTGTATGAACCGGCTCCCGGAACGGGGGTCCATGTTACACGGATTTTATCACCATACATTCCCTGGCTTGCTGTTACACTGGTGGTATACAGTTTCCTCCATCCGATATTATAAGCGCCGGGATCACCAGGGATTTCAGGATTATTGGCACAAACCACCCAATAAAAATAATCTGGTGGCGCATAGGCCAATGAATCATTAAAAGTGATGGCGCTAATCCAGTCACTCACGGGAGTGGCTGAACTAAACACAGGATTTAAATTTCTGTAAACCCTGTAAAGAGAGGCATAAGTCTGATTGTTCCAGGTGATTTGCACATAGTCGGTTGATTCTCCATCCCGGGCATTCACATTTTGAACCGGTTCCAGCTTTCTCCAGCCTGCGTCGCCGGTTCCCAAACCGGTGGCCATGGTACCGACCACACTGGTAGCAGCCTGAACCCAGTAATAGGAGTAAACCCCTCTTTGAGCACCATGATTAAAACTTGTACCTGTAATCCAGGCAGTAAGCGGTGTTGCAGTAAGAGGATCATTGGTATAACTTTGATTAAGTTTATAATGGGTTGCACCCGGTACAGTGTTCCATGTAATGGAAATCTGGCTCGTGGAAGTGCCATCTGAGGCAGTTGCTACAGGAGGGTTCAGAAATGCAGCCCAGCCCGCATCGTAAGCGCTGAAATTGGGCGATTCCTTATGCCCGGAGTTGCTCCTTGACGATTTCACCCAATAGTAATAATAGGTTCCCGATGTTACTGCTAAGTCATTGAGATCTGTCCATGTATACCAGACGGAACTTAAAGGAGTGGCTGTGTTCGGATTGGAAGTGGTATTCCTCCAGACTTTGAAAAAGGTTCCGTTTTGTGGCGGATCCCAGGTGATTTTTACGCGGTCGTTGTATTCGCCATCTGTGGCCTGTACATTGGTTGGGGGGTCAAGATACTGCCATCCGATGTCATAAGCCGACCATGGTCCCGGGTTAACTCCCAGAAAATTGTGGGATGCCCTCACCCAATACCAGTAATCAATGCCATCCTCTGCCGTGAAATCTGTTTGTGCCGTTGTTGTGTTCCAGACAATTCCGATAGGCTGGGCTGTACCTGAATTATTCGATGTGTTTCTAAACACCCTGTAATAAACCGTGTCTGTGGCACCGGACGGGGGGTCCCAGTCTATTATTATCTGATTTCCATATTCGCCGTCAGAAGCAGTAACGTTCTGTGCAATACCCGGAGTGTTTATTGTTACCGTTTGAGGGAATAAAAAAAGGTTGTCCGTTTCACTTATCTCATCAACGATAAAATCTTTATCTGCATAAGCGCCCAAATAATACGTTCCAGGTAAAGGAGGATTAAGCCCATATTCCACGTCAAGCTGGATAGACTGCCCTGTGATTATTCCGGGATATAATTCTCCTATGTTGTCGGTTCCAATAAGTGCATCTGACGGCGAAATGATGTTATTGTCCGACAAATAATACCCAAGCACACATGGATCGCTGCTGGCATTGGCGCCATCGTTTTTCAGGCCCACATTTATGGTAACGTTGTTATTATTGACTGAAGCAGCGCCATTGGTAAAAAGCAGGTTAGGTTTTTGCAAAGGGTATATTTCTGTTTTCCAGATACCCCGGCCCCAGGTACCGGCGAATAGCGTCGGAGGGACGGTTCCGTAATTAATATCCAAAAAGGAAACAGGCACACATGAAGGCATACCGGTTTTATACTTTACCCAGGTGTCTCCCATAGCTGCATCTTTAAAATAAACACCTTCCTGGGTTGCTACATAAAGGTTTTCGTTGCTTCCTGCCTGGCAAACAATACATTTTTTTGAGATGCCGGGAAGGTTTCCATCTATCCGTTCCCAATAGGAGCCCAAATTGGTTGTTTTGTAAATCCTCTGTTCAACACAAACATAACAGGTATTCGCATCTTCCGGATGGGTTTCAATCCATGATATATGCCCATAGAAAGGCAGGTAAATATTTATCCAGGCTGGGGAAGGAGAATTTGCGTTGGTAGTGAGATGCAAAGACACCGGCAAGCCCCTTACGACCCAGATTATATTGTCATCCACCGGTGATTTGGAGAAGGCTCCCATGGTTTTATCATCGTTGAAATTGGTTAATTTTGTCCAGGTCACATTCGAAGGATCCGATGTATTCACATTGGTACTTTTCCACAGGTTCTGAAAACCGGCGTACATAATGGACGGATTATCCTCATGTAACTGAAAAGGCATCACCCATGCCCCGCAGGTATCTGTAATTCCGTTAATTCCTCCATAACCGGCTATATTATGATAAGATGCCCCCTGCGCAGTACCATCGGTCGTTCTTTTTATAGGACCGTGTTGCCAGGAAGAATAAATAATGTTGGAATTGGTCGGATCGATCTGGCAATCCATGCCATCCCCGCCGGTAGTATGGTAAAAATCCCCCCCGGTAGTCACAAAAGTACCGCAATCCTGTTGTCCGCAAATAAGTATATTTGAATTCTGGAAACTTGTATGTAACCTGTCAGTCATGCCCAGGGAAAGCCTCTGATTGATGTCGGTGTAAGAACTGCCGCCATCGGCCGTATAGTAAATTCCTCCATCATTGGCAATATAAAGCCGTCCGTTAAGGGGTGACCATTCCATTGCATGTTGGTCAGCATGCAGAGGGGATTTACCAATATCTGACCAACTGCTGCCTCCGTTGGTTGATTTTCGGAATCCCACCATGCCCAGATATATAATATTTTCATTTGTCGGATCAACGGCAATATCAAGGTTGTACCCCCCCTGGCCGCTGGTAAAATCAGGTGTTATTGAGGTCGGAAAAGTCTGGCCGCTGTCGTTGGAAATAAAATGCTTATAAGCCTCTCCATCCTTGGTGCAAAAGAAGTGTACCTTGGCTGGATTAGCCGGGCTGACGCCAATAACCGACCTATGGGATTCACCAGAGAAAAATATTTCTTCCCAGTTACTGCCATGCGTATCAGACCTGAAAAAATGCCCATCCACACAGGCGTATACCACCTCGAAGGTCCCGGGCTTAAAGCACATATCCGATACGAAACCACTGATTCCTGAACTATGGGTCCATGAGGCGCCGGAACTGAGTGTTTTATAAACACCATCATTGGTTGCAGCGATCAGCATACTTGGATAATCAGAAGAAATCAGAAGTCTTGTCACTATTAACCACCCCAGGCCGTTGTTCATGTGCGACCAGCTAATTCCCCCATCTGTGGATTTATACACGCCCATGCCGGGTGTGCTCCAACCATCCCTGTCGCCTGTGCCGATATAGATGATGTCGGGATTGGAAGGATCGATTGCAATACTGGCTATTCCGATTGTAGGTAAGTCATCAGTTCCGCATACGGTCCAGTTGTTGCCCCCTGTTGTTGATTTCCATAATCCTCCTGCCGGCGC
>JAFGME010000124.1 GCA_016927695.1 Bacteroidales bacterium
GAGAGAAGTGTGGGTGTGGGTGTGGGCCTGCCTGCCGCAAGGAAGGTGTGGGTATGAGGAAATAAAAAATCTGAAGCCGGCAACTTAGCAGGTAAATAAGGATCAGCGATTTTTTCTCTCCGGCCATTGTTTTACACAATTTGCGACGGCTAAGATACGAAAAGGAAAAGGGTTTGTCAAGGAATTTGAATAGAATTAACAAATTATTTATATGCGGTTGTTTCTTATACGGTACGAATCAGATTTATCGGGCAATAATTAAAAGCAGGCCACGGATACACGCCTGTCTGCCGGGCAAGCGACAGGCAGGGATGGAAGATGAATGATGATATAATAATGCAATTCACATGGGTTTGCAGGCTTTAATCCTTTTCACTTCGATTATTTGTTGTTTGGTGTTTTTACTTCCCTCCCGGATATTTCAGGTTTTCAGATTCTCATCACAGAGCAACGATTCATCCGGAATTTTTGTCATACATTTACGCACGAAATAAACATAAACATAAACTGGAATACATCTAATTTAATTCATCGATTATGAAAACAAAGATTTTACTTTTTCTCTCGGTTTTTCTCGCTGCCACAGCCTTTGCTGCAAAGGACTGGGTAAAGATCAGCGCTGAAAACGCCGCTGCACCGTATGTAACGATCCTGCAGCAGGACAACTCAAAAGTCATTCTGCATATACAACTGCCGGGCTTTTTCAGCGAAACAGTTACCCATGATGGCATCACTTTCCGGCGTCTTGAGCTTATCCCCTTCCAAACCACCAAGGAAGCCGGCAAACCGGAACTCCCCATGCTGAATCATCTTATCGGCATACCGGACAACAAACTCGTCAAAATAAATATCCTGGATAAAAAAACAACCGGATTTGAGAACTTTACGGTATTTCCGTTCCAGACGCCCACCACCGATAATCCGGGGGGGTGGGATCACGAATTTGTGATGGATAAAAACTTCTATTCAGAAAATAAAAACTATCCCGGAAAACAGGTTTACTTAGACAATCCAGGCATCTGGAGAGACGTTAAAGTGGCCGGACTGCACATCGTGCCCTTTGAATACAACCCTGCCACGGGAAAACTGACGGTTACCCGCGAAATCACCCTCGAAATTGAGTTTTACGGATATGACGGAAACCTCCTCCTGAACAGGGACAAGCTGGTTTCGCCCATGTTTTACAGGATGTACGAAAACAAGATCATAAACTTCTCCTCACTTGGCTATATGCCTGATTATAAAGGTAATAACGATATAAAGTACCTGATCATCACGAACACAAACCCGCTGGGTTCCATCCAGCCTCTTGTTGACTGGAAAAACCAGCAGGGACACAGGGTTGAAGTGAAAGTAATGGAAGCCGGGTTCAACACTCCCCAGAATTTCAAGGACTATATCACACAGCTTTATAATTCAGATGATCTGGAGTATGTTTTGATGGTGGGCGATGCTTATCCCAACGGCGGCAACGGCGGCGGCCCGGATGATGTACCCATGTTCTGGTGGGCGCCATCCGGTGAAGACGCCTCCTACTCCGACAGTTGGTACTCCTGCCTCGACGGCCCTGACGACCACTACGCAGATCTTGCCATCGGCAGGTTTGTGTATGACAATCTTGCCGAACTCGATCTGCAGATACAGAAAACCCTCGACCATTACAAAAATCCTGAATCAACCACCAACTGGGCTGAAAACAGCATCCTGATTGCCCATAAAGAGCAATACCCGGGAAAGTACACACAATGCTGCGAAGAGATCCGCACTTTTTCCTATGCGCTTCAGACACCCATTTTCGAACCGGCTTACGGCGGCGCTGGTTACACCAACGACCAGGTGGTCAGCTATGTGAACAATAACTCCTGCGGAATTTTCAACTACCGCGGTCATGGCAGCGCCACCGAACTAGCGCAATGGTGCAACCAGGGAAGTTTTACGGCCACCCATGTCAACCAGCTTACCAACACCGACAGGCTGTTTGTATTCTTCGATGTCTGCTGCGACAATATGGATATCGTTGCGCATGCAGGAAACTGCCTTTGCGAATCCTTCATGAAATCGCCCGTTGCCTCCGTGGCTGTAAACGGCGCCATCATCCCGTCATATACCATCCCGAACCACGATTACGACAAGGAAATGTACAAGGCCGTGTTCCACGAAGGGATTTACAACATAGGCTATGTGACGAATTTTGCAAATGTCACCGTGTTGAACGTCCACGGCACCATAGGGCGCTCCAATGTACGCACATACCTGTGGCTGGGCGATGCCTCCCTCGAACCCTGGACACTGCAGCCCGGAAATATGATAGTCAACCATAACCCGACCATCTTCCTGGGGCTTACGGAGTTTTCTGTCACAGTGATGGGCAACGGACCGGTGGAAAACGCTATGGTATGTATCACCAACGACGACCAGACCGTGTATGGCGTAGCATACACAGATGCCGGCGGCATGGCCACCATTGTATTCGATGGTCCGGTGCAAAATCCCGGCACTGCAAAACTGACAGTAACAGCGCACAACTTCCTGCCTTACCAGGCCGACCTGGATATCATCCCGGCCAGTGGCCCTTATGTGATCAAGGAAGCTTATGCCATCAATGATATACCTGGCGGAAACGGCGACGGATTGATGGATTACGGCGAAAGTATCCTTCTTGATCTCTCCATGACCAATGTGGGAGCCGATCCGGCTTACAATGTGGTGGTTACTCTTTCATCCGGCGATCCTTACATCACCTTTACCGATGCCACTGAAACCTTCGGAACAATCAATCCGGGCGCTGTGGTGGAAAAAACAGACGCATTTGCTTTCGATGTAGCCGACAACATCCCTGACGGACATTATGTGATCATTGACGTGCAGGCAGACGGCACATCGGAGCTTACCTGGACGAGCAATTTTGCCGTGGAAGGGCATGCGCCGGTTCTTGAATTGGGAGATGTTGTGATCAATGACCAGAACGGCAATAACAACGGAAAAATTGACCCGGGCGAAACCGTCAGCCTTATCATTGCCGTTGAAAACACAGGATCATCAGAGGCTTTCCAGGTTATCGGAGAACTTGCATCCATCGATCCCTTCATCACCATCAACCAGAATCAGGGAAATTATGGCAATATCACAGGGGGAAGCAACAATCAGGCTTCTTTCAATGTCACCGCCGACCTGGCAACCCCGGCCGGACACAAGGTGGATTTCACCTTTGAAATGTCAGCAAATTCAGGGATTACAGGCAACGGAACTTTCTTTGAAATTGTCGGACAGATACCGGTGCTCATCCTTGATCTGGATCCAAACAACTCCTCCGGGCCGGTGATGCAGACAACAATACAGAATATAGGCGTGGGCGTTGAGTACGCAACCGCCTTCCCTGCCGAAATCAACCTGTACTCCTCCGTATTTGTCTGCCTGGGCATCTATGCTACAAACCACGTTCTGACCACGGGAGAAGGCCAGATACTCGCCAATTACCTGAATGGAGGCGGCGCACTCTACATGGAAGGCGGCGACACCTGGTATTATGACACTCAGACGCCCGTTCATTCAATGTTCAATATTAATGCTACCGGCGATGGCACCAGCGACATGAGCACCCAGATGGGACAAACAGGAACCTTCACAGAGGGTATGTCTTTGGGATACACCGGGGAAAACAACTATATAGATCATATTGAGCCTGTTGCCCCGGCCTTCAAAATTTTCCAGAACCAGTCGCCTGCCTATGGCACCGGCGTAGCCTACGATCCGGGAACGTATAAAACCATCGGCGCTTCCCATGAATTCGGAGGGCTCACCGATGGCGCTTCCCCTTCCACCAAAGAAGAACTGATGACCGAATATCTCGTCTTCTTCGGCATCTTCTCCAACGATCTCATTGCCAATTTCGGCGCCAATACCACCGATGTTTGCCAGGGCGAAGATGTCAGCTTTGTTGACTTCTCCACCGGGAACATCGTTTCATGGAGCTGGACTTTTGAAGGTGGCGACCCAGCCACCTCCACCATACAAAGCCCGACCGTAACCTACAACACTCCGGGTGATTTCGATGTCACACTTACCATTTCCGACGGTACGGAAAACAATACCATCAGCAAACCCGACTTCATAACAGTGATGCCTATGCCAGGGATTCCGGCCAAACCGGAAGGCCCGGAAACTGTCTGTACCAACTACACCGGTGTGGCCGCAGATTATTCGACCACCGGCGGGGCAAATGCCATAAGTTATGAGTGGTCCATTGAACCTGCTGCTGCAGGAACCATTGAAGGAACCGGAACTACGGGAACAGTTTATTATACACTAAACTGGGAGGGCACTGCAAAGATCTCTGTTAAGGGAATCAACGACTGCGGTGAAAGTTCATTCTCCGAAGAACTTGAGGTGCTTTGCTGGATTTGCACCGGATTAAACGAAAATGAAGCCGGCAGGATCGTTTCCGTATTTCCCAATCCCTCTTCGGGAGAGTTCATCATCGAAATGAACAGAGAATCCGGTGTAAATGAAATCATCGTTACCGACCTGCTGAACGGGGAGGTCCTTCATATAAACAAGGAAAACATTGGAAACGGTTCATTGAAGATCAACCTCGAAGGACAACCGCGTGGCATTTACTTCCTGAGGGTCAACACTGAAGAAGGAAGCTACCTGAAGAAGATCATTCTCCGCTAAACAAAAGAAAATCAGATCATATTTCAAAAGGCTGTCTCACAAGGGGCAGCTTTTTTTTTTTTGTTAAAAATCAATTTTAATTTCAAAATCCAGCCGTTAAATAATTCATACCTGTAAGCAATTGCGATTTGACACTATATTTTGTATATTTGCATTTGCAAAACAAAATGTATTGCTATGAAAAAAACCATTGCCTTTATTGTACTGCTACTGCCACCTTTTCTTTTGGTGGCGCAGAACTATCAATGCATCAGAACCGATGGCCAATACTTCTTCACCGATGGCCAAATCCAGAAAATGGCAGTAATCGATTCAGTTTCCATTAATAACGGTACTCAAATCATCTATTTCAGGCCTACAATCGCCGATTCACTCGATAATTCCGGATGTTTCACAAGGCATGGCGCATCCTGGATTGGCAGAAGGCTGATAGTAAATCCTGAAGATGAATCTGTTTTCATTAACCAGGATAATGAGCCGGTAACCATCATAACCGGAGCCGAAACCGGCAATACCTGGAAATGCTATGATTTTCCGAATGGGAACTACATCCTGTCAACAGTTGAAGGTATCTTTCCATACGAGTTCCTTGGTATTATGGACAAAGTGAAAAAGATCACTTTTCAGGCATACGACACATCAGGTGTTGCCATCTCCAACCAGGTTAACAACAAATACCTGCTTCTTAGTCAGAACTACGGATTGGTCCGCACCCTGAATTTCAGCCTGTTCCCCGATAAAATAGCCAACAATATTAACTACAATAATGTATTCTGCAGTGAATTTGAATTATGCGGGCTGAATGAGGCGAAAAACGGAGTGAAGAACCTGACAGCAGCAGATGTTTATAATTTTGACATCGGGGATGAGATTCACACCCATTATAGGTTGTCGTATACAGAATTTGATGAACTAAATACCTACCTGCAACACCATATTCTTGATAAAAGCTATTCCCCCCAACTCGACACGGTGTATTACACAGTGTACAAATGTGGTTATAAAAAGAAGGAGTATTTCGATGGGAATAACAATACCTGGGTAATTACATACACCTATTATAGCTACAACTCAAGTATTGAATACTTTTTGGGACCCGATCCCATCATTGACCTTTATCCGGAAGGGTTTACCATAGATTCTATCGCATGGGAAGAATGGATGTATACTCTGAATACCCAGGAATACTTCAGTACCACAAACAGATCCTTTAAGAGAAACTATCAGGCATTCTGGTCATACTATCCTCATGATTGCCTTTTTCCGAGTTATGATTATATTGAATTCGATTACTTCATCGAAGGGCTC
Organism: Bacteroidales bacterium; assembly: GCA_016927695.1. Taxonomy (GTDB): domain Bacteria; phylum Bacteroidota; class Bacteroidia; order Bacteroidales; family JAFGHD01; genus JAFGHD01. Next base: position 5,983 of record JAFGME010000124.1, read on the forward strand.
GGGGGTCCGTTTTATGAACACCCACCGGATCCTTATTCTACTGAGGAATACCACCCGGTCTATTACAAGAAGGGAGTTGAAGAATGGGGTACACCATTGAATATGACCATCTGTGATACAACCACTTCTGCCGAACAGTCGGTAACAATGTACAGTCCTTTAGCGGAGATCCACCCCAACCCCATGAATGATCAGGCCATTGTAACAGTGCATTACCCAGGCGAACCTGTTTGCAGTTTCAGGCTGTTCGATATGACGGGCAGGGAAGTCTTAAATTCTGAATTCCCGGGAAATGAATGGACTTTTAACAGAAAACACCTTCCACAGGGTTTGTATTTCTATTCCATTGCCATCAATGAAAAATTCATTGCCGGCGGCAAATTGATGATTCAGTGATATTTAAACAACGTTCTGAAAACAAAGGGAACATATGTCTTTCCCAAAATGGAATCCTCTCCAATTGAATTTTCTGAGGATTTATTAAAAGCTAAAAAAGACATTACCACAAAGTCCACCAGGAAAGCTCAAAGAACACTAAGAAATTTAATATCAACACTTTATCTTTTGTGACCTTTGTGATTTCCCTGCCTGCCGTCAGGCAGGTTTGTGTTCTTTGTGGTTAAAAGCCTTTAGAGGCAGTCTCGTATCTAAATTCCAAATATAAATCCAGGTTTACCTTCAATAAAAAAGAAGGCCTTCCATAAAGAAAGCCTTCTTAAAAACAAACCTGGCTACTTCTTCGAACCCAGCAACAGTATCTCGCTCACCACCACCTCGCTGATGAATTTCTTGTGTCCATCCTTGTCCTCGTAAGTGCGGGTGGTTAGTTTGCCTTCCACTGCAACTTCCTTGCCCTTGGTCAGATGATTGGCCGCGATGCTTGCCGTTTTGCCCCAGGCCACAAGGTTGTGCCATTGTGTCTCTTTTACCTTCTCACCGCTGTTGTTCTCGTAGCTTTCCGTTGTGGCGATGGAAAAACGCGCCATCTTCTTTCCGCCTGCAAATTCCTTTACTTCGGGGTCTTTTCCTAAGTTGCCGATCAGTTGCACTCTGTTTCTCAATGTGTTCATAACATAATAATTTTAAGTTAACAATAAGTTTTTTGTCAATTGCTGCCTGAAATGATCCGGTGTCCGGACTATTTTCAAAGCTACGATGCAAAGTAAAAATGCCCCGGGCAGCCGATCCGGTTTTTAACCGTTTACTTTCGTTTATTATTCGTTTACTGTCGTTTAATTTCGTCTAAGGCCTTGTACTTTTAAAAGATTGTCATTATCTTTGACCTCTGTAAAATTGTAAACCCTAATAGTACATTCATGAAAAAAAGAAAATGTCTTGAATGTGGTTATGAATTAAATGGCCGCTGCGATAAAAAATTCTGTTCCGACCAATGCAGAAATACTTATAACAACCGGCAGAAGCAGGATTCCAACAGGTATGTCAGGAACATTTCGCATGTGATCAGAAAAAACAGGAGGATACTTGAATCCCTCACTCCTGGCGGAAAAACAAGAATCCATAAAAACAGGCTGCTGGAGGAAGGATTCAACTTCACCTTTATCACCAACATGTACACTACATCTGCGGGTAAAACCTACTATTTCTGCTACGAATACGGCTATTTGCCGCTGGAGGGCGATTACTTCGCACTGGTAAGAAAAGATGTCAATATGGAGGACTAACCGCATCACCACGCAGCCAGTTCCTGATGATGGCATTGCCCGTTGGTGTCATCACCGACTCGGGATGGAACTGTATGCCTGCAATGTCGAAATTCCGGTGGGTGATGGCCATAATGTTGCCCTCCCCGTCGGTGGCAGTGACCCGCAATGCATCCGGGAACCCTGCCGGTGAAACACGCCAGGAGTGGTAGAGGCCACCGCTGAAAAAGTCCGGAACCCCACTGAAAAGATAGTGAACAGGATCGTTTATCCGGTTTTTCGCTGCAATGCCGTGCTTCACCAGTCGCATGTTTTCAAGTGCCGCGCCAAAAGCCTCTGCTATGGCCTGATGCCCTAAACAGATGCCAAGTATGCTTTTACAGCTTCCATAAGATAATATCATCTCTTTCAACACCGGGAAATCATCCGGAAGCCCGGGCCCGGGAGAAATCAGTATCTTATCGAAATGACCCGCTTTTTCCAAAGTGATACGGGCTGATTTCTCTACCAAAAAATCGCACAAACCCGACTGCTCAAGCAGTTGCACCAGGTTGAAGGTGAAAGAATCATCGTTGTCTGCGACCAGGACTTTCAAAGCTGTTTCAGGATTAAATACCTTTGCACAGGATTACAGATTATGACCTGCAAAAATACGATCAACAGGATTAACTTATACGGCAAAAAAGGCATTCCTTTTCTGTTCATCATCGACTTCGGTATGAAGAAACCTCTGGCATTGCCATTGGATAAAATAAACCCTTCTGAAATTTCATATAAGGTAAGAGGGATTACCAATGCCCCTGAAGAAGCGCTGAAATCAACCCCCTTCAACTTCGGGAAGTTTCCTGTGCGTTTTGACGAATATCTCCGGGCTTTTGAAAAGGTTAAAAAAAATATTGACCTCGGCAATTCTTACCTTCTGAATCTCACTTTCCCCACCCGGATCAGCACAAACCTGGACCTGAAAGAGATTTTTTCGTACAGCAAAGCCGCATTCAAACTCAGATACAGGGACGATTTTGTAGTTTTTTCGCCCGAGGCCTTTGTCAGCATCAAAAACGGTATGATCTTTTCCTATCCCATGAAAGGGACCCGTGATGCCTCAGAAGACAATGCGGAGGAGAAACTGATGAAGGATGAGAAAGAGATTGCCGAGCACCACACCATTGTGGATCTCATCAGAAACGACCTCAGCATGGTTTCCGGAAACGTGGAGGTAAAAAGGTTCAGATACACGGAGAAAATTCTGACAAATGAAAAAACGCTGTTGCAAACCAGTTCGGAGATATGCGGCCGGTTGGACGACGGCTGGCCCGCCAGGCTGGGCGACCTGCTTTTTTCACTGCTGCCCGCAGGCTCTGTCACAGGAGCCCCCAAGAAAAAAACCGTGGAGATCATCAGAAACGTCGAAACCTACGAAAGAGGATATTTTACAGGCATCTTCGGGCTGTTTGACGGAGCCGGGCTCGAAAGCGCCGTGATGATCAGGTTCATTGAGAAAAAAGGGAATGTGATGATTTTCAAAAGCGGGGGCGGGATCACCTGTTTCAGCAACCCGCAAAACGAATATAACGAAATGGTTGACAAGGTTTACCTGCCCTTTTGCAAATAAATTCAGTCAAGAAATGATGCTTTTTGAAACCATAAAAACTGAAAACGGGAATATCCTGAATATCACGGGCCACAACCAAAGGATGAACCGGTCGCGCAGGTTGTTGTTCAATACTCATGACCAGATCAACCTTGTCAGCCACATCCGCGTTCCGGACGAATGTTCCGAAGGGGTCTTCAAATGCCGGGTCATCTATGGGAAACGCATCGAAAAGGTCGAATTTGAAAGAGTTGTACCCCAAAATATCAGGAAACTCAGGCTCATCACAGCCAACGGCATTGAATACAGCCACAAGTACGCCGACCGCTCAGCGCTGACGGCCCTGCTCACCATGAAAGAAGACTGCGACGACATCATCATCGTAAAGAACGGGTTGGTCACAGATGCCTCTTTTGCAAACCTTGTATTCTTTGACGGACAAAAATGGATCACCCCCTCCACTCCGCTTCTCCGGGGCACCAGGAGGCAACTCCTTCTTGATCAGGGGATGATCAGTGAAGCGGTGATCAGGCCCCGCGACCTTCCCGGATTCAGCAGGGTGTCACTCATCAATGCCATGCGGGATATCGACCGGGAAAGCCAGATCCTGATCTGCACATAGAAACACCTGCCACCCGGGAGATCAGGAATTTTTTTCATTGAAAAATATGAAAAACTCCAAAC
>JAFGME010000125.1 GCA_016927695.1 Bacteroidales bacterium
ACACACTACCTGCTTTCGCAATGGAAAGCAAAACAAAGGCTCACCGGGAAGGAATTTATCGTAAAAACTGTGGTAACCAGCGAGCTTATCGCCGATATTGCCCGGAAAAACCAGGTGAAGTATTATGACACCCTGACAGGTTTTAAATATATCGCAGAAATAATACGGCAGGAAGAAGGGAAGCAAACCTTTATCGGAGGCGGTGAAGAAAGTTACGGCTTTATGATCGGTGATTTTGTGCGTGACAAAGATGCCGTCAGTTCGTGCTGTATGATCGCTGAAGCCGCCGCCTGGGCTGCCGACCAGGGCAAAACACTGTTTGATGTTCTGTTGGATATTTATGTGGAATATGGTTTTTATCTTGAAAAACTTCATTCACTGGTGAGAAAAGGAAAAGAAGGGGCGGATGAAATCCAGCAGATCATGGCCGGTTACAGGAACACACCTCCGCTGAGCATTGCGGGCGCCAGAGTCGTTTCCATCATCGATTATCAGTCGGGAAAGGAGAAAGATTTGCTTTCAGGCGCTGAAAAGCCAATACATCAACCCAAATCCAATGTGCTGCAGTTCCTGGTTGAAGACGGCAGTAAGATATCGGTAAGGCCCTCAGGCACTGAACCTAAAATCAAGTACTACTTCAGCGTTAAAGGCAAGCTGCCTGAAGCCCGTGATTACTATTCCGTGAAGGAAGAGCTGGAAAGAAAATTACAGGCGATGATCCGGGATTTAGGTCTGAATTGATCCTTAAATCAATGAAAATTAATGTTTCAAACATCCCTGCCGGCAGTTTTTGGACGGCGATGACCCTTATCACCTTTGTTTTTTCACTGCAGCCATTGTTTATCCGGGGTCAGTACTACAAGCACTTCACCGGCGAAATTGAAGGGGGCCTGAAATTATCGATGGATATTATCTCCGAAGGCAAAATGGTTCATGGTCATTATTACTACTTTTTTCATGATCATGATGAAAGCGGCGCCCTCAGGACAGGGAAAATCATTCCTTTGAGCGGGACTGCCACGGACAACGGCTTCAGCGTTTCCGAATTCTCAGAGGGGATATCGGTGTTTACCATTGAGTGCGCCGTAAATGACACATGCTCAGGCACCTGGAAACAAAAAGATGAAAAAAAACCGCTCAGTGTGATACTTACCGAGGATTATTCCGATGGCAGCATACCTTTGTGCCTGCAGCAAATAAAAAAACAGCACCCGCTGCACCCGGGCGCCGGTTCACCTGTTGCCCTATTCGAAGCGTTGCTGCTGTGGGCATGTGAGGGCTCCGGCGCTTTGGCCGGTCCGGTGAACCATGCCGTGATGGATTTGCTCTCTGCAGATGAAGAAACGGAAAATCCCGCTTCAGCCGGCGATAAAATAGGCAATGCATTTATCAATTCATATATCCTTGCCACTGAGGGCATAGAAAACATGGAAAACGCCTCTTCATTCAACTGGGAAAACAAATACAACATGGCTGTCGTCTGCAATGAGAACGGGCTGCTCAGCCTCCGCTTCGACAAATACGTGTTTACCGGAGGGGCACACGGGCTCACCATGAGCAATTTTGTCAATATTTCCCTCACCGATGGCAGGCCACTCACCGAAGATGACATTTTTATTGAGGATTATTCCACTGTTTTAGAGCAACTTCTCAATAACAAATTAAGAAAAATGAACGGGATACAGGAGGGGGAATGGCTGTCGTCAAGCGGTTTTTTTGTGGACACCATCAGCAATCCGGGCCGTTTCTACATCAATCACAGCGGGATAGGATTTATATATAATGTGTATGAAATCGCCCCCTATTCCACCGGAGTTACAGAGCTTTTTTTTACTTTTGACGAATTGCAGGCCATTCTGAAACCCGGCTTTCCGGGATTAATAAACAGAAAGGATTAAAGCCGCAATTTTTTTCATGATCATTTTAAAAGTATTATCGGTTATTGGCGCGTTGAGCCTTTTTCTTTTTGGGATGAAGCTCATGAGCGAGGCGCTGCAGAGAGTTGCCGGCAACAGGCTCAGGAACATTCTGGCCTCGGTGACATCGAGCAGGCTGAAAGCGGTAGCCACAGGCATTATGGTCACCGGCACATTGCAATCATCATCAGCGGTGACCGTAATGGTGGTGAGTATTGTGAATGCAGGCCTGCTTTCCCTCACTGAATCAGTGGGGTTGATTATGGGCGCTAACATCGGTACCACCGCCACCGGATGGCTCGTGGCCTACCTGGGATTCAAATTCAATCTCTCCACGATCCTGCTGCCGCTGCTGGCGCTCAGCCTTCCGCTGATCTATTTTTCGAAAACAAGAATCAGGTCATGGGGAGAATTTATCCTCGGGTTCGGGATTCTTTTCCTGGGATTGGGATTTCTCAAAGAAAGCATGCCTTCCATCAACGCTGAGTCAGCGCTGCTGAAAACCCTGGGCAGTTATTCAGATTCAGGGACAGGTTCCATACTTACTTTTACAGGTTTAGGATTGGCGCTAACCCTTCTTTTTCAGTCATCCAGCGCAGTGATGGCCCTTACCTTCGTGATGTGCAGCAAAGGCTGGATATCGTATGAAATGGCCGCTGCTATGGTTTTGGGCGAAAATGTGGGGACAACGGTAACAGCCAATCTTGCAGCCATTGTTGCCAACAACAGCGGCAAAAGGGCTGCCCTTATTCACTTTCTTTTCAATTTCTTTGGGGTGATCTGGGCCATCCTGTTTTTCGTATACTTAATCAGGATGGTGGATGCCGCCACTGTTTTTCTTGGAAGCCGCTCTCCATACACCGATGCACTTTCCATACCTCTGTCGCTGAGCATTTTTCATACTGTATTCAACGTGATCAACACCCTGATCTTTTCTGTTTTTTCAAAACAGCTTATCCGGATCTCAAAAATGATCATCCCTGTAAAAAAAGAGGAGGAAGAATTCAGGCTGGTGCACATGAGAAGCACTTTGCTGTCGACATCCGAACTTTCTCTGGTTCAGGCGCGAAGCGAGATACATGTATTTGCTAAAAGAATCACCAAAATGTTCGGCATGATCCCCGAACTGCTGTTGGAGAAAGGCCCGAAAAAATATACCAGTCTATATGAGAGGATATTAAGATACGAAAACATTGCCGACAACATGGAGGTAGAGATCGCGGATTACCTGACAAAAATCACCGAGAGCAAACTAAGCCCTGAGAGCACAAAAAAACTACGCTCCATGCTAAAAATCATCGACGACCTGGAAAGTATCGGTGATATTTGCAAAGAAATGGCCGACATCATTGATGCCAAAAACCGGCAAAACATCTGGTTTACCCAGGATATGCGCAATCATTTGAACCTCATTTTCGGCAAGGTGGACGAAACCCTTGAGGCCACCTGCGGCCGGCTCAGCAGAGAGTATTCGGGTGAAGGTCAGGATATCCTCATCCACCTGGTCGAAAAAGTGAGGCAATTAAAGGACAAACTTCAGGATGAAAACAGGGAGAGCATCAAGAAAGGAGAATACGCTTATCAGAACGGAGTGTATTACAGTGAACTGATAAAGCATTGCGATAAGATCGGGGATTTTGTACTCAACGTGAATGAAGCCATTACGGGAACCGGGGCCTGACCCTCACATTCATCCGTTTATTCGATGACCGACTCCCGGCTAAGCAAAGTCCATCCTTCAGCCCAGTTGAACGATCCGAAAGCCCCTCTGAAAGGAACTACGGTAAACCAGGGATCAGGAAGGGATGACAAATTCTCATGGATGTTGTTCTTCGGGATAACTTCGTAAAACAGATCGCCTGCGTTTAAGCCCGGATCGCCGATAAAATTGCCTGCGGCGCTGAAATAGGCTCTGATTTCGGCATTTTGCTGGCTCAGATTCATACCCTGTAAAGAATAAACATTGAAAATATTCTGTTCCAGATTTCCGGCAACATCAAAAAACAGATTGGCTTGCAGACGCAATTCACCTGCAGTGAAGCGGGTGTACGAGTTATCCGGGTTTTCATTGTATTCCACAAAAACACCCTGATTTTGACCGGTGAAAACCGAATTAATAAATACGCCTCCGGCATTTCTGGAGAGCTCAATGGTTTTGCCTGTAGTTCCCGGCCCCCTGCCAATGAAGGTTACATTGCCGAACAAAGGAAGCGCAAAGGGCTGGCCCGTTTCAGGTTCTGTGCCTCCTCCTGCTTCGACACACAGGTCGCCATGGGCAGGATCCTGTATGATCAGCACAAACTGAGCCATACCCCGGTAGCCCATATCATAATCCAGTGCATCATCCCCGCAAAAGGCGACGGCAACATACCTGAGGTTGGCGGTTCCCCCAAAACACTCAAGTCCATCGTCATTGGCAGAAACAACCTCAATGTATTCAATCACGGTTTCACTACCCACCCCGCCCAGTGTGAGCCCGTTGATTTCATTGCCCTCTCCGATGTCGGTTCCGCCATGCCTGATGGAAACGAATTTCAGGACACCTGAGTTGTCTTCATCGTTATTGCCGCCAAACACCCCCCTGGGTTCGCTGAAAGGAATCCCCTCTATATGGGCTTCATTGTACTGGTTGTTTAACCGGGCATTTCCCAGTATGATCAGCCCCCCCCACAGGCCCCTCGCTTCCACCGGCACAGAACCTGCAAGGTCATCATTTTCGCAGGTAAGAACAACCGGTTTTTCTGAAGTGCCTTCTGCTATGATTTTTCCGCCCCGGGCCACGATGAGTGCGGAGGCATCCCTGCCCTGGCCGGTTTTAGCCCTGACCACCGTGCCAGCTTCAATGGTAAGAATCTGGCCGTCATTAACAAAAACCAGCCCGTCAAGCAGGTAATCCCGGTCGCTTGTCCAGGTGGTTGTTCCTGTGCCATAGCCTGCATCGCTGATGATTACCATCCCGTTATCAGGGGTCAGATAGTCGCTCTTCCTGCACGAAATTACCACCAGGAGGAGCGTGGCAATGAGCAGAAAAACATTTTCAGGAGTTCTTTTCATATTAAACACAGATTTTCACGGTAAATAATCGCCCGTATTTTTGACTACGAGTAGGATGCTCCTTCAAAAATAACATTTTTGCCTTTAA
>JAFGME010000126.1 GCA_016927695.1 Bacteroidales bacterium
CACCTGTGTGGCCGAGGTGCTGAAATTATAAGTGTAAACCCCGGCATCCAGGCTGACAGCTCCCGAAGTCATAATCCCCAGATGGTTCCTGTGCCAGATCACGACAAATAGCTGATTATTCAGGGAGACATTGAAATTAAGGTCACTTGTGCCATCCATACCGACTACACTGCCGTTGTTGAGCAGGAAAGCAGCCTGCCGTGCTATCATAGTAGCGCTTGTTGCGGATGAAGCATTTGCTGCATCGCGCAACTCAACCAAAACCCAGTCCACTACATTAAGATTAGGCAGAGAGGCCACACTTTCGGAACCTGTATAATTCCATGGGGTCGTGTTATATGGCTGACTTAAAGGCAACTGGCCGGGGTTCAGGTCGGGAAGCATCAGGCCGGAAGCAGGATTAAACGGACCCTCCAGAAATACAACTATCCGAAGGTCGAGGCCGGAACTTTCCGTCACAAAAAACCAGACTGAACATCCCATTGCTGTTCCAAAGCTGTTATACGGTACAATTGTCCAGAAATAGGCTGTATTGTTGTTCAATGTTGCCGGAGGGGTATAAGAGGTCACATTTCCAAGGTTAATCCCGTTGGCAATATTGGTAGGAGGATTGTTGGTGCCAAAGTATATATAATAACCTGTAGCTCCGGCTGCCGCAGCCCAGGTGAGGGTTGTGCTGACTGAAACGCCCGTGCCGCCGTTGACAGGCGCTACCGGAGTTGTGCATGATGGAGCGGATCCTGTAGTGAAACTCCAGACAATGCAACCGGCAGCTGACCCATGGATGTTGTAGGGAACGATTCTCCAGAAATAGGCTGTTCCGGTATTCAAAGCGGGATTTGGAGTATAGGAAGTCACATTGCCCAGGTTGGCGCCATTTACAATGTTGGTAGGAGGATTATCAGTTCCGAAATACAGGTAGTAGCCGGTTGCCCCTGCAGCAGCATTCCATGATAATGCTGTGTTCAAGGTTACATTGGCAGCGCCGTTGGCAGGAGTGACCGGTGTTGTACAGGACGGCGGCAGGGCCTGTTCAGTGACAAACTGCCATACAGAGCACCCTGTTGCTGATCCGAAGCTGTTATAAGGTACAATCCGCCAGAAATAGGCCGTATAATAATTCAATACTGCCGGAGGCGTATAAGAGGTCACATTGCCCAGGTTGGCGCCATTGGCAATATTGGTGGGTGGGTTGTTCGTTCCAAAATAAATATAGTACCCTGTCGCCCCCGACACCGCATTCCAGGTCAGGGTCGTATTGACCGAAACGCCCGTAGCGCCGTTCGCAGGAGCTACCGGAGTTGCGCATGATGGGGCGGATCCTGTGGTAAAACTCCACACAGAACAGCCCGTAGCAGAGCCGCTGGTATTAAAAGGAACGACCCTCCAGTAATAAATGGTTCCCGGATTCAGCGCCGGATTGGGAGTATAGGAAGTTACGTTGCCCAGGTTGGTACCATTAACAATATTGGTAGGAGGGTTGTTGGTCCCAAAATAAAGATAATAGCCCGTTGCCCCGGAGGCGGCACTCCATGAGAGGGTAGTATTCAGGGCCACGTTGGTTGCCCCGTTGGCCGGTGCAACCGGATTAGTGCAGGAGGGGGGCATTCCGGCCGAGACAATAACGGTGTAATCCTCCACTTCACCATAGGTTGCCACGTCGCAGGGACCGGGATTCAGGTTATATCTTTCGGCCACCCTCATCCTTGTTGCCCCGGATAAAGCTCCTGCCGGCACTGCAACAGTGGAACTCAACGTGCCGGTGCCCGAGGTTTGTCCGAGGTCAAAACTTTCACCGGCATCAGTAAAATCACAATCCTGGTTCCAGTCGAAAAACACAATGCAATGCTGCGTTCTGCTGGTGTTGATTACATGAATAGCCACAGAGACAGGATAACTGTTTCCCGGAGTTACGCTCGTGCTGATTGCTGTAAAATCCTCATAGCTGTCGGATCCGCCCTGGCCGCTGGTGTTGTTGATGGTATTGAAAGTCACATTTGTGATCCAGTCGCGTGTGGTGTTGGTGTAGGTGGAGGCACAATAGGTGCAGTTGATCACATTGATGTAGTTTGTTTTTGTTTCCGTATCCGATCCGCCAGGACCTGTTACGGTCAGGCTCACATTGTAGGCGCCGACGGTGTTGTAAGTTATGGCAGGCGGGTTCTGTCCGCTGTAAGTCGAAGGGTTGCCGCCCGGAAAACTCCAGCTCCATGACGTTGGCCCGCAACTTGAATTATCCGTGAAGGTCACACTGTTACCCACCACGACGGTGGTGGGAGAACCGCTGAAATCCGCAATGATGGAAGTGACCGTTATGTAGCCCGTCTTGGTTTCTGTATCCGTTGTAGTACCATTGCCTACCGTTAAACTTACATTGTAACTCCCTGCCGTATTATACGTGATCGATGGGGGGTTTTGTCCGACGTAACTCGATGGTGTGCCTCCCGGGAAGCTCCAGTTCCATGTAGTGGGGGATCCGGTTGAGAGGTCGGTGAACGTAACCGTTCCTCCTGCACATACCGTTGTAGGCGTTCCGCTGAAGTTGGCGTTGAGCGCCGGTGCGGCAAACTGGAAGCTGGCAATCCTTGTTGCCCGTCCCCCGGAAGTGTTGATGTACTGGCTGGTAAACCAAAAAGTGTGGTCATCCGACGGATCCACGCTTATTAATGAATAATCGCCCCAACGGTTATATGCTGTCTGGGAATTGGTACCTGTCCAGATGATATCTTCTGCCACGTCAAGGGTTCCTGTAGCAGAAGCGTTGGCCGTGGCCGACTGTCCGCAGTACCGTATTCCGGGATATACCGATGTGCTGGAAATCGAATAACCTAACCCTATCTCATGGTTGCCGTTCATCGCTATGCTTCCCATCCAGCGTGAGTGGGCATCCGGCGCATAAGTGCCCTGCTGTCTGACGCTCCATGTTGTGCCGGTCTTTATCAGCTCATACCACCTTATACCGGCATGGTCGGAAGCCGAGACATCCACAGTGTGGCAGCAAACGATGTGCTGTGAGCTTCCGAAGTTTCTGTATTGTGCGCGGTACATCAGTACGCCGGGTATGGCATCCAGTTCACGTGTTGTACCGGGCTGTTTGATGTTGTCCCAGTTGGTTCCGAAGTTGCTGTCGAAGGCTGAAACGTTCAGTTGCTGTACCCTGGTGAAAGTGGAGCTTGAGGGTGTTGCCCAGTTTGCCGTCAGTTCATAAACCCATAACTGGTCGCTGCCGCCGCCGATGGCATCGTCGTTCATGGTGATGAACAGGCCGGGTGATCCGGTCGGGGCAAAGTCGCCGTCATTATCCAGGGGCTGTATGCAATGAAAGCCATCTATTGTAGTCGGCCTCCAGGGATTGTCAAAGCCAATCATCTGCGGGCTGGCTCCTCCGGTAAGCATTACGCTGCGGTTAAAAACATACACATCATTGCCACCAGAGGTATTGGTGGCCATGTAATAACCATCCCTCCAGACCCCGAATTTCATATAATCGGGCATGTTGGCCACATCAAACGACCAGCGGTACCACGTTCCGGTCGGATTGCCGGAGGTTGATACGGCAATCAGCATATAGTCGTTGCTGCCGCTTATGCTGAACTCGGCCGCCATCCACCGGTCAGCCTGCTCATCGTAAAGAATGATAGGGTCGCCGTCGTTGTAGGTTGAGCCGGTTACACCGCTGAAAAGCGTGTTGTATGCAGTGGAGGAAACCAGCGTAGACCCTGTTTTACTGTATATGGCGTAAGTAGTATTGACTCCCTGGAAAAAGTGGCTGGGGCCAACGTCTCCGTTGCAGTCGGGAGGATAATACGGGCTGTTTTGCCCTGCAAAGTTCAGCAGGGGGGCTTTCCCGGCGGTTTCGCCCATCTGTTTCTGCCAGACTTCGTCCGGTCCTTTGGGCAGCGCTGTAGCCTCATAAGGGTATGACCGGTATTTCAGGTCTTCGTTTCTGGCTTTAAAAGCATCTTTTTCCATTTCTGCAAATTCCTCTGCAGTGATGGGAGGAAGCTCACTGAGCGGCCCGTAAACATCAAAGTAAACAGGAGTGTAAACCGTTGTGGGGTAAACCGTTTCCTGGGCAAAGGTGTTGCCGCTGAGATACAAAACGACACCCACCATCGAGATGTAGAATGTTAAGTTATTCATTGTCAAAAGTTTATAATAAAATAATCATAAAATTGCCCACGAGATTAATATAGCAAATATATAATTTTTTCGATTTTAAAAAAAAATAAATTATTACCTGCATGATCTTCATACCTCTTTCAATTCGCTCATAACTAGTATTTATATAATTTTGGAGCAAAATTATATTCATTATGAAGAAATCGATCGCCATACTTGCCGGTGGAGGCCCGGCGCCAGGGATAAATACGGTGATAGCTTCAGCAGCCAAAGTTTTTCTAAAGGACGGCTTCAGGGTAATAGGGATTCATGACGGGTATAAGGGCCTGTTTGCGATGAAGCCGGATATGATAGAATTTAACTTTCAGATGTGCGACAAGATCATGAACCAGGGAGGATCCATACTTCAAATGAGCCGTTATAAGCCAAAAAATGAAGAGTTTCGTAAGGATTTTTTTGTCAGCAACAATGTCAGGCTGCTTATTACGATTGGGGGTGACGATACGGCTTCTACTGCCAACAGGATAACCAAATATCTGGCAGAAAACAACATCAGCATACAGAACATCCATGTACCCAAAACCATTGACAACGATCTGCCGCTGCCTGAAGGACAACCGACTTTTGGATATCAGACCGCCAAGCAGACCGGGGTTCAGATTGCCGCCACCGTGTATGAGGATGCCCGGACCAGCGGAAACTGGTTTGTTGTTTCTGCCATGGGCCGTGAAGCCGGGCACCTGGCTTTCGGGATAGGGGCTGCATGTCACTATCCGATGATCATTATACCGGAAATGTTCAATGAGTCGAGGTGCTCGTTCAATAAAATCACGAACCTCATTATTTCATCCATCCTGAAAAGGAAAATATTGGGGATTCAGTATGGAGCTGCCATCATCAGCGAGGGGGTATTTCATTTTATGACCGACACAGAGATTGAGTCAACAGGCATCAGTTTTACTTACGACGACCACGGGCATCCCGAACTGGGCAATGTCAGCAAAGCCCATATTTTCAACATCCTGGTGCAGAGAAAACTCAAAGAATTGAAAATCAGTGTTAAAAGCAGGCCGGTGGAACTGGGCTATGAACTCAGGTGCGTCACACCATCCGCTTTCGATCTGTTGTATTGCAGCCTCCTTGGTTTGGGAATAAAACAACTTTTTGAAAAGGGACTTACCGGATGCATGGTTACTTCTGACCCGGCCGGGAATATTTCACCCTTGTTCCTGAGTGATGTAGAAGACGAAAAGGGCAAAGTAAGGCCGCGGCTGGTAGACATCAACTCTCAAAAAAGCCGGCTGGTATTCCTGAACAACCTGCATTACATTCATGAAGCAGATTATGAACAGGCCCGGCACTTCATAGAAAATCCGGAAGAGTTTGATTTCTTCAAAATCCTTAAGTGGGATTGAAAGAAGTAATTTGTTTTTTATATTTTTGGGGCTGTTAATCTGCTTGCTAAACCCCTTCATTTATCGGGGGTCAATCTTTTATGTGGGTATACATTGTCAGGTACATTTTACGGAACAGGATAGCCAATCTGGTGATTATAGGTTTAATCACCTTATTTATGGGCTATCATGCCTTTAGGGTAGAGATGTCTTATGAGTTTACCAGCCTTCTGCCAAAGTCAGATACCATTCAAAAGATTTATCAGGAATTCAACCAAAGGTTTGGAAAAGATGGCAGCATCCTTTTCATCGGGATTGAAGGAGAGGATCTTTTTACGCTGGGAAAATTCAATGCATGGTATGATCTGACCAACGAAATCAAGAGAATAGACGGGGTTGAAGAAGCGCTTTCCACCGCAAATTTATACACACTCCGTAAAAACGACACGCTGAAGCAATTCGAATTCAAACCGCTCATTTCCAAACGACCGGGAAGCCAAACAGAGCTTGACAGCCTCAAAATAGAAATTCTTCAGCAACCCATCTATAAAAACATCCTGTTCACTGCAGACGGCACAGTAACCCTGATGGCCGTTACCCTGGAGGAACAAAAGCTGAATACCGGCAAGCGCATCAGTCTCGTTAAGAAAATAAAGGATGAAGCCGAGAATTTCGGCCAAAACAACGGTCTGAAAATGCACTATTCCGGCCTTCCCTATATCCGCACCATCACCTCTAAAAAACTGCAGGATGAGCTGCTTATCTTTGTTCTGATAGCGCTGGGAATAGCTTCGGTGTTGCTGTTTATCTTTTTCAGATCCTTTAAGGCAGTATTTTTTCCCATGCTGATTGTGGTGATATGCACCGGCTGGGCATTGGGGCTCATGGCATTGCTGGGCTACAAGATTACGATGCTGACAGGGATATTTCCACCCCTGCTGATAGTAATCGTTGTTGAGAACTGCATCTTCCTTCTAAACAAGTACCACACCGAGTACAAGCTTCATGGAAACAAAATCAAAGCGCTTTCGAGGATAGTTCAAAGAATCGGAAGCGCTAACCTCTTAACCAACACAACCACCGCTGCCGGATTTGCGGCATTTATCATCACCCGGAACGATATCCTGGTGGAGTTCGGTGTGATCGCTTCCATCAGCATACTGGCCGCCTATCTCCTGACCATGATACTTATCCCTGTCTTTTTCAGCTTCCTGCCCCCACCCAAAGAAAGGCATGTAAGACATCTGGAAGAAGGTTTTGTCAGCAATGTATTGCGCAGGGTGGTCAACAAAGTGTTGAATTTCCGCAATACCATTTACCTGATCACCTTTGCTGTGTTGATCATCGGAATTACAGGTGTAACCATGCTGCAAACCACCGGAAGAATTGTGGATGACATCCCTCAAAAAGACGATCTTTACAAGGATTTAATGTTTTTAGAAAAGCACTTCACCGGTGTTATGCCTTTTGAAATATCGATCGATTCAAAGAAAAAAAAGGGGGTGATGAACCTTGCCACCGTAAAAAAAATAGACCGTCTTCAGCAGATCATGGAACAATACCCTGAACTTTCACGGTCTTTGTCGGTTTCCGACGTAGTGAAATTCTCCAAGCAGGCATTTTATAATGGCAACCCGGCCATGTTCAGCCTTCCCAACAACCAGGAAAAAAATTTCATCTTCAGCTACATTCCTGAGGCAAAACCGGGCACGAAAAACATTCTGAACTCCTTTGTTGACACATCATTCAGGTACACCCGTATTTCCACCCAAATGGCCAATATAGGCACCTATGACATCAAAAGGATAAGGGAAGACCTCCGCCCAAAAATTGATTCGGTATTCAGTCCTGATAAATATGATGTAACAATAACAGGCACCAGTGTGGTATTTCTTGAGGGCAACCGTTACCTTGTAAAAGGGTTATTTAACAGCCTGATTCTGGCTATGATAATCATCACCGCCCTGATGGCATTGCTTTTCACCTCCATCAGAATGATCATCATTTCTTTAATCCCCAATGTTATACCCCTGATTATGACCGCCGGAATGATGGGTTTCCTGAATATTCCGATCAAACCGTCCACGGTACTGATATTCAGTGTTGCCCTGGGTATTTCCATCGATAACACCATTCATTTTTTATCGCGTTACAGGCTCCAGCTTAAGTTAAAAGACTGGAACATCAGGGAATCCGTCGTAGAAGCATTGAAGGAGACGGGCTTCAGCATGGTTTATTCTTCGGTGGTATTGTTTTTCGGGTTCATTATTTTTATTTTTTCCTCCTTCGGGGGCACCGAGTCGCTGGGTTACCTGATTGCCTTCACCCTGGCCATTGCCCTGCTGTCCAACCTGTTTTTCCTGCCTTCGCTTATTCTGACATTAGACAAGTGGATCACCACCAAAACTTTCAAAGAACCTCTGCTGGAACTCCTGGATGAAGAAGACGACATTGAGATAAGCAACCTGGAAATTGAAAATATGGAAGACAACGAGGCAAAATAGATTAAATTTGTTCCGTAAACCGCTATTGCAATGATGAAAGGAATTATTCTTGCCGGTGGTTCCGGCACAAGGCTTCATCCCATCACCCTGGCTGTCAGCAAACAACTGATGCCCATCTACGACAAGCCCATGATTTATTATCCACTATCGGTGCTTATGATGAGTGGTATCAGGGAAATAATGATCATCTCAACGCCACATGACCTTCCCCATTTTGAAAGGCTTCTGGGTGACGGCAGCCGTATCGGGTGCCGGTTCAGCTATGCCGAACAGGCTGTGCCCAACGGATTGGCACAGGCATTTGTCATCGGTGAAAAATTTATAGGGAATGAAAAAGTGGCCCTTATACTTGGCGACAATATTTTTTATGGCACCGGCCTCGGAAAACTGCTTATGGATAACAATGACCCTGAGGGCGGGGTTGTTTTCGCCTATCACGTTTCCGATCCACAGAGATACGGTGTGGTTGAATTCGACCGTGAAAATAAAGCCATTTCGATAGAAGAAAAGCCATCTCAACCTAAATCCAATTTTGCCGTTCCCGGACTGTATTTTTACGACCGGTCGGTGGTGGATGTGGCAAAAAACCTGACACCCAGCGCCAGGGGCGAATATGAAATCACAGATGTTAATAAGCATTATCTGAAAGCAGGAAAACTTAAAGTGGGCATTCTCGACCGCGGCACTGCCTGGCTTGATACAGGCACTTTTGAGTCTCTATTACAGGCCTCTCAGTTCGTGGAAGTGATTGAGCAGAGGCAGGGGCTGAAAATCGGCTGCATTGAGGAGGTGGCATACAGAAAAGGTTATATCAATAAAGAAAAGCTTACAGAGATCGCCCAGCCGCTGCTGAAAAGCGGATATGGCAGCTATCTCCTAAGCCTCATCCGGTAAAATGGAGCGCGATGTACACAACAGAAGAGTTGATTTTAAAAATCGAAATACGCCTTGCAGCGATACCCCTGAATAAAGAACCGGATAAACTTTATGATCCCATCTCTTACACCCTGTCGCTTGGAGGAAAGAGGATGCGGCCGCTGCTTACCCTGATGGCCTGTGATATGTTTGGTGGAAACCCGGAAGATGCCATCGAAGCGGCCATTGGCCTGGAACTGTTCCATAACTTTACACTGTTGCACGATGATATTATGGACAATGCACCCCTGAGGAGAGGCCGCCCCACGGTACATATCAAATGGAACCCCAACAATGCCATTCTTTCAGGCGACACCATGTTTGCACTGGCATACCGTTGCATAGCAAATACCAGCAGCAGGCATCTGAAGAAAACCCTTGACCTGTTTACCAAAACCGCCATCGAAGTGTGTGAAGGCCAGCAATATGATATGGATTTCGAACTCCGGCAGGATGTAACCATTCCTGAGTATATTGAGATGATCCGGCTTAAAACCGCAGTACTTCCCGCCGCCGCGTTAAAGATCGGGGCCATTGTTGCCGGCGCCAATCCCATGGATGCTGAAAACATTTACCGCTTCGGGGAAAACATTGGCATTGCATTTCAGTTGAAGGATGACCTTCTTGATGCTTTCGGCGCCGAAGAGCTGTTTGGAAAGGTCACCGGTGGGGACATTGCCGCCAATAAAAAAACCTTTTTATACCTGAAATCCATTGAGAAGGCAAATGAGAGCGACAGGAAAAAACTGCTCGAATATTACAAAACCGGTTCTGATGACAAGGATGCCAAGGTCAGAAAGGTCATTGAAATATATAAGAAACTGGATATTGAAATCATTACCGAAAAGGAAATTGAACAATATTATCAGGCTTCCCTCGGATTTCTGAACCGTATTCCTGAAAAAACCGGCGATAAATCCATACTTTACGGGTTTATTGAAAGCCTGATGAACAGGGATTATTAGCCCCTCCCGGCTCACTCCGGCGTTTCTCTCTCATACCGTGGCTTACCCTGTTCGGTATCCGCACCGGCAATACCGTTCTTCTTCCTGTCCACATATTTTTCGAAGGCCTCTCTGCCCTCTTCGTTCCAATAATCTTCGTAGTGGGCCCATTTATTGAATTTTTCGAATTTGCGGTCGAACTTTCTCCTGTATTTCGCCTCATAGTAACGCTCATGATGGTTGTCGACACTTTTTTTATGATGGCTGTGTCCACCAAAGCCGCCAAAAATAAGCCTTGCAAGGATGATGATGCCGAAAGCCAGCCAGTAATCTATTTCGGGCAAACCAAACAATTCAGGCATGATCCAGTTCCACAGCAGCATCACAAAGTAACCGAAAATAAATGCGAAAATGGTAGCCAGTACGATTCCGCCAATTACCCATCCTGTAACCTGCATTGCCCAGGGAATCCTGCAGCGCTTTTTGTCAGACAATTGAGTTTCCATAATTATAATTCCTCCATTAAATAGTTAAACATCCGGTTTATTGAGCATCAGCTTCTGGAGGCGGGCCATCGCCCTGTGCTTACGCGACAGCAAAGTGCCGATGGGTATTCCCCACTCCTTCGACAATTCATCGAAAGTGTATCCCTCAAGCTCCGTTCTGATAATAATTTCCTGCTGGTCGGGCCGTAACTCTTCCAGCTTTTGAAACATCAGGCGCGATCGCTCTTCGTATTGCTCTTCATCCTCTGCTCCCTGATTTTCCTTTTCCATTGTTACCAGCAAAAAGTTGTTTCCGCTATCGTCATCATCGAATTCGCTCAGTAAAGGTTCTTTTTTCCTTCTCTGGATGTCGATGACTCTGTTTCGCAAAGAACGGTAAAGGTAGCCTAACAGGTTTTCGATGGGTGCATTAAAGTCGATGCGCTTGTAAAGGCTAAGCACCACATCCTGTACGATGTCCTCTGCATCGGCCTTGCCATCACCCCTGAAGTATCCTTTCACATATTGAACCAGGTTGTTATATTCCCCTGAAAAGATACCCGAAAGCTTACTCTTTTGCTCCGCACTGCTGCTCATGAAGTTATAGACGTATAAACCGGGAATTATTGCGTTATCGCATCACAAAGTTCACAGATTATTGAAATCTGCATCAAAGGTAATCACGTCTGTACAGATACAATAACATTGCGGAGGCCGGATTGTATTTCATGGGAAGTATCTGCATGCGAAGTAATAAACACTATCTTTGAATCGTATTTTCATTAGCAAATGATTTGGCATGAATCTGATAAAAATCATAATACCCGTTATTCTGGTGGCATTTTTTTCCTCCTGCAGAGTCAGGAATAAACCGGCGACCCATAACGAAAATCAGGGCATTGACACGGAACAATCCGATTATGAAGGACTCGAAAAAGGGATGATAAGTCATCGTCCCGAAAACATTGAAGCATGCCGCTGGTTCATCCTCCTGGAGGATGGCAGACTGCTTGAACCGATTGACCTGCCTGAAGAATTTAAAAAAGACTCCCTGAATATCTGGGTTGGCTATATGGTGCAAAAACGTCCCTCAAGGTGTCTGGAGGCAATGCCTGTAGGAATTTCGGAGATCAGGAAAAAAGGGGATTGAATATTACTTAATCCCGGGAAATCACATTTTCATGATTCCCTTTCCAGCCACATCTCCCGGAAGGATTTTTTCGCAAAACGCGGTAAAGTACGTTTATCACCCCAATACTTTTTCATAAACATCCTCATAAACATATTTTTGTTTCCCGCTCCGAAAAAGTCTATTCTCTTTCGTTTTCCCAATATGCTCTTCATACCCGAAACAACCCATTTTTCAGTTGTTTTTGAATGGCCTGCTTTAACAAAATCGTTTCTGTTATATAGCAGTAAATCGTGAAGCGGGATTTTCACCGGGCAAACATCAGAACATTTACCACAGAGTGAAGAGGCAAAACTAAGGTGGCCGAAATCTGCCATTGATTTCATGTGAGGAGTAATCACTGCACCAATGGGACCGCTGTAAGTAGTATTATAAGTGTAACCTCCCACATTTCTGTAAACAGGGCATGCATTCAGGCAGGCGCCGCAACGAATGCATGACAGCGCCGTTCTTTGCTTTTCCTGTTTCATAAGTGAGGTGCGTCCGTTGTCAAGCAAAACCAGGTACATACTTTCGGGACCTGAGGTTTCATTGGCCCTCCGTGGACCTGAAATAATTGAATTATAAACGGTTACCTTCTGACCGGTACCGAAGGTGGCGAGTAACGGCCAGAAAAGGTCAAGATCTGCCAGCGAAGGTATGATCTTCTCTATACCCGTAATGGCAATATGAATTTTTGGAACTGAAAAGGACAGGAATGCATTGCCTTCATTTTCAGTGATGCACACAGATCCGGTGTCGGCGACCAAAAAATTGCAGCCGGTAATTCCAATCCCTGCATCACGGAACTTAACGCGCAGTTTCTCCCTGACAAAACGGGTTATTTCTTCCGGTGTGGCTTCTTTGGGAGTTCCGAATTTCTCATGGAAAAGCTCAGCAATGTCTTCCTTCGATTTATGCATGGCAGGCGTAACTATATGGTAAGGTTTTTCACCTGCCACCTGAACGATGTACTCGCCCAGATCTGTTTCGATCACTTCAATCCCTCTCTTTTCCAGATTGCTGTTCAGCACTATTTCTTCCGTGATCATTGATTTTGACTTCACCACAAGTTTTGCCCCGGAAGCAGCCACTATTTTCAGTATTTCCCTCACCGCCTCGTTTGCATTCTGTGCCCAGATGATCTGTCCGCCTCTTCCTTCGAATGCTTTGGTAAACTCTATGAGGTACTTATCAAGGTTATTAATCACCTTATTTTTCAGCAGTGCAGCTCTTTGTCTGGCCAATTCAATATCTGCATATTGTTTCATTCCTGCTGCCACAGCAGTATCGTACCTGCCCATATTGAATGCTATTCTGGACCGGTGGCTCAGATCAAAGGATTTCTTTTTTGAATCGTCAATAAATTTATTACTCAGTTCCCCCATAGCATCTCTGTTACAACCTGACCGATATCCTATTCACCCTGTTCAAATGTCTGCCTCCTTCAAACCCGGTGTATACAAAAATTTTCACAGCTTCCAGCGCAGTTTCAAAATTAATGTATCTTCCCGGAAGGGCAATGATGTTGGCATTGTTGTGCAGCCTTGTCATCTTTGCCTGTTCCGTATCCCAGCATAAAGCTGCCCTCACACCAGGGTATTTATTGGCCGTCATTGCCGCACCCTGACCGCTTCCGCAAATTATCACTGCTTTCTCATAAATGCCTTCATCCACTGCTTTTGCCACCGGATGAATAAAATCGGGATAATCAACGCTCTCTTCTGAATGTGTCCCAAAATCTTCAAATTCAATCCCTGTTCCTTCAAGATGATTTATAAGGTAACTCTTTAAGCTGTATCCGGCATGGTCAGAAGCAATGGGTATTTTCATAAAACTCAAGTATTCAGTCCATTTTCAAACAAAATTACGTATTATTACAATAAACAAGCTCCAAAAAACATTTTCTTGTTAATATCTGTTTATTTTTGTTACTAAATGCTGAAAACATTTGCTGTTATAAACAATGAAACTGTGGAGTTAAAATTTTGGATATTTTACATCTGTTTTTAAGAAGAAATCATCGGGAAATGAACAATGTTTTGCGGTATTCAATCCTGTTTTTTTTCAGCAAAAATGTTTATCAACATGTAATAGTAAATTGTTAATTCATTGAAAAACAAAAAACATCCTGTTATCATCCGGTTGATAAAATTTAAAAAATCATTTTTGCAAATTTATGTGAAAGCATTTTTGCACACAATGAACAGCATAATGATATTAATATAGTATTTTTTATAAAACATATAATAAATACAAAGTTGAAAATGGTTTATTCAGGCAATCAAAATAACGTAAGTGGTTTGAGCAATGCTGAGCTGGCAGAAAGAATAATACGGCTTAAAAAGGAAAAAAATGCGGTGTTGCTGGCACATTATTATCAGCTTAGCGAAATTCAGGATATTGCTGACTTTACCGGTGACAGCCTTGGCCTGGCCAGGCAGGCGGCAAAAACAAATGCAAATCTGATCGTTTTTGCCGGGGTGCATTTTATGGCTGAAACGGCAAAAATACTCAACCCCGGAACAAAAGTGATATTACCTGACCTGGAAGCAGGTTGTTCGCTGGCTGACTCCTGCCCTCCGGAAAAGTTTGCTGCGTTTAAGGAGCAATACCCTGAGCATAAAGTGATCACTTATATCAATTCATCGGCCCTCATAAAAACGATGTCAGATGTGATTTGTACATCGGGAAATGCAGTGCAGATAGTGGAATCTTTTCCGAAAAATGAAAAGATCATATTTGCCCCGGATAAAAATCTGGGGGGATATGTGAACAGGATTACCGGAAGAAATATGGTTTTATGGGATGGCACCTGTGAAGTACATGATATTTTATCGACCGAAGCCATTATAAAAATGAAAATTGAAAATCCCGATGCCAAACTGATTGCTCATCCCGAATGTAAGGCCCCTGTGCTTGAACTGGCTGATTTTATTGGTTCAACAACTGCAATGATCGATTTCACATGGAACGATGATGCTCAAAAATATATTGTGGCAACGGAAACAGGTATTATTCATCAAATGAGAAAGAATTCGCCGGAAAAGCAATTTCTGGTGGTTCCTGCCGATGAAACCTGCTCGTGCAATGATTGTCCCTATATGAAAATGAATACCCTCGCCAAACTTTATTTATGTTTGAAAAATGAAAAACCTGAGATAACTTTGCCGGAAGATATCATTATGAAAGCTGAAAAGCCAATATTGAAAATGATGGAGATATCAAGAAAACTGAACCTGATCAGATGAAAAACAATAGTTTTATATTGGTCTTATTGCTTATGATTTGCGTTTTACCCGCTACCGGGCAGGATGCTGATGGTTTTACGATTTTTTATTATGAGAGCGGACAGAAATCGAGCGAAGGCTTTCTGATCAACGGAAAACCCGATGGCTTCTGGAAAACATATCATGAAAACGGAATTATTAAATCGGAAGGAAACAGGGTGAACTTCATGCTTGACAGCATCTGGAATTTTTACAATGACACCGGAAAGGTGGTGATGCAGATCACTTACGGTATGGGAAAAAAAAATGGCATAAGGAGAACGTTTCATGAGGATGAAGTCATTGAGGAAAACTTTGTGGATGATGTAAAACAGGGGTTTACCTATTATTACTATCCCAACGGGAAACTTAAAGAGGAAGTTTATTTCGAAGAGGGTTTGGAAGAAGGCACGGGCAGGCAGTATGCCTTGTCGGACGGAAGGGTGATCAAGTTAAAATATTACAAAAAGGGATTTGTTTATGATATTGAGAACATAAACAGGATGGATAAGGCCGGCCTGAGGCAGGGCCCCTGGAAATATTTTTACGAAAACGGGAATGTCAGGGTAGAAGGGGAATACAAAAACGGCCTTGAACATGGTTATTTTAAAGAATACACAGAGGACGGAAACCTGATTTCCACTTCCAAATTCGTGGATGGTATTTTGCAGGAGGATGTTTCGGAGTTGGCTAAGCTGGATATTAAAAGGGAGTATTATCCTGACGGGAAGGTAAAAATAATGGCGAGCTTTAAAGACGGTGTTGCGGAAGGGGTGAGGCGTGAATATTCGGAAGAAGGTGATATTATCAAGGGCTTTGTATTCATTAAAGGAAACGTGGTGGGCGAAGGGATTACCAATGATGAGGGTTTCAGGGACGGCCCCTGGAAAGAATACTATTTTTCAGGCGCCCTGAAAGCAGAAGGGATGTATGATAAAGGAAAAAGAAGCGGTGAATGGAAATTCTATCATCCTAACGGGGAAATCGAACAAACCGGAAAGTACAACAAAGAAGGAAAAGAGGATGGTACCTGGACCTGGTATTATCCGGAAGGCCTCCTGCAGAGGGAAGAAACTTATTTCAACGGTATGCGCGACGGTTACAGTGTGGAGTATGATGAAAATGGAATCGTGGTGGCAGAAGGGGAATATATCGAAGACAGCAGGGAGGGCTTCTGGAAACTGAATTATGGGGATCACCGGGAAGAAGGCGCCTATTTTAATGACATGCGTTCAGGTGAATGGAAACATTTTTATAATGAAGGAACGCTCAGCTTTGAGGGTAATTTCATTGACGACAATCCCAATGGAAAACATACATGGTATTGGCCTTCAGGATTTAAAAAAACGGAGGGCACATACATTATGGGTTTAAAAACAGGCGAGTGGGTTAAATACAATGCGGACGGAACCCCTTTTATTACGTTTTATTACGAGAACGGGGCTGAATCAAAAGTTGACGGGGTAAAGTTTAATATTTTCGATGAGGATAAATAATTGATGCTGTATTTATAATTGCCTGTATGACTTCAGGGCTTCCTCCATCACTTTTTTCCTGATTATCTTTCCCGATGCAGTCCTCTCAAATGATTTTACAGCTATTATTTTTCCCGGCTTTTCAAATGATTTCAGCAGGCTTCCGGGAATATCAGGCGTTTTTAATGTCTGTAGCGATTGTTCTTCAAGGATAAGAACCAATTTTTCTCCCAGCTTTGGATCAGGGAATCCGGCAATGATGAATTCACCATGGATAAATGGTTTCAGCCTTCCTTCAATATCTTCGGGTGAGATTTTGATCCCGCCGCTGTTGATGATGTTGTCAAGCCTTCCGGCATATTCAAATTCATGAGGATTATGCAGGACGGCAATGTCGTTGGTTATGATTTTTTTTGGGGATATATATGGGGCATGGATTGCAAGGCAACCGTTTTCTTCACGGCTGAAAGAGATGCCTTGTAAAGCCCTGAAATATTTTTGTTTTCCGGGTTCATTGAGTTTTTTCAGGGCGACATGGGTGAGTGTTTCGGTCATGCCATAGGTTTCGTACACCTTGTTTGCCAGCTTTGATGTTTTTTCCCTGAGTTCACTGTCAATTATACCTCCGCCGATGATGAGGTTGCGGATGTTGTTCAGTTTATTTATTCCGTCGCTTTCGTTCAGGATATTGTATACCTGCATTGGTATCATGGCTGCAAAATCAAATTCACCGGATATATTCCTCAATGGGTTTCCTGATGGTTCCGTAGCCATAAGCCGAAGTTCTCCCACGATTGCCCTCAGGATCATCATTTTACCTGCAATGAATCCTGCCGGAAGGCAGAGGAGCGCTTTGTCACCGGGCTCCAGCCTGAAAAATTGCAGCGTCCTTTGGGCGCTTTCCGCCATGATGTTTTTTTTAACCCTTAAAAAAGATGGCTTACCCGTGGAACCGGAAGTCCGCAGTTCAACATCGTCATTATCGCTGTACCATTCCCGGATAAAGGAGAAAATGTCACTTTCCCAGTGAGATAGTACTTTATCAGGCGCGGAGAGAATGTATTCTTTTATCTCTGCTTCATGAATAATTTTATCGCGTATGGCAATTGTGAACCCCATATAAAGACAAATGTAAGAAGTTCAGATGAGATTATCTCACCTCTTTGAATTGCAGTTCAAAATCATTCTCAGGCATGAAATCGGTGTATAACCATTTGTACACCAAACGGTCATTTTCAAAGATGATGGAATCCGCATCATAAGACAGCCAGGTGACAGCCAGGTTCATGGGCATATTTAGCTTGATGACCGATTTCTCCAGCGGAGTTTTCCATTTTTTCGTGGAAGTAAGTATATAAACAGCTTTATTCGAAGTGATCTGCTGCCGGTAACTTATTTTATAAACTGCAGTGTCGTTAGGATTTATTTTCAGCCTGAAATGGGCGCCCTTCTCCGTTTGCCCTGCAATGGTTTTAGCATCCAGTAAAGGATATAAACATTCTGCTTCCACAGCGCCTGCCAGACCAAGGTCATCTGCCACAGGCAGGGGATAAAACACAAGCTGCCGGACAGTATCAGGGGTATTGTTCCTGAAAAAATAGGTTCCTTCCACGTCGAACCAATCCTGTTGCAGGGTAAAGGTAAGTTCTTCGGCGTAGAAGCTGATGGCCTGCGAAAACGCGCCGGTGATTGGAATGAAAGCGAGTAAAACGGCAAATACCCTCCGCATCAGTAAAGGATCATTTTTTTTAATGGCCGGGTGATATTGCCGGATTCAATGGAATACAGGTAGATGCCGGACTTGAAGCCGGAACCATCCCAGGCAATGCTTGTGCAGTTGTCGGAAAGTTGAATTTTTTCAACCAGGCTTCCATGCAGGTTGTAAATATTGAGACAGGCATTATTCAAAGAATGACCGTGTGACGTATAAAAGATGAAAGTGGTCTTCCCGGAAAAGGGATTCGGCGTATTGGTAACGAGGGGGATTTCGGGAACTTTATCTATTTGAGTGGTAAGCAATAATGTGTCAATTGTAAAACAATGGAAAACTATCATTGAGGGCTGAACTGTTATTGTATCAGGTATGACATAATAATTGGGCGAAAGAAAAATATGGATATTTCTATAGTTTTTACAATACAGGCCATTTGTCATGAAGAAGCCTTGTTCATTGGTGACTTTGCCGAAAAGGATGGCATTGGGAACAGGATTGCCAGCTATATCATAAACATATCCTTTTATCCACCCCCTTGCATTGACTTTTCGTGGATTATACCCAAGAGTTACGGGCGACTCGATAGCAATATTGTAGGTATATGAATTTGTTGCAGGATCAAATACTTCATCAAATGCTATTGACTGATTTGGTCCCGGTACAGGAAGTGTGGAAGACGGATAATCCCCGAAACGTATGAAAGACTCAAAATATGATATTTGATATCCATCATCGTCAATCAGACGGATAAAATCACCGGTTGAACAAAACTCGAAAGGCTCTTTGAAATCAGAATTGGTAACAACAAGGGGCTCATTAGAGTTAATAATAATCCCATCTTTAAACTCAACAGTATCCAAAGAAGAAACGAGATTTAACCAACTCAGGTCAAGATCAGAAAATTCATATTCCAAATATAATTCAATATATATTTGTTGGCCGATTATATTCACTTCGCTGATAACCGGCGGATCAATGATTGGATTGGCCCATGTTTGAAACAGGGCAAATACCATAGCAATGCTTGTAACTGTGGTTTTCATGGCAGTAAATATTTATTGGAACGATATATATTAAGACAATATTTTGGTAACAGAGGTTGCAGGTGGTGTGACAGAAATTCTGGAATAAAACATCTCACAGAATTCACAGATTTGCACAGACTTTTCTGTGAATTCTGCGTAAAAGGGCAGGTCCCGAAGAAAAGAGACAACTTCAGGATCTGCCGCTGGAAACTACTATTACTTAGTGCTGTAGATATAATTGGTTATTGATACAGCTCACTTTAATGAATGAAAAGGCTCATTTTGTCCTGATAAATTTCCGGCTGACCATTTTGTTCCCGGATTGGAGGCGGCAGAAATACACACCTGCCGGAAGTTCTCCGGTGTTCAAGGAAATTCTTGCCAGGCCTTTTTGTATACCTGAAACCGGCAGGACGGCGACAGTCTTTCCTTCCATGTCCAAAACAGAGATAGTGGCATCGGTATTACCGTCATGATAGAATTCAATGGTGGTGGCAGTACCTGCGGGATTCGGGTAAATCCGGAGGGTCATTTCTTTGCTGACGATGGGTTTGTCTGTGCCGGTGATCAGCATTTCAAAACATCCCATGTCGATGCAACTGCCTGAAACACGGGGCTGTCCGCACAGGCAGCATTCCGGGCAAACCCACCCCTGGGGAAAATAAAGGGTGTCGAGCGTACCCATGTCGATGCAGGGAGAAGAAGGCTTGAGCGTAAAGGGAAAGTTGCCGGTACCTGCAAATTCATTAAATTCAGGATTTTCATCTATATTTTCTATGTATTCTCCCTCGAATCCCGGTTCAATCCCATTCAGGCCATCCTCAACATCACAATAATAGATATTTAGAAAACAACTGTCAATATCCCAAATACTTATTTGACCGGGGCCGCTGCCTGCCGTATTGCCCCAAAAAATACAGTTGGTGAATGTCGCCACTCCACCATGTTCCAATTCGATGGCACCTCCACCGTTCAAAGCATAATTGTCTGCAAATGTACAATTGATAAAATAAGGGCTGCAACTGATATAGGTTAAAAGAACCCCTCCATACCAGTCGATAGCCTGATTATTAAAAAACAAACTATTATCGATAATTGGATTTGAATGGTTGGCCAGGGCAATTGCCCCTCCATGTCCAGCCTGATTATCATGGAAGATGCAATGGGAAATATGGATGGAACTTTCGTTCAGGCCAATTGCACCACCGGCAGGACCCGTTTCGCCCGGTGCACCGGGTTTGTTGGCCAGATTATACCGGAACAGGCAATGGCTGATCTCTATGTTGTCATAATCATTTACAACAATAGCCCCACCCGAATTGTAGCCAGGAAGATTTATATAATTGTAAGCATACGCATACTCAAGGATGCAATGTTTCAATTCTGAGGTTTCATTAGTTACCGGTGTTTGATCCCAGGCCATTCCGCCCCACCTGACCGAATTGTCGTAAGCAGTGAAAAGGATAGGCGCTTGTTCCGTTCCTAGTGCCTTGAGACAACCTTGAATATCAAACCACTCGGTAGTATTGAATTTCACCACTACACCCTCTTCAATGGTCAGCATTTCACCATCCGGGATTTTGAGATATCCCATGACGATGTAGGGCGAACCTGCAAGATCCCAGGCGCCGCTTGCCTCATTTTCCCATACGAGTGTTCCCGCCGGAAGTTCGGGTATCAGTTTTCCGGCTGATATTTCATGGAAGGTGCCGTCCCTCCCGTTGGTATTGATCACTCCGCCGACATGATGTCCTTCCATATATGTCTTCATGGAATGCCCGGCGAGGTCCTTCAGAAAGGATAGTGCCACTTTTTGAGCATTCATTGATGCAATGGATGAGATATTTCTAATAGAAGAGCAGGTCGTATAACTCCACCAGTCATTGTTGGGCAGAGCCACATCATTGAATGAAAAGTTTGTATCGATGACATATTCGAGGATTGGTTCTCCGGCAATTTCAAGTGTAACGAGGTTTCCATAGTGGTTGTACCAGTGCAGACTGCCATTCAGGCCCCAGTCTTTGTCTTCGATGTCGTCGCCAAGACTTCCCAGGCCGGTTTTGATTTTAAACTGGTCGATGGTGAATCCTCTGTAGGCCAGTTGTATTTCAAGGTTGGGAAATCCAATGCCAATACCGGTGAAATGACTTGAGGCTGCGTTCGGATCGGGGTCGATGTCGTCATAGTCCCTTGAGGCTGTGTAGTAGGCCATCCACCATGTAACACCGTTGTAAGTGAAGGTGTGGCCGGTTCCTGCCGGCTCCGGTCCTGTTCCATCTGCATCCCAGCCGGCAATGCCTTCATGGTCGGCGGCAATGCCTGTAAAGGGTAGCTCGGGCATGCCTTTCTCCAGGTATCCTGAGATAATTTCATGAAAAGCTCCGTTAAGCCTTCCGCATCCTGAGAAACTCTCGCCGGTCGTTTGCAGGTCATCTATCACCATCCTTAATTCCTGCCCGGCAAGATCGGCCAAAAATGCCGCAGCAACTTCCTTAACGGCAGTTGAACCGGAACCTGATGCATCCCACGGGCGAGAGAAGTTGCCCGTTAAGTTCCATGAGGAACTGCCGGACACATTGCTAACAAAAAATTGATTAATATAAGCAGAAACCATTGGTTCACCATTTAATTCGATAATATAATAACTATCATAACGGTTCACATAGTGAACATTATTGAACAGAAACCAGTCTGCTCCTTCCTCATCATCTTTCAAATTGTTCGCGCTTGTTTTGATTTTAACCTGGCCAGGTGCAAAACCATTGTCAGTCAGCGCCTGAACGAAGAGAGGGAACCCGGTAATATTGTCAAGTAAGTGGCATAGCGCAGCGTTTGGGTCGGGATCGATGCCATCATAATCTCTGGATGAACCGTAAAAGCGGGTACTTCCCCATCCAAAAGGATCGGTATGGGCGTATGCTTCCGGTTCAGGACCTGTACCATCGGCATCCCAGCAAGCGGTACCCTCATGGTCGGTAGCCAGACCCTGGAAAGGTATCTGGGCATTTGCAAAGAGTGTGGTCAATACCATTAACAAAATGGTTAACCCTGTTGTTTGAAGTAATGTTTTTGTTTTCATAAGAACCTCCAATTTTTAAGTTGTTAGTGGAAATCAAAATTTGTAAAATCAAATTTACAATGCAGGTAAGGCAAAAAAATTGGAGGATACAATTACGTCAGGGGAAAATGTATAAACGTATGGGTTTTACGGATGAATGAAAGTCAGTTTAAAGTTTGATGTTCTGATTTTCAGTTCCTGGGTTCTGTGTTCTGAATTCTGCCTGTTAGCAGACAGTTGAGCTTTTTTATCTCTGTATCTTAATTTACTAATAATGGCATCAGTAATTTTTTTGGAATTCAATGTAAAAGTTAATAAAGAAATCCAAAAATCCATAAAGGAAACTTGTTTCCGAAAGGATATTCGATATTATCGGCTGCTATATGAGCATTTTCAAAATCCAGGATTTGCGTTTGTGTTTTATTTCTGCCACCAACTTCAAATATATATTTTCCATCTATCAGAAAGTCACCTTTTTCAGGATAAGTCACCTGGTGTTTAACTGATAACTGGTTTAAAAAAAACGTTTCCCTGATGTTCCCTTTATCTTGTATTTGCTCGCCAAGTGCATAAGCAAGATTCGTGTTGTTTAAATATAGTTTATCAGGTTTGTTCAGGTAATTTATCCCAAAAGTATCACGACCTAGCCACTTTATTATCTGAGCTTTTTCGAGATAATAAAGATATTTTAACAAAGTATCTCTGGTTGTGCCGGTTTGTTTTGCAAGTTTTTCGATATTTGGTTTATAAGGTGTAATCCGGGATAGCGCCGCCAGAAGTTTTTTTATTTTTAATATTGATGCGAAATCAATGTTATGTATGGCAGGCAGGTCGATCTCTACAACCAAATTTAAAATATTTAAAAGTTGTTTGAGGTAACTCATTTTTGTTTCCATAAAAAATGGATAATATCCTTGCTCCAGATATTCTGGAAATAATGCTATTGGTTTTATTTTGTCCAGTATGTGGCTAAATAGAACACTGTCTAATGCCAATATTTGCTCAAGTGAAAATACAGGCAATTCTATTTTGTATTTCAGATGTATATATTCCCTGAAAGACAATCCCGACATGTGGTAAACAATCGCTCTTCTGCTCAGGTCGTGCGAACCTTTATATATTTCCAGGGCCGAAGAACTGGTAAATACTATTTTCAAATTTGGAAGGTTATCGTAAATGTTTTTTAGTTCCTGCGACCAATTGGGGTATTTATGGACCTCATCAAGCAAGAGATATTCACCTCCTTGTTTTGCAAAGTCTTCTGCAAAATAAACCAGTTCATTTTTAGAAAAGAAAATATCATCAAGGCTTGCATACATAGCAATTGTTTTGGCAGGAAGCCCTTTTAAAAACTGCAATAACAATACAGTTTTACCACATCCACGTGCGCCTGAAATTCCGGTTAACCTGTTTTCCCAGTCTATATCTTTTGTAATGTACCTTTTGAATTCCATAGGAACCCTTCTGACCGCCTCATTTGATAATTGTATTAGTCTTTCCATAACTAAAATTTATACAAAAGTATAAATAATCACTTATGCATTTGTAATTTTTTTAAACTAAATCACTAATCTATTATTGATTTATTAGGTAATTATCATAAATGATTGAGTGATTTTGGTTATTCAAAAAGACTATAAATTCACTATATATTACTCATACTCCTTCAAATCCCAGTCCAGGTTCATCTCTTCAAAAATATGTTATAAGAAGAAATAAATTTTTTCCAAAATCATTTACAATTGTCAACGATTTAATGAAAATTTGTGGACTTAAGTAAACAAATTATGATACAACAATATTTATCAACCCCGATCACATCCGATCTGAAAAAAGGGCATGTTACGGTACTTTAAAGTTTTTTTGATTCTTTAATGTAATCTTCTTACGTTACTTCATTAACTATATTTATAAGGAATATCAAAAACCACTTTTGTTCCTGCCGGTTCATTTTGCTCATTTTTCAGGTCGGAGATGATAAGCGATATCTTTTGTTTTAATTTTTTATTTAAAACCATCAGACGTTCATTAGTGATATCAGTGCCCATAGATTGGTGATCTTTATTTTGTTCTTGTTGGATTTTCCTGGCCTTTTCCCGTCCTACCCCATCATCCTCCACTTCAAACCTTATCAATGAGCCATTCAATTCAAAGCGAATTTGTAGTTTCCCCTTTTCTTCTTTGTTCTTAAATCCATGCTCAATGGAATTCTCAATAAAAGGCTGGGTTAGCATGGGTGGAATCAGTGTTGTTTCCGGATCGATCCATTTATCCATCTCAATGGTATAGTCAAACATATCGCGGTAACGAACTTTTTGCAGCGCCAGGTAATTTTCGATGCTGCCGACTTCATCTTCAAGAGTTATCCATTCTTCAACGGAATTATTAAGTATCTGCCTGACCAGTTTGGAAAACCGACCCAGGTAATCACTGGCCACGGCAGGTTTTTCCTTGATGATGAAATTCTGGATACTGGCGAGTGAATTGAATAAAAAGTGGGGATTCATTTGGGAGCTTAGTAATTTTTGTTGTAAGGTTGTTTTGTCCTGCTCTGTTTTAACCCACATTGCAGGGTGAGGGGTGTAAGTTGTTGATACTAAGAAGTATTGTGTTTCGGGAATTCGGCAGGGGGGACA
>JAFGME010000127.1 GCA_016927695.1 Bacteroidales bacterium
CTTTGGCTGCACCGCCACCGACTCCACCTATGTGAACATCATCAACGCCCACATTGCACAAAATGATACCACCATCTGTGCCGGGGAGAGCATTGAACTTTCAGTTACCGGTGGAGGTTCTGCAAATATTACAGATGGGCTGGTGGCCTGGTACCCCTTTAATGGAAATGCGGAGGATAAAAGTGGATATGAAAATCATGGAACTGTTGTTGGAGCTTCACTGGTAACAGATCGGTTTGGGTTTCCAAATTCCGCTTACGACTTTAATGGAATTGATAATCATATCACATTCAACTCTCCCGTTGCAACCGGGTCAGTTCCCATTTCATTTACTTTTTGGGCACAATCAAGTTACAGTGGTGGTCATGATATTATGGGCCAATTCACCGGATCAGACAGTTCTAAGGATGTAAGGATACAATTTAGTACTCCACAAATAGCTTTTAAAGGTTTATCTTTCAAAAATCCTGTACATTTTGCTACAGCACCAAGTGAAAAGGTTCATGATAGCAATTGGCATCATTATGCTATGGTAATGGGTGAAAACAATAATTATAGATATAACAATATCAAATTTTATGTTGATGGAGAGTTAATTCCAATAGGCTATGGTCATAATTGGGGAAACTGGACTTATTCCCTTTTAGATGAAAATTTTAATATTGGAAAACAGGGCGGAGGTTGTGGTGGATACTACAATGGTGTCCTGGATGACATCAAGATCTTTAATAAAGCCATAAATCCTGAGGAGATTCAGTTATTATACCAGGAAGGAACCGGCAACTACTCCTACCTATGGTCCACCGGAGACACCACGGCCAGCATTACAGTAACGCCCACCCAGACCACCACCTATTACGTGGAGATCACCGATGGCATCAACTGGTGTACAGACAGTGTAACGGTTACAGTGGAAAATGCCGTCACACTGGATCTGAAGGTCAATCTCGAAGGCCCCTGGTTCAGCGGAGAGATGACTCCTTTCCTGAATGTGTTCGGGTTCATTCCGCTTTCCCAGCCTTACTCCGGCCAACCCTGGAACTACGCGGGAACTGAATCGGTTACAGCCATTCCCAATCCTGATGTCATCGACTGGGTACTGGTTGAACTGAGGGAAACCACCGGAAACCCCTCTACAGCCAGCTCCGATTCCCTGGTCGGGATCAAAGCGGGATTCCTGCTAAAGGACGGCTCCGTCACAGCGCCCGACGGTGTATCGGACCTGGTATTCAGCCATGATGTGCAGGCAAATCTGTATGCCGTTGTATGGCACAGGAACCATCTGGGCATTATGTCAAACTACCCGCTTGTAGAAAACAGCAGCATTTATTCATACGATTTTACCATCTCCGGAAATCAGGTGTATGGCGGATCCCTGGCCCACAAGGAGGTGTCTCCCGGCATCTGGGCCATGGTTGCCGCCGATGGCAATGCCGACAGGCAGGTCAACAACAATGACAAAAATGAAGTATGGGCATCCCAGGCAGGCCTGTCGGGTTACTATCCCGGTGATTTTGACATGAACAGCCAGGTCGACAACAGCGATAAAAACGATCTGTGGGTTCCCAACAGCGGCAGGGGGGCACAGGTGCCAGACTTCGCTAAAGCTATGTCGGGTGAACCGGATGGTATATTGAAGGAAGGTTATAAATGCATGGTGCCGGAATAGATACAGAAGTCCTTTTACGCAAAGCCGGCCTCAATCCGGCTTTGTTGTTTTAGTCCCTTCATGATGATTATAGTTTGTCCGCAATAAATATCAATGGGTATATTAATGGAAAAAGGACTTTTATAGCCGATGAACGATCAGCTAATATCATAAACAATAAACCGGTTTAACAACCGGCCATTCATCTGATCAGAACTCCAGATATTTACAGGGATCTTTTTTGGTGGTTCTGCGTTCGCAGAACTTTTTAACCAGGGATAGTTCGAATCCTCCTTCGTAGGCGGAGGCAATACGTTGCTGCGAAATGTTGATGTCGTAACTGAACAGAATAATCCATCGGCTGTATTCCAGGCCGAGGACGGGGATGATGTCCCTGCCGAGACGATGCCAGAGTCCGCCGTATAATTTTACATCGAGAAGTCCGTAAACCGCATTGGCTCCGAAAACCGTTTCCTGAACGCCTTCATGGGCGGCGAAAAAGGCTTCGGGCCTGATAAGCAGGTTTTTCAGTGCAAGAAACTGAACGCCGGCATGGGCGATCAGTTTGCGTTCCACGCGGTTGTCTTCTCCAAAAAAAGACTCTTTCGGCCGGTTGATATGGCTCATGCTCACTCCAAATTCGTACAGCCAGTTGTCGTTAACGAGGTGGTGGAGCGCTAACCCTAAATTGAAATCGGGATAAAATATGGAGTTGTCGGCAAAGTTTTCACCGGAGGACCACGCCGGGTCAAAAAGCAGGTTGTCGGCATCCCACTGCCTGTCGAAGATAAAACTGTTGTAATTGATGCTCCTGTTGGTCAGTCCAAGACCAATGCCCAGGCTGCCATAGAGTGAATTGTCGCTGTTGAAGCCCTGGCTGTATGCGCCTAAAAGCATACCCTGCGTTTTTTTTAAGTCTCCGCTGCCGGCATTGTCGTAATACAGATTGCCGCCCAAACCAAACCATCCCCGTCTTTTCAGGAATTTGGGATAGAAACGGGTGTCGCCGAAGGCAGAGTATGTTTCGAAAGGCACAGGGAGGTAAGAGGCCTGCTGACGGTAATTCAGGCCGAACCTGAAATCACATTCGTGATTGCCTGTCATTGCAGGATTCACGTACAGCGGCGTGGAATAAAACTGTGAATAATGAACATCCTGACCTGAGGCAGCCGTGAAAGCGCCTGACAGTATCAGCAAGGGCATTATGATCCTGAGTGTTTTCATCGCTTTACCTCATTAGGGTGATGTTGCCTTTCTTTTCAACCAGCCCGCCGTCAGCACAAATGGCCTTCATGTAGTAGGTGAATACCTCCATTTCATGTTTGGAGCCGGCGTTAAGACCATCCCATCCTTCGGTGATATCATGGGTCTGGAAAACCATCAGTCCGTACCTGTCGAATACCATGAATTCAAGGTCCACCAGGCCATTGCCACGGACGTACAGCACATCGTTCACTCCGTCGCCATTGGGTGTGAAAGCATCGGGTACATCGGCAGCACAGCGGGGGTACTCATCAATATAAATGGAACCGGATCCTTTGCATCCGGCCAGGGTTACTTCAACAAAATATTCAATACCGGTTTGTGTTCCTTTGGCTTCAATAGTTTGATTTTCAGGATTCTCAATTTCCAGGAGCGGGTCGTCATTCTCCCAAAGATAAGTGTCGCCCGGCCCGGCATTTAACAGAATGGTGTATCCAAAAGGCAAAATGGTGTCGTTGCCGATATGAAGCTCAGGTTTGGGCGTTTCAAGCACATCAATCACCCGTTCATCCGTGACTATGCAACCCGTGACAGTATCGGTCACCTCAACCCAGACATTGCCGCTGATGTCTAATGTGGCGTATATGTTTGGGTCTTCTGATCCGGTGGACCAGGCGTATTTATAATGGGGCTTCCTCGGGTACACCTCATAACCCACTGCCTCGCCTTCGCAATACGGCCCGGTATCCAGCGTAAGCACCGGCGGGTAATCCGCTTCAAGGGTGATGGAATCGCTCCACAGGCAATTGTCGCCGTAATCAATGGTGAGATGGTAAGTGCCGGGTTCTGTTATGGGCAGGTACGGGTCACCGGGTTCTGTTGAGCCTTCCCAGTAGAATTTCGAGAAAACATTCGCATTGAAATTATCTGTTTCGATGATGTATTCGGTACCCAGGCAGAATCTTGTGACTTCTTCCGGAAATCCGTATATGTAACCCGGGGCATTATCATCCAGCCAGCCTGTGGAGTTAGTGAGCAGGCTGTTCTGACCGGCGTAATAAGCAGCTCCTCCGGTTGCGGCAATATCCTGAAGTTCCAGGAAATCCCCTGCCACCACGCCTTCTTCCATGTAAAAGCGGGCCCTGACTCCGGGGGTGGTGGATTTGACATAAAGCGAATAGCAGTTGTTTCCGCGGATATTCAGCACATCATGGATGGTTTGATCCTGGTTTGTTTGCATAATGTAAGTGCCTCCGGGTGAGAAAGTGAGTGTGTCAAAGGTGTTGATGCCCAGCAGATTGCCATCATTAAAAAAGGTGCAGTTCTTCACATAATTGCTGCCGAACACGGTGCCCCTGGCATAGTAAATGGCTGTATTGACCACGTGATTCCCCTCAATCCTCCCGTCAGTGCCATAGAAAAGGGCGGTATTTGTTTCCGAGGTGGAGCGGATCGCTCCGCTTTTGCCATAGAATTCCACCTGATTGAGTTTGAAATTGCCATCAACACTTCCATTGTCACCATTGAACACGATATCATGATATTCAATGTCATTATAATAATTGTGAACATCAATGCTTATGTTGTTGGCAACGATGTTATGGAATTTAAGGTAATCGCCGTTTTCATTTTTGATGCATCCCAGGAAACCGTTTGAGATAAGGGTTGAGTTGCCTGCATACAGGAGTACATTGGTGGCATCGAGGTACCATCCGTCGTAAAAATCACGGTTCATTTCCACCACTGAGTTTGATATATCCAAAATCCTCGGGTTTTCATTTACTGAAAGGAATTGCCCGCACCTCAGGGTATCTCCGCTGAGTTCAAGGTGTCCATGGGTAAGCACGGCCACGTTAATGGTGGTGAATGTACTTTGAAGCACCCACTTGTTATTGATTCCCTGGAAGTAAGTGTTGGTAGGCATCGAAACTGCCGGAGGCGGCAAGGGTGTGTTGAAGGCTTTACCGTAGGTGTGTATGGTGTCTGTAACGGCTTTGGAGTTTTTTGACGCCCCAAGTTCTTCAAAAACCAGATGGCCGTGATACTGGTTGGTCATGGTTTCATTCAGGAACAATGAGCCATAAACGGTAAGGGTAGTGGTATCCATTCCGAAAAAGAAGGGCTCCCATATTTCCGATCCCTGCCAGTACATGCTTTTGCAAACCGCATTGTCAACATTGATATTCACCGTGTCACCGATTTTGAAAAAGGAGTTCTCATCGAAATACACATGATCTATTTCTTTGGGCACACAGTAGTTGCCCGGACCTCCGCTGTAAGCGGCCCAGTGGTAAGGATCGTCCCAGGTTCCCGTGCCGTTTACCCAGTAAAGCCCCAGGGGCGCAGGCTGTGTGATGTCCCAGTTGTTGTTATTGCCTACATCCACAGAGTTGATGGCTTTGAAAGGGACCTGTCCCAGGGCGTGCATGTCACGCAGTGAAACATAATCCAGTTCCACCTGCCCGTTGACCATTCGTATGTAACATTCCCTGCCGGGCAAATCCGATTGTATAATGATGGA
Source organism: Bacteroidales bacterium (assembly GCA_016927695.1). GTDB lineage: Bacteria > Bacteroidota > Bacteroidia > Bacteroidales > JAFGHD01 > JAFGHD01. Next base: position 5,373 of record JAFGME010000127.1, read on the forward strand.
ACCGGTGCAATCTCCGTTGGCGGTCCAGCGGTGGGTGATGACCTGGGTGGAGTCGTGTTTAAATGTATATTTTTTACCCTTTGTGAAGGTGAGTTTTCCAAAGGTATTCTTTCCGGCGATCTCTCCGTTTCCTCTGAAAACACAGGTGTCAATCTGGTTCAGCATCTGAATGATGCCATATTTATCGTAGTAAAGGGTGTCAATTTTATTTCCGCCGTAAGTTACACCTCTTTCAAAAAAGTGTGCTTTCCTGATCACATGGTTTCCCCCTGCAATGGTATCTGCAAATCCCTTGCACAGGGCCACATTGATGGTATCGCTGTCCCTTACGGCATCGAATGCCCCGTTTAGGGTAAGGCTGTCGATGGTGCAGGGGCCTAATGATTCGGCTTCATCACCATAAATATCCACCAGGTTATAAGAGCAATATTCCCCGAAGCTCCTCAACTGTCCCCGCAGGCCATACATCTCTATATTGTGGTAAAAAAGCTTTCCTGTGTTAAAGGACGTGACATGGCCGTTATTCTGGTATGTTGCGGTGGATATGATGGTTGAAGAACCTGCATCCATTTCAAACCCGGGGCCCATGACAATCCATGCATCAATGGCGTTTCCGGTAAATGGATCATTTCCGAAGGCAGTGAGGGTTATCTCAGAATTGCCAAGAATCAGCATACGGGTGGTGGTGTCCTGAGAATCAAATTTTGCCGCACCAACGATCTGGTCATTTGTATTTAATGTTCCGTAATGGAACTTTATCGTATCTTCCGTAATGAGTGTGTCTAACAGGGTCCATCCGCCCCCTCTGCCTCTGAAGTAAATGTCGTGATAAAAATCATGGCCTGCAGAATTCACCGTTTCCCCTTCCTCTTCCGACTCAAAAAACAATCTTCCTCTGAATTCCTGCGACATATCGGGGATAAGCGTCAGTGAACCGTATATCCTGAGATTGTTGGTGTCGGGGTTGGCGAAGCCGTCCACAAGAAATACGGGGTTTTGGGTGGCTCCGGTCCATTCCATATCATGGCATGAAGCGTATTTAACATTGACAAAAACCGTGTCGTTGAGATTTGAGAAGCTGTTTTTATCAAAATAGGCATTGTCGAGCAGGGTGGGAGGGCATTCGCCCCCGGCGCCCCCGCTGCTCAGCGACCAATGGTTCCTGTCGTCCCATGTGCCCTGACCATCCACCCAGTAGAGATCACGGGCTGAAAGTTCATTGATGGTCCAGCCGAGATTGTTGCCCAGATCAATGCTGTTGTTGGCAATGAAAGGCCCGTCCCCGATAATCCTGATGTCCCTGAGGGCAAGGTATTCGGTGGTGAGTGCGCCGTTTGGGCATTCAATGAGGGCCCTTACAGTATTGACATCGGAAGTGAGCATGGCCACACCTCCTTCACATGCCCCCTGGACGAAAATATCTTTGTTGATGATTTGTTTATAGATATGCGTGTTGGCTGAATCCCTTTCAAGAACGTAAGTGTAGCCTCCCGTAAGGGTCAGGTTGCCGAAGATGTTCTGTCCGAATATCTCTCCGTCGGAAGAAAACACGGTTTCATGCAAAAGATTTGTGCCGTCAACATAACCTTCTGTGTCGAAAAGGAGATAATCAAACTCGTTGGTTCCCAAAACATACGATTTTCCGTGAAAGAAGGCCGAATCCACATGGTTAAGCAGCCCTTTGAAGGCCACGGTCACCCCGGTGTTGCCCACCAGTTTCTGAATGTAGTGGTATTCGCCGCTTACCCTTGAAACAAACCGGAATTCAGCATAGTTGATGGTATCCGTTCCGCTGACAATGCAGGAATCCTGCCCGTTTCCCATCATGATGAGCGAATCGATGGTAATGGTGCCGTCAACGATACCGCTGGTCTTAAACCGGACATTATTGTGGGAAGTCCGGATGTTGTTGCTCAACAGCCCGCAATAAGGCCCGTTGAAAGTGATGTCGAAAAACTGCAGATATTCTCCGTCGATATTGGTGAAAAACTCGGAGCACCATATCTGTGAACTGTCAGCAACAACCAAAAGGTTTTCGCCCACCACCTGCCAGGTACCCAGAATGATGATGTCAGAGTAGCTGATGTCCAGCAATCTGTCGGTTGTTTTGAAGGAAAAGAAACCTTCGGTGGTCACCGTGTAATTGTTGGTTTTCAGGCTGCCTGCGTTATACACTATTTTTTTGAAGGTAAAATCAATGGTGTCTTCAACCCAAAGGTCGCTTTGCAATGTCCATTCCCCGTCATCGCCATTGAAATAAACGTCATTGTAAAATCTCAGTCCTCCGGAGTTAACGGTTTTGCCCCCCAGGGTGTCTTCGAATTGGGTGATTCCCGAATACCAGAACACCATATTGGTATCCAGTTTCATGGATCCGAAAATTCTTAGTGAAATGGTATCGGCCCCGGTGAAGACAGGTTTATACTGAAGGTCGGTCCAGATAAAATCGCGGCAGACATTGTCTGCGGCATCCAGAAAAATGGTGTCGCTGTCAGCCAGGAAGGAGTTCTGGTCAAATATCACATTGTCTGATCCGTCGGGGACTTCAACATGGATCACAGTGCCTCCCGAAGTGGTGGCCCAGTGGCTGATTTCAGACCATTTTCCCTGACCCCCTACCCAGTAATAATTATCCTGTCCGTTAACGGTCGAAACGGCAGCAATGTTTATCAGCAGAAGGCTCAGTAGTATAAATGTTAAATGATGCTTCATGCGGTTATCCGGTAAATTTGAATCAATCCCTTAATAGAGTAACACTTCCTTTCAGGTTTTTTTTAAGGTTTTGAGCGCCGAAAGTACATTCGAACACCCAGAAATAGACACCGTTGGAACATTCGATCCCGTTTGATTTTCCATCCCAGGGGTCGTTCATACTGGTCATCTCATGAACAACGGCGCCCCATCTGTTGAAAATCACAATTTTGAAATCTTCGATACCTGAAAGCTCTTTGGGCTGGAACTCATCATTTTTTCCATCGCCGTTGGGTGTGAAAATATTGGGTATCTCAATTTTAAATTCTTCGATGAAGATGGTGTCACTGTTTTTGCAGTGGCCGTCATACACTTCCACAAAATAATAATTATCTTCGGTATGGTTCTCATCGGTGATGGTGAAATACCTGTCGAAAGACCCGTCGTGCCATGTATATTCCGTGAATCCCTGGCCGGCATCGATCTGGTAGGGTTCTCCGGGATATCTTATGTCATCCTCGCCCAGGAACACTTCAGGAATGGGGAAAACATCCACTTCGATCTGATCTGTAGCGACGCCGCATACATTTTCAACATCGAGGATGTAGACTCCGCTGGCAGACACTTTATACCATGAGGGGCCTGAAACCCCGTTCCAATAGTAAGTGTAATCACCCTCAGGCCCTGAAAGTGTAAGTGTGTCTCCGTTGCATAGTTCAGCATAATCTTCAAGAGCGGCTTTGGGCTGAAGGAAGTATTCCAGGGTGATGTCACTGCCTGCCTGGCATGTGTATTGGTCGATTACCGTAACAGAATAATAACCTCCTGTGTCCACGGTAAAGGTCTGGGATGAGGAGCCATCCTGCCAGATATAAGTCAGAAAGCCTGATCCGGCATCTAAGAGCACTGTTTCTCCTTCACAGAAAAGAGTGTCAGGGCCGAGGTTCACCTGAGGATTTGAAACGGCAACAGATATTTCATCGCTGCCACTGCATCCATAAACATCGGTTACTTCCACTGCATAGAGCCCGGAGGAGGCAACATCGTAATACTGCAGGCTCCATCCATCCATCCAGTTATAGTTAACGAATCCTGAACCTGCATTGAGTGTCAGCGAGGTGCCTGCGCATATTGTGGTGTCATTGCCCAGGGTGACCACCGGTTCAGGATAGAACCCTATCTGGATGCAGTCGGAAGTTTCGCCGCAATTGTTGGTCACTTCAACACAATAGTTGCCGGGTTGTGATACCGTATAAAACTGTGAACCCTGTATGGTCCCCTGCCAGACGTATGACAGAAATCCGGCCCCGGCATCCAGCGTAAGCTGATTTCCCGAGCAGATGACTGTGTCGTTGCCTAGATACACAAAAGGCTGCGCATCCACCTGCACATACACTGAGTCAGTGGCATCGCATCCGTAAATATCTTCCACATTCACCCAATACCAACCCTGCGTGGTGGCAAGGTACGCGGTGTCGGAACTGAAATCCTGCCAGAGGTAAGAAACAAAGCCGCTTCCTGCATTGAGCAAAGCGGTGTCGCCTTCGCAAATGTTGATCAGGTTGCTTCCGTTTCCGATGTCCAGCTGAATGGGAGGAAAGAAGTTAACCACAATGGTGTCGCCTCCTGTGCAACCTCCGGTGGACTGTATATGCACCCAATAAGTACCCGGTTGTGTGACTTTGAAAGTAGAATCCTGCGAACCGTTTTGCCATTCATACCCTAAATATCCGCCGCCGGCGTGCAATATCAGCTCGTCGCCGTAGCACATGGTGGTGTCGGGGCCAAGAAAGGTGGTGGGCGCCGGATGCACAACGACTTCAATAGAGTCGGTGGCGATGCCTCCGCACATGTCAGTAATTTCAACATAATACATCGTGGTAGAGGGCGGGCTGACGGTGATGCTGTCCTCTGTAAGGCCGGTCCCCAGCCAGTCGTAAAAATAAGGCGGAATGCCCTGAATGGCTGTGGCCCATATTGTAACTTCCTGTCCTTCACATATCTGAGTGTTTCCGCTGGTGGCTGTCATCATGTCGGTATAATCGAGGATGATGATCTCCACTGTATCATATTTTGTGGTGCAGCCCAAAGTGTTCTCGATGACCAGTACAATGGTTTCATCCCCTTCGGGTATGCCGTCATAATAAGGGACAACATGGATGGAAGCCGTGTCGGTGCCGGCGGGAATGTAAACGCTGTCTACCAGTTCTTCATAATCCACGCCATTGGTGGCTGTGCCGAATATCTCATAATGTACCGTATAGGGGGCCCAGCCGGAGGCGGGTATTTTAAAAGTGATGTCGGCTTCAACGCAGCCTTCCACCATGTAGTTGCCTACACCGGATGGAATGAGTTCGGTGGTGACTTCAATTTTGGGGCTGGTAAAACTGTTTTCTTCGATAAAAACGCCTGAATCGTAAATGTGATCGCCCGCATCGCCAACGGCCATCTTAATATGGTATTCTTCACAGGGTACAACAAGCAGCCAGGCGGTGAGTACCACCGTAAATCCGTCGTATTGTATGGATATGCCGCCCGTATTGTCGACATAATATTCGGGGTATGAGGGAATTACATTGTTGATCGTGGCGATGGCGACAGGAAGCTGCGTTCCGGGAACCAGGGCGACATTTTTATTCACATAGAGCCCTCCTTCAGGGTTAGGCCCTGTGACAAAATATCCGAAAACATCATTGAAAAGGTTAAGCACCCATTCGGGATATTCTTCTGATCCGAATACATATCTGAAGCGGAGGGTGTCTGATTCGGGGATAAAATCAAATTCCAGGACGGATGCGTCGTAGGTTTGCTGACTGGCTAAGGCGGTGAGTTGCGGGTCGCCGGCCATGCCGTTGTTGGCCGTGGCAGAGCCTGAAGTGTTGGGCCCGGGGATGTTGCTTGCGCTTCCTGAGGTCAGGAAGATTCCGCTGTTCAGACCAATATTGGTAGTGCCCCCGTTGCCGAAAATTCCCCTGGCAATGTTGGCGCCCGTGTACACTACATTGCTGTAAACGATGCCTTCGCCCACTATGTTTTCAACCATATCTTCCGGAGAAGCGCCCGTATTGCAGATAATCTGCCCGAATGAGGCTGAAGAGAGAAGCATGGAAAACAGTAAAACGGAGGCAGGTATTACCAGTTTTCCGAAATTGTAAAATTTATCCATAACACGTGGAAATATCTTTTTTTAAACGTCAGCCTAGAGAAAATGTTCAACTTATCTTTTATTGACAATATTTGTAACCCGATGGTTGCCTGAAATTACTGCCGGTATTAATTTTTTGCAAGTATAATCAATTTAAATCAATTCTAAATAATAAACATAATTTATTTACACACAATTTATTAACCGGTATCATGAGCATGGGATGCCTTTTTTTGCCTTTGAATGCGCTTTGATTTGTCTGAATTTTGCCTGGCGCTGTGAATGCTTGCGTTCAGCTCAAACCCGACCAGAAGTATCAGGGCATTGAAATAGATCCAGATAAGGATGATCAGCAAAGTGCCTATGGAGCCATACAATGCGTTATAGCTTGAAAAATTCTGCACATAGTAGTTGAAACCGATGGATGCCCCTAGCGATAATACGGTTGCCAGGGTTGAGCCGGCGGAAATGAAACGGAATTCGCTCTTTCGTGTGGGGCCCAGGTAATAGATGAAACTGATGGAAAAGAAACAGATGGCAACGGTGATGAGCCACCTGGAGGATTCAAGAAGATAGTAAGAAATAGTGTTGCCTAAAATCTCTTTTTCAAGCAGAAAACCTAAAATGGCTGATCCGGTGGTTATTAAGGTGATGGCCAGGATAAGGATAAAGCTGATGATCATGAAAAGAAGGGTGGAAATAAGTTTCTGCCTGATCCACGACCTGGATTCAAAAGTGTGATAGGTGCTGTTAAAACTTTCGATGATGCTGTCGAATCCGTTGGTGGCAAAGAACAATGCCAGGATGAATGTGATCGAAAGCAATCCTCCCCGCGGCCTTTCGACGATATCGATGATGGTGTCCATGATGAAAATTTCTGTGCCATCGGGGATAACGCTTTGGATTATCTCCAGCAGGGTTTCCTGGAACCCTGCAATCGGGATAAAGGGGATCATTGTGAAAAAAACGATGATCATCGGAAAAATAGCCAGGAAGAAGTTGAATGCAATGGAAGATGCGCGCGAGGTGATCGATCCCTTACTGATTCCTTTGATGAAAAAAGCGGTGACGTCGTAGAGGGGCATCCTGCCAAATCCAGGTATAATGATTTTGCGCGACCAAAGGACTATGTTTCTGACCACCGTCCAGTTTGTTATTCGCCTGAGGATATTGGATATCTTTTCCTTCATTTCAACAGGGTATGGCTTTCAGACTCATATCAATGCTTTTGATGTGGTGGGTGAGGGCGCCGATAGAGATATAGTCTACACCGGTGGCGGCATACTGCTCAATATTTTCTTCCGTGATGCCCCCGGAGGTTTCTGTTTCGTATTTCCCGCCAATCCTGGCCAGGGCTTTTTTTATGGCGCCGGGAGTGAAATTGTCCAGCATGATGCGGTTAACCTTTCCGGTGGCTAATACTCTTTCAAGTTCACTGAAATTCCTCACCTCGATTTCAATTTTAAGATCAAGCCCTTTTTCCTTCAGGTATTTTTCCGTTTTTTCAATGGCGTTTTCTATCCCGCCGCAGAAATCGACGTGGTTGTCTTTGATCATGATCATATCATACAAGCCCATCCGGTGGTTACCGGCGCCACCGGTCCTGACGGCATATTTTTCCAGCGCCCTGAGCAGGGGTGTGGTTTTACGTGTGTCGAGAATAACTGACTTATACCCGGAAATTTTTCCGGCAAGTTTTCCGGTGTACGTGGCTATGCCGGAAAGTCTTTGCATAAAGTTGAGTACGGTTCTTTCACAGCTTAATATGGAAAGGGCGCTTCCCGAAACGGTGAAAGCGACATCACCCTTCCCGGCCCGGTTGCCGTCGTTCAGGATGGGAATGAAGGTCAGTTCCGGGTCGAAAAAATAAAACACTTCCCTGGCAAGTCCTGTTCCCGCCAATATGCAGTTTTCCTTGATGAGTAGTTGTGCAGAAGAGGTTTTTTCTTTGCTGATGGTTGCGAGGGATGTGTGATCGCCGCTGCCAAGGTCTTCAAGCATGGCCAATCTGATGATCTCTTTCTGCGATAAAGCTTCGGACTGGGGCATATCAATCTTTTTCAAACTGGATCTGGTGAATCAGATGCTTCCCTGAGATGTTTTTAAGTAAGATATAAAACCTGAATTTTTGCCCTGAAGAGATATAATTACCAATAAGGTACTGTGAACCGCCTTCTGAGGATCCCTCGTGTATGAACTCCGCTGAAAGGGGTGGGTTTTTTCTGAAAAAATCACCCATGATCCCTTCTGCCTGGGATTTGCTGAATGTGCCTTCGTTGCCGGGCATCTCAAGGCCGATGGTGGCATTGAAGCCGGCGGCCAACAAAGAGGCATTCCCTTTGGAGAGCGCTTTCAGGATATCCCCGGACAGGTCTTCCGTTTGCGCTATGCATGGTGTGAAAAACCAAACCGATACGATGATTATGAATGTTCTGATAAACAATGTACTGAATTTTAAAATCACAAATGTAGTAAATTTTATGAAAGGATAAAACAATATCGTGCCAAAATTCAGGATTGCTTATTTTTGCATCAGAAATATTTTTGTATGAATGTTGTAGTCACTGGCGCCGGCAGGGGAATCGGAAGGGAGACTGCCAAAGGATTTGCCCTTCAGACAGGGAACACCGTTTTTGCCATATCGAGGGATCAGCATGCACTGAACCGTCTGGCCGGGGAAATGCCCGGCAATGCCGGAACCATTGTGCCGCTTGCCATGGATCTGACACTGGGCGATTTCACCTCTCTGAAAGCAGCCATTGCCCTGCACGGCGGGTTGGTGGACATACTGGTCAACAACGCAGGAGGACTTGTAAATAAACCGTTTGAGAAGCTTACCGACAAAGATTTTGACTATATGTTCGGGGCCAATGTGAAAAGCGCTTTTATGCTTATCCGTGCGTTGATGCCTTTTTTTGGTGAAGGGTCGCATATCGTTAATATCGGAAGCATGGGCGGGTTTCAGGGAAGCGCCAAATTCCCGGGGCTTTCCCTTTACAGCGCTTCCAAAGGGGCGCTGGCAGTTTTGACCGAGTGTCTTGCCGAAGAGTTCAAAGAAAGAAAGATATCTGTGAACTGCCTTGCCATAGGAGCGGTTCAGACAGAAATGCTCTCACAGGCCTTCCCGGGTTACAGGGCGCCTGTTATGCCCGAAGAGATGGGATTGTTCATCCGGGAATTTGCCTTGACCGGAACCCGGTTTTTCAACGGCAAGATCATTCCCGTGGCTTTGTCAAACCCCTGAAATCATCCGAGATGAATGAAACCGGCAATTGCCGCCCCGAAGAAATAAGTCATACCGGTACCATCCAGCGATCGGACCGGCAAAATCATTATGTTCTGATCACAAGCGCTTCCGCCTGCGCCGGCTGTCATGCAAGAGGGGCGTGCCATTTGAATGAGGTGGCCGATAAAATTATCGAGGTGTCAAGGGAAAAGGATGATTTTGAATGTAAACCCGGTGAGAAGGTGAGGGTCATTATGGAGAACAGGCTGGGACTGCATGCCGTGCTGTTGGGTTATATTGTTCCGTTTTGCCTGCTGTTGGCCGCTCTTATTGTCACTCATGCCATCACCCGGATGGAAGGCCTTTCCGCCCTGATAGCGCTGGGCACACTACTCCTTTATTATCTGATCTTGTACCGGTTCCGGCACAGGCTCAGGAAAAAGTTTGAGTTCAGGATCGAAAAGTAGTCTGTGAATCAATGATCAAATATCTTTTCCCAGTTTTGTTTTCGCGGGTTGATACACATCACCGGAATTTGAGCTGCATTGAAGATCATTTCCTCATCATAGCTGCCAAGGATGAATTTGGTGAAACTTTTGTCCGGGTTGGTCATGATCATGATCATATCGGCATTCACTGAGGCGGAGTACTCGATCACCTGCTTTGAGAAACTGCCGGTGTCGGCATTTTTAATCAGGTAGGATATGCCCTCTTTATCAAAGAGGCCGGTGATGATTTTTACGGTTTCATCCAGTCCTGCGCCTTCCAGCCTGTAAATATGGATGGTGGCTTTAAAATTACGGGCAATGAAAGCTGCCCACATGGTTTTTTCCCATGGGCCGGCATCGCTGGTGATGGGAAGGATGATTTTCCTGAAGCCTCCGGCAAGAGGTCTTTTCTGCACCACAACAACAGGCACCGGCGAACTGGTTACCACTTTGATGGCGAAACTTCCTGTGAGTTTCTGAAGGCCGGCTTTGCCGTGGGTGCCCAGATACATCAGCCTGGCGCCAATTTCTCCGGCTACTTCCCCGATGGTGGTAAAAATATCCCCTTCTTTAGACATGGTGTCAACCTCTATCCCATGGGCGGAAGTGATCTCACCGGCCATTTGTTGCAGATGTGCCCTGACGGAATCCACATCCCCGCCTTCTTTTTTTAGCTGAGCTTTGGTGTTCTTGTCAATGACATGCAACAGGGTAACTTTATATTTCAGGAATTTTGCAGCTTCAACAGCCTGGTTCATAGCATTTTTGCAAACTTCCGAGAAATCAGTCGGAACTAAAATGATGTTGTTCATTTTTGAATCCATATTCTTACTTTTTGGATGAATTAATTGAAGGACAAAGATAAATAATTATTTTTCAAAAATTAAAAATTATCATTTGCAGAAAAGCAGATCTTCCAGTTCCCTTATGTTTTCCTGTTTTTGTACGTCCCTGAGCCGGTGCGCTGAGCGTGTGAAGTAAGAGTGATTTTTAAGGAAGCTGAGCTGTAATTCGTGCCACTGCCTCAGGGATGACATCCGGTTGATTTTCTTCAATTCATAATGCAGCCGCTGGCTGATGACAAAAAGATCGTCCCTTCCAAGATAATCCAGGTCGGCATCGGCAAGTATTTTTTCAGAAAGGGAGGCCGGTTGCTGGGGTATCCGGGTGGCAATGATCATGGAAGCCACCATTTCAATTTCCTTTTCGCTGTAGTCATAATGCGGCAGGATTTCTGCCGCCAGCTCAATCGACACATCTTCATGACCGTCGTACTTCCTGATAAATCCGGCATCATGGAAAAGGGCGGCGGTTTTGATCAGAATGAGATCGGGGCCGTTCACCCCTTCGTGGCCGGCCAGCAACTGGCACGATTGTATGACATCCAGCGTGTGTTCCACCGAGTGGTATGTCAGATGCCGGCTGAGTTCGTTTTTTAGCCTGCGGATGAGATAATTGTTTACGCTTTCAAAATCCATTGTCATTTGTTTTACCCTGAATCAATCTGTTTTCCGGGTTCCGTAATCTTTGTAGGTGTCAATTCCGTCCCAGTCTTCAGGGACACCAAATTTAATAAAGTCTGAACATCTTTCAATATAAAGTCTGGCGGCCAAATCCTGGTTGTTTGTTTTATAAACCTCTTCGAATAGCTGCATGGCCCTGGCGAATTCTTTGGAGTTATAGTGATTAATGCCTTGCGCAAAAAGATCTTTGGTGATCATTTTCAAATGCCTGATATCATCGGGTTCACCGTCAAGGATCTCGAAGATATACACCGATTTCTTTTTCCCCTTAACTCGGGCCAGGTCGAGGAATCTGTAATTGTAAAGCCCAGGGTTATTAAGCCGTATCAGTGTATCCTGGCTGATGATGATGGAGCTTCCGTAAAGTTTGGTCAGCCCTTCAAGACGGTTGGCAAGATTAACGGCATCGGAAATGACAGTGCCGTCCATTCTACCTTCCCCCCCCACTACACCGAGCATGAGTGAACCGGTATGTATGCCGATGCCGCTGTTGATGGTCGGCTTGCCAAACTGCGACATCACCTGGTTGAACTGCGATAGCTTGATACGCATTTCAATGGCTGCATTGATGGCATCTTCGGCATATTCCCCAAACAGCGCCATAATGGAATCGCCGATGTATTTATCGATGAAGCCGTTGTTATTCCTGATCACCGGTTCCATGTATCCCAGGTAATAATTGATGAAATCGAAATTTTCCTTGGGGGTCATGTGTTCTGATATTTCGGTGAATGACCTGATGTCAGTGAAAAGTACGGTCATTTCTTTTTGTACCTGGTCTCCCAATTTGATGTCGGTAAAAGCATTTTTTCCTAAAAAATCGAGAAACTGCCGGGGTACAAAGCGGCTGTATGCCTCTGTCATTTGGGATATGTTGCTCACGTAATCCCTGATCCTCCGGGTCATTTCATTATACCCTTCCGTGAGTTCTCCGATCTCGTCGTTGGTCCTGACAATGCTGAAATTGTTGATCTCGCCTGCCCCGGTGTTTTTGATGTTCTCCAATAACTCGCTCACCGGAATTACAATGTCCTGGGTGGTCCACTTCACGAAAAACACGATGTAAAGGAAGGCCACCATAATGCCGCTGTATATTCCGATGATCATCAACAGGCTGTTCACCACATTGAAATAGAAAAGCCAGCCCGGAATACTCTCGAATTTGGTGTTGAGAGAGCCATCGGAAAAAATCAGGTAATCGCCCAAAAGTATTTTTTTCTGTTCATCGCTGAAGTTCAGGTCGGGCAGCTCCGAAAGATAGGTTACGCTTAAAAAGAGGTACAGCATCACGATGGTAAGGGGCAGGAGGGTGGTCATCGCGCTGGAGATGAGCAGCCCGTTCCTGATTTTACCTGTTTTTTTTCCGAAAATCCTGCTTTGGAGTTCGTTTTCGTCATACAGGTGTTCAATGTACCGGATATGCACCCTGTGCTTCTCCCAAAAAAACACGAACATTACTGAAAGGAGCGAGGAGAGCAGCGACACCCAGAAGAACTGAACGTACAGCGTTTTTTCAAGCCCGTCGCCAAACCCATTTCCCAAATTGAGTACATACAACATGTACCCGTGCGTAATGCCGAAAGCAAGGGAAAGTATGCCGGCATTGATCAGGGGGACATGCAGAAGATACTTCCTGCAGAACCTGTGCAGCTTTTCGGTGATTTCTTTCCTTTTTCTTTTTTTATAAAAATATCTTTTAAAGGGAAGGTTAAATACAAACCCGAATACAAAGCTTATGATCAGAAGGTTGAACAACAGGCTGAAGGCTTTGCCTATCTGGCTTTCGGTATTTGTGATGGCAGGCTTCGGGGGGGTGGGTTCCTTTCCTTTTATTGTATCAATGACGGGAAGTGAATCTGAAATGCCGGCCGGATAAAGGCTGTCGGTGGGCATTCCGAGGCTGTCGGTGACGGGACGTACCCTGACGTTTGTGCCTCCGGGTGAATTCCCCAGTCTGATGGAAATACTTGTGCCGTTATCGGATCTGAATTCTCCCAACTCACGAAGCTTCGGGGAATATTTTATCGTGAGAATCAGTAAAAAAGGCATCACAAGGAAGTAATACAGAACGGCGGAGAAGGCATAAATCCTCAGTCCAAAAAATCCCGGAACCCGTTTTCTCATTTTTTACTGCCTTTAAAAAAGATTTCCAAAGTAACTCATTTTTTTCACTATAATCAAAAGAGTTATACTGCTTCTTAATAAAAAATGCGAAGCTTTTTTATAAATAGTATTATTTTTGAAGTCGGGAATAATGAAAGCGAAAGTTATGTTTAAAGAGATTTCCTACTCATCTGTCAGTGAAAACTTTATTGACCTGGTCGCTAAACAGTGGATGCTCATCACTGCAGGCGCCAACGGGTCGTCCAACTGTATGACAGCAAGCTGGGGAGGTTTCGGGTACCTTTGGAATGCGCCTGTGGCTTATATTTTTATTCGGCCTCAGCGATACACATACAGTTTTGTTGACTCCAATCCCTTTTTTACCCTCAGTTTTTTTGACAGGAAATACAGGGACATCCTCACTTTCTGTGGAACGAAGTCAGGCCGTGACTTTGACAAGATCAAAGAAACCGGTCTTAAGCCTTATATCACTTCCAGGGGCAACGTAATTTATGAGCAGGCTAAACTTGCCATGGAGTGTAAAAAGATATACTTCAGCGATATCGACCCGGATATGTTCCTTGACAGTCTTATCCGAAGGAATTATCCTGAATCCGATTATCACAGGATGTACATTGGTAAAATTGTTGCTTTTTATCAGAAAAACCCCTGATCATCCCCATGACAGAAGTAATAAAAGCGGGTTATCCTGAAAAACGGCACGGTCTGCGCCGCAGAATTGCCGAACAGATAATGAAAATAAAGGCCCGAAGGGTGAACCGGGAACGTAATCTGATGCCCTTCGATAGTGTGAAGAAGATGGGCATCCTCTTTGAAATCAGGACAAAAGAAGAACTCAGGATGATCCAGGACCTCAATCAATACCTTTCATCCAAAGGAAAAGATATTATAATGGTTGGGTTTTTCAGGGGCAAAGATCTTCCCGACTATTGTATCGCGAGCAAATCAGGGTACTGTTTTAATTTCCGTGATTTAAACTTCTGGGAAATTCCGAATACCGACTTCCTGAAAAAATACATTCAGATACCGTTTGATCTGCTAATCAATCTGAGTCAGGATAGTATTTTTGCCCTGGACTACCTCATTTCCCTGAGTCAGGCAAAAATAAAAATTGGCATTACCGAAAGCAATGAACAGGGGTATTACGACATTGCCATCCAACCCTCAGAAAAGCTGGATCTTGAGAAAGCGATCGAGAATATTTTTCATTACCTGCTGATCCTGAACCCAAAAACAGGCAAACAAGAGACTGCCTGATGATCCTGCCCCTGAGAATCTTTCTCACCTGACAACTGCCATAATGATTTGTTTGTCTGATAACCAAAAGATGTTTTTTTATAAATGGATCGTAATTGTTAATAAAAAGTTAATGATGAGAGTTCTTTTTTCCCTTTGTATGATCTGGATATTGATGCAGGTGCAAGGCTTTACACAACAGCCTTTTCAGGAAGTGCCGGAAAGTGTTTGTGCGGGTGATACCCGGGAGGTGTATTTAAGCGTTGAAATTCAATCCGGGAAAGATGTGGATATTCTTTCAAAAGTTGTGTCGGTGGACAACGTAAAGGAAAATATTGCTTTTGTGTATGCCGGCAGGGAACAATTTGAAGTCTTTCTCACGCTTGGATATTCATGGAATTTGCTGGTACATCCCGGTAAAAACCATGTGCCGGAGATGCGGGAAAAGGTGGAGATAAAGGGCCTGCAGGCGTGGGATTTTTATCCTTCCTATCCGGCTTATCTCGACATCATGGAGCAGTTTGCCATGGACCACCCCGACCTGTGCCAGGTGTTCAGCATCGGGCAGTCGGAAGAAGGGCGTGAAATTATGATGGCACGGATTTCCGACAATCCGGGAACAGAAGAGGGCGAGCCTCAGTTTCTGTACACTGCCACCATGCATGGCGACGAAACGGTTGGCTACATCCTCAGCCTTCACCTGATCGATCACCTGCTTTCGTCCTACGGCAGCGATCCCCGCATCACAGCTATGGTAAACAATATTGACATTTGGATCAACCCGCTTGCCAACCCCGACGGCACTTATGCAGGCGGAAACAACACGGTGTACGGTGCAACACGTTACAATGCAAACGGGATTGACCTCAACAGGAATTTCCCTGATCCGGAAGACGGCCCCCATCCTGACGGAAATCCATGGCAGAAGGAAACCCTGGTCTTTATGCAGCTTGCTGAAAATAACCATTTCACGGCATCAAGCAATATGCACGGCGGGGCTGAATTGTGTAACTACCCCTGGGATACCTGGCCCATCCTGGCAGCGGATAATGACTGGTGGGTTTATGTGTGTTATGAATATGCCGATACGGCGCAGCATTACGGTCCCCCTGGTTATTTCGACGATCTTGGCACCGGCGTTACCAATGGATATGCCTGGTACACCATGAACGGGGGAAGGCAGGATTATATGAATTACTTCCACCAATGCCGCGAATTTACTTTAGAGATGTCAGAAACAAAGCTTCCTCCCGCAAACCAGCTCGAGAATTTCTGGGAATACAATTACAGGTCGCTGCTGAATTATATGGAACAATCGACGTTTGGTATACACGGCGCCGTTACCGATTCTTTGACAGGCCTGCCACTGAAAGCTGAAATTTACATCGAAGGGTTCGACACCGACAGTTCGTGGGTGTATTCCAACCTGCCTCATGGTGATTACCACCGCCTGCTCTTCGGGGGGCAGTATGACCTGACTTTTAAAGCGCCCGGTTATTTTGCAAAAACAATTGAAAATGTTTCTGTGGTAAACCGGCAAACCACGGCTTTGGATGTTGAACTGACGCCCGGGGTACTGATTGCCGATTTTTACGCAGATCAAACCCACATCAATGTGGGTACGGCCATCAACTATACGGATATGACATGGGGAAATCCTGTTTCATGGAACTGGACATTTGAGGGGGGGACCCCATCTTCTTCAACAGAACAAAACCCTGCAGGGATAATATATGCTGAGCAGGGGCAGTTTGATGTTTCTCTCACTGTCAGTGACGGGACAAACAACCACACTGTGACCAAAAACGGATACATTGTAGTCAGCACCGAATACCTGATGCAGAACACCACAATAACTGCCTGCGAAGGCACTTTTTTTGATTCGGGGGGAAGCGCCGGCAACTACGGAGATGATGAGGATTACACGATGACTTTCGTGCCGGCATTGCCCGGAGCCATGATGCGCTGCGAATTCATCACCTTCCAGGTGGAGTATCATGCCAATTGCAATTACGACTGGCTGAAAATCTATGATGGAGAGAACACCGCTTCTCCGCTCATTGGAACCTATTGCGGAACCGATACGCCCGGCACAGCGCTTGCAACAGGGGCCTCCGGTGCATTGACTTTCCGGTTTCATTCCGATTATGCGGCCACAGAACCGGGATGGAAAGCCGTTATCTCCTGCCAGGTCTCAGGTCAGGCGCCCCTGGCCGGCTTCACTGCCGACATCACCACACTTGAAGAGGGCGGACAGGTTGCTTTTACGGATATCTCACAATTTGACCCTGAAAGCTGGCAATGGGAGTTTGAGGGGGGAACACCTGCTTTTTCTTCATTGCAAAATCCTGTGATTGTTTATGAAACTCCCGGAGTGTATGATGTGACCCTTACCGTAAGCAATTCCTACGGATCGGATACTGAAACCATTGCCGGTTACATCACTGTTACGGAGGTCGTTTCGGTTACGGAGATGATTTCGGGAGGCATCATTGTTTTCCCGAACCCGGTTTCAGATGGAGTAAGGATACTCTCTCCGGTTTTCATCGAACAGGTGGAGTTTTATAACACTGCAGGCAAAGTCGCCCTCGCTGAAAATGTTTCAGGATATGACCTTCAGATTTCCACCTCCGGGCTCCAAAACGGATTGTACATCTTACATATTCTGACCAAAGAAAACCTCTTCATCCGGAAACTAACCGTGATAAAATAGTTAACTTTGCCGGAAACTCCCTGAAACATGAAGGACATGCGAACAGAACAATTCCGGCAGGCTGCGAAACGACACGGCGGTGTGATTTTGATGTTTGTTTTGTTTTTTGCCTGCCCGGCGGGGCTGATGAGTCAGAGGCCCGGCTTTTTTGACGGGGAAGAAAATCTCCGGATTCAAATTGCAGAACATTCCCTTAACCAGTACGGCGAGGTATATTTCAGTTTTGTCCCTGCGAAAAAAATAAGCATGGAATCTCTCTCTGATCATATTTCCCTGACACGAAGACAGGAGGGGAGTGAGTTATTTGCCTTCGCCGGCAGAAAGGGGTTTGATTATTTTCTTTCAACCGGACTTGAATTCACTGTGTACAGGCATCCATCCGGAGGATTATCCCCGGAGATGAGGGATGAAGTGGATGTAAGGAATACAAACGACTGGGACTTTTATCCCACCTACGAAGCCTATCTCGATATCATGCAACAGTTTGAGGATCAACACCCCGGTATATGCAAGGTGTTCAGCATCGGGGAAAGCCTGGAAGGACGTTCCCTTCTTTTTGCGAAGATATCCGACAATGTGGGAACCTCTGAAAAGGAACCCCTGTTTCTTTACACTTCTTCAATCCACGGGAATGAGCTTACAGGGTATGTGCTGATGTTGCGTCTCATTGATTATCTTTTGGACAATTATGGTTCCGATCCCTTGGTGAGCGGGTTGGTTGAACATCTTGAAATATGGATCAATCCGCTGGCAAATCCTGACGGAACTTATGCTTCAGGAAACCATACGGTGGCGGGAGCAACGCGGTTCAATGCCGGCAACGTGGATCTGAACAGAAACTACCCCGATCCTGAGGACGGCCCGCATCCCGATGGCAACGACTGGCAGAAGGAGACCCTGGAATTTATGGCCCTTGCCGACAGTGTAATGTTCACCATGGCTGCCAATCTGCATGGCGGCGCCGAAGTATGTAATTATCCATGGGATACATGGTTTAAAAGGCATCCCGACGATGACTGGTGGCAGTATGTATGCAGGCAATATGCCGATACGGTACATCTATACGGCCCTCCCGGTTATCTGGATGATCTGGACAACGGAATCACCAACGGTTACGACTGGTATACCATCAGCGGGGGAAGGCAGGATTATATGAACTACTTCAGCCATTGCCGCGAATTCACCCTGGAGATCAGCAGCATTTTCATCCCTCCGGCCGTTACTCTTCCTGATTATTGGGAATACAACTACAGATCGCTGTTGAATTATATGCGGCAGGCAACTTTCGGCCTTCGGGGGACCGTCACCGACTCGGCCGGCGGAAACCCTTTAAAGGCAATGGTTTCGATAGCAGGTCATGATTTTGACAGCTCACAGGTGTTTTCTGATCCATCTTCAGGATTTTATTGCCGCCCGATCATGGGAGGGGTATATACAGTGAGTTTTTCATCGCCGGGTTACAAAACCAGGACGTTTCACGGCGTTCAGGTGGTAAACGGCCAGGTTCAGACGCTGGATGTGGCGCTGGCCCCCGGGAACAACGGGATACCTCATAATCCGGAGGAAAATGTTTTTACTGCAGGACCTTTGCCTGCAGCCGGCTTCATCATTCTGGAATATAACAAAGAGAAACCCGAAACATACAGCCTGAAGATGTACGACATGGCGGGCAGGGTGGCGCTTGAATGCCCGCCGGAACTATATTCCGGTGAAGGCGGGAAGATAATACCGGTGGGCCGGCTGTCGGGGGGTATCTATCTGCTTACTTTGTCTTCGGCAGGTGGGGAAACCATTGTTTTGAAGATCATAAAAGAGTAAACAGGCTGCAAAAAAAATATGCAAAAGGATAATTATTTCCCATGGATACTGGTTTTCGTCACAGGTTATATTGTGATGACCTTTGAATTGTCGGGGGTGCGGTTACTGGGTCCTTTTTTAGGAACCTCCGTTTTTGTCTGGAGCAGCCTCATTGGCATTGTGATGGGTTGCCTCAGCCTGGGTTACTGGTTAGGCGGGCGTATTTCGTTAAAAAAAAGTACGATGAAGCATCTTGCCTGGGTGCTTGCAGGGGCGGCTTTTTTTATTTTTCTGACCGCTTTCGGGGGAGAAAAGGCCCTTGCGCGCATCAGCAGGATGATGATTGATTTCAGGTGGATGTCGGTGGTTTCCTGTGTTCTTCTTTTTGGCCCTGCCAATGTTTTCATGGGGATGGTGCTTCCGATGGCCGCCAGGCTGAAAATATCCCATGTAAGCAGCAGCGGCAAGGCAGTCGGGAATCTTTACGCCCTGTCTACAGCAGGAAGCATTGCAGGCACTTTTATTTCCGGCTTTTTGTTCATTCCTGCAGCAGGATTCGAAATCATGATCTATGTGAGCGCTCTGATACTGCTTGTTTTTTCCGCCACCTCACTGATTGTTTCCCGTTCCTATATTCTTCTGTCAGGTTTAACGCTGCTTTCGGTGGCTGCGCTGGTGGTTTTTCTTAAAAAGGCAGTCCACACAAAGGATTATGTTGATGCCGACACTTTGTATAACCGCGTACTTATTTATGACACCAAAGAACCCGAAACAGGAAGGAAGGTCAGGGTGCTGAAAGTGAATAATGAAACCAGCTCCGCCATGTACCTTGACGGGGAGGGGCTGGTATTCGAGGTCCTGAAGTATTACCGGCTGGCAGGGCATTTTTATCCGGGCTTCCGCCATTCGCTGATGATCGGGGGATCGGGCTATGCATTTCCTAAGGATTATCTGCAAAGGTTTCCGGACGCAACCCTCGATGTGGTGGAGATTGACCCAGCACTCACGCGGTTTGCCGCTGAGTATTTCGGTCTCAAGGAGCATCCTGCACTC
Organism: Bacteroidales bacterium; assembly: GCA_016927695.1. GTDB lineage: Bacteria > Bacteroidota > Bacteroidia > Bacteroidales > JAFGHD01 > JAFGHD01. The sequence goes on from JAFGME010000127.1 coordinate 25,369, forward strand.
AAGATATTCCACGAAGACGGCCGTACGTACATCAACAGGACGGAGAGCTCCTATGATGTCATCTTTCTTGATGCCTATAAATCGCTGCTGACGGTGCCATACCAGCTCACCACACTGGAGGCCGTGGAGAAAATGCATGCCATGCTCACGGAAAAAGGGGTTTTGTTCGCCAACATCATTTCCACTTTTGATGTGGACAACAATCACTTTCTGAGGGCAGCCGTTGCTACCTACAAACAGGTGTTTGGCCAGGTTTATTTGTTTGCTGTAAAGGATCCCGGCGACAGCCAGCTTTTGCAGAATTTTATGCTGGTAGCCCTGAAATCGTATGATCAGGCGGTATTGAGCAGCAGTGATCCTGAATACGAATCTTACCTGCAGCATATTATCACACACGAAATTCCGATGGATATCCCGGCGCTGACGGATGATTACGCCCCTGTGGATTATTATACCAACAAGATGATCAGGATGTTATAGATTAGCCGATGCGCAGGCCGCCGCTCAGGCCGGTACGCATCAAAAGTGCAATGATCCCCAGGACGATCAGCACTTTCCATTGAAGATGCAATGGTTTGTGGGTGTCCTCAAAGAACAGGTCGAGGTAAGTCCTGTAACTCAACAAAACAGGCAGGGCTACGATCACAATGGAGGCCAGCTTAAGTATCTCAAAATACACGTAATCCATGGTGGTGTAATACAGGTTGTCGGGGAATTTCAGCAACGCCAGCAAGGCTGTGCCCGCAAGGACCGGAAGAAAAAACTGGCTGATCATGAAAAAGCTTTTGTTTTCCCTGTTGAGTTCCCTGAAATAGAGGTTGGCTGAAAGCATGATCGATTTAACTGAAAATGTGCCAACCGAAACCAGGGCGAAAATGGCAGTGAGGGCGAAAATCAGCTTGCTTGAGTCGGAATAATACATGTAAAGCAGCACATAGCCGAAGCCTTTGTTTAAAAGCGTTCCCATGAGGGTCGCTCCGAAAAACATGGTGAGGCCATGGATGAAGCCCCACAGGAAAAAAAGTTTCCATGCGTATGCTTCGCGCCTGACATTGCTGTAAACAATTAAAAACACCAGCCCCAGGAAGAGGGAAGTCAGCGGCTGCGCGCTGTAAAGTGTCCGTACCGCATCCCCGAACCATTCAGAAGTTTCTATGTCGAAATAGAGTTTGTAGTAAAACAGTATCATCCTGTAATTGTACTGAGACGCGGCCCACACAGTGACCATCATGCCGAGGAGGTTGATGACGAGATAGGAAAGGATGAAATATACCGTTGAGTTGGTGAAAATGACGAAAAAACTTTTGCGTTTTTCCTTGTTTTCCCTGATCGACCTTAGGCCCGGTGCAATTCTTTTTCTGTAGTATTGCAGGGGATGGGTGAGGTTGTAAAGGTACACCCTGAGTTGTTTTTTAAGGACAAAACGGAGCAGCCTTCTTCTGCGCTTCCTGAGCTCTTTTTTTTCGAGCTGTTGTTTTTGTTTTTCGGCTTTTTCATTCAGTATGAGTTCCAGTTCCTTGGTTCTGATGTTTTGCCGGATAAGCTCTTTTTCCTTTTTCCGGGCCAGCCGGAGTTCCGCATTTTTCCGGCGCAACTCTGCCCTTCGCGATTTTCTCTTATGCCTGAGGAAACGAAATTTTCTGTATACCGTGTAGATTTTGTATGAAAGCGGTTCCGGTTTTTTTTTCTTTGCCCTGGCAGGGGACACCCCGGAGACTTTGGCGTGATTTGCCTGTATTGACTCCGTTTTTCTTATTTTTTTCAGGTAACGGATATACCTTATCCTCCGGTAGGCCTTGTATATCCTTTCACCCAAAAGTTTTCTCTTTCTCTGCTCTTTCATAAACAAATCATGTCGGCACAAAAATACGGAAAATAATGAAGGCTTCCAGGCTGTAGCGGAAAGATGAAAACCGGCTAAACTGAATAAATCATAATTCAGGTGAACGTCCGGCTAACGAGATTTAACATGTAAAGGAATCCGGGGATTATTTCAGGGTGATCACCGCAATCCTTTTTTTGCCGTCCATTCTGATTTTTACCGGTTCTTCAAATTCGATGTGCCTGAAAAAATCTGTTTTTTTAACGAGTTTTTGTTTGCTGAGGATGTCCCATTTGATATAGTTGCCTGAAAGTTCCTGGTTTATAGAAAAGTACCCTACATTCATGGATGTGACATTGTGGAAGAAATGCGATCCTGAGGATGCATCCAGCGGAAAGCCTTCGAGGCTGGTTTCCACAATGATTCTTGCATTGGATATCTGCGGCCAGTTAACGGGTATCCCGATCCAGCGGTCACGGGTGCCCCACCTGCCCGGCCCGATAAGGATGTATTTTTTCTCCAGCTTCACCATTTCGGCATTCAGTTTGTCAATTTCCACGGCCATCTCCACGGTTTTCGATTTATCAAAGAGTTTTTCGTCAACATATATCACATCTCTGATGTCGCCGACCAGCCCGTTTCCCATCCCTTTTTTGGTGTAGAGCATGATATCTTCTTCTGAAATGCTTTCCATGTCCACATTATAATCCTGCGCGCTTCCCAGAAGCGGTTTTATCTGCAGCAGGTAGAATGAGGTCATATAATCTTTATCCCTGTTGAGATCAATGGCGAATTCAATTTCAACCGGAGAGCCCAAAGCTTCTTTCACCACATCCAGCACCACCTCAATGGTTTGGGCAAGGGGGGTGTAGTTGTATTTGAGGATGTTGGCAAAATTGACCACACGGGGACCCGGCTTATCCAGTCCGGGAGTGATGGTGTTATTGTCAGGGTTGTAAACGGAAGCGCAATGTTTCAGGGAGCCATGCATCTCCGCATCCTCTATCGACAGGGTGGTCAGTCCCGCCATATCTCCTTCAAGGAGGTTGACATCATGCTTGCTCAGGTCAACGGCATAAAAGTGCACCTGTGAGTTTTTTACCATATCCTTTGGGGCGAGGATGTCGGTGGATGGGTATTTGGGAGAGAACCTGAAGGCTTTTTCCCCTTCCACCACATATTTTCCCAATCCCAGGGCGATTACCGCAAAACCTTCTTCAGGCTTCATGTGGGCCACCGGATAATAGTTGTATGATTGAGCCACACCGCTGATGTGGGGGTAAAATACATTGTTATACCGGTTTCCAACCACTTCCTGGATGATCACAGCCATTTTCTCCTCCTCTATTTTATAATGGATGGCATTGATATACCCCTTAGCCACGTTTGAATACACAGAGGCAAAAACCAGCTTGATGGCATCCATGAGTTGCTGAAGCCTCACCTTTGGATCCGGATGGCTGTTCGGGAGCAGGTAGGTTTCAAATATACCTGCGAATGGCTGCATCAACGAATCTTCGAACAATCCTGAAGATCTGACGGCAAGGGGCCGGGTGATCAGTTTCACTAACTCTTTAAGCCGTTTGACCAGTGTGTCGGTCAGGTTGCTTTCAAGGAAAGCTTTTTTGATGTCTTCATAAGTACTGTCGCCGTTTACTACTTCGTAAAGTTTGTTTCTTTCAAGGAAATATTCAAATTCATCGGTGCCGACAGCGGATGTTTTGGGAGTCCTGATCCTGATATTCTGGAGGTAGGGTTTAAAATCGAAATTGTAGATAAGATTATTGATGAAGGCGAGGCCCCTTCCTTTTCCACCCATGCTGCCTTCAGACAGGCTTACGATGTTGCTTTCGTCAACAAGGGCCGATTTTTCAAAGGGGATCACTTTACCGGTGTTTTGTTCGTTCCTGAATTTCTGGATCACGCTTATAAGGTAGTTTCTGATCTCTTCGGGGTTTTTGAACTCACATACTTTTTTGGGATTCAGTATTTTGGCTGCCTGAATCTCGCCCCTTGCCATCAGCCAGAGTGAGAAGTGGTTTTTACGGGCGTGGTAAAGGATAGATTCAGCAGATATGGTCCTCAGGTTATGTTCAAACTCGCGTAACGATTTGGCAATAACGATCTGATTGCCTGCATTGTCACGGTAAATAAAATTACCAAAACCGAGGAAGTGCGTAATGAAGCTGCGGAATTCCTGAATCAGGCTTTCTGAGTTTTTGTTGATGAAAGTCGATTTCAACTCGTAGGCCCTGTTCATATTTTCAGGGTTCGACGATTGTATGATCACCGGCAGGTCTTTGAGTTCCTGCCTGATCTCTTCCACAATGCTGAAGCCGGCATTCTCGGTGAAAACTGCATTTTTTGGAAATTTTACATCGGTGATCAGGCAAAGGAGATATTCCTGATATTTGTTTGCGATTTCCATGGCCTGTTCGTAGGTGGTGGCAAGCAATATTTTGGGTCGGGCCCTCAATTTAAGCACTTTATAAAGCTCATCCGTGCTGACATCATCGATGATCCTTCGGGTTTGTTCCAGCACCACCTGGTAGAGCATGGGAAGATACCGCGAATAATAAATGGCCGAATCCTCAACCAGCAATATAACCCTCACCAGCCCGATACGGGTGTCGTTTTCAACGTTGATCTGGTCTTCCACGTGTTTGATCATGGCAAAGAAGACCTTTGAGTCGCCGTTCCAGACAAATATCCTGTCGAATGAAAAAGGTTTGGCATTCTGCCCGAAATGCGACACATCGCTGTTGTTGTTGAGCAACAGGAACACAGGTATGTACGGGAAAGCTTTTTTGATTTTTTCGCTCAGGAGAACAGGTGTGTTTTTATCTGCTCCCATCATCATGATCACCAGATCGAAGTGCCTTGATTCAAGTTGTTCGAAAGCTTCTTCTTCGGATGACACACCTGTTATACGGGGCAGTGAACTCAGGTTGAGCTGGGCATATTCCCCTAACATGTGCTCGGAGAACCGGCCTTCCTTTTCGATGTTGTAGGCATCATACAGGTTTGCAACCAGGAGTATCTCCCTGACCTTGAATGGCATAAGGTCGTGATATATGTCGCGGTCATAATTATTTTTGTTCAGGAATTGTTGCAGAAGTTGCCGGCTTGTTCCGGAGTATGTTTCTTTTCTGGCCTGGGAGGGTTCACCTTTTTTTTCCATGGTTTTTCCGATGGCAGCCTTCCCTTTGAGGCTGTTCAGGTATCCGGTGATCAGGTTGGCCAGGTTGATCAGCAGGTCGCGTTCTTCTTTCAGAAACGGGCCTTCATCGGCATGGGGGAAACTTTTCAGGTAATAAATCTCTATCTTTCCTGATTTTCCGTCGATGGTTTCAAATTCCTGCACCTGTTGCCAGCCGGTTACCCTGAAGTTATATGACTTGTACCCTGCACCATCGAAAAGGATACGCCCTACTGCAAATTCCGGATATTGCCACCCGTTGGGGATGATCATTGCAAGCTTTTGAAGGGTTTCCTCCGGCATTTTGCCTTCCCTGAGAATGGCCGTGGTTTGGTTAATGATGGCAAGCTCTTTCAGCCTTTCCTTCGTGAGGGCTTTCAGCTCTTCGTAATGTCTGTGTATGTTCTCGGATTCTTTTGCCATGCGAAAATCATTTAATCGGGTCTATTCCCGGTAAAAAAAACATTGCTTATTTTATGCAAAAATATTCAGTTAATCCGTGTAAACAAAAAAGCGTGTGATTATTTCGCAGCTTGCTGAAAAATTAACAATATTTTGCATAAGGATTTATTTTTTTTATTTAATATTGTCGCTGTTAAATTTTTAACACAATTAAATTATTAATTAAAAGGTAATTACGGTTATGGCAAACAATGCTTATGAACAATTGGTAAAAGATTTTATGGCGAAGGTGATCGCTAAAAATCCGGGAGAAATTGAATTTCACCAGGCAGTGGAAGAAGTGGTGGCTTCAATTGTTCCGCACATTGAAGAAAATCCCAAATATAAAACGGCAAAAATCCTTGAAAGGGTGGTAGAACCCGAGCGTGTTATCCTTTTCAGGGTTCCCTGGGTGGATGACAAAGGCGAAATCCAGGTAAACAAGGGATACAGGATCGAAATGAACAGCGCCATAGGTCCTTACAAGGGTGGTTTGCGTTTTCACCCGACTGTAAATCTTGGCATCCTGAAATTCCTGGCTTTTGAGCAGGTATTCAAAAACAGCCTTACCACCCTGCCTATGGGCGGTGGAAAAGGGGGCAGTGATTTTGACCCCAAAGGTAAATCAGACAATGAAGTAATGCGTTTTTGCCAGAGTTTCATGACGGAACTTTTCCGTCATATCGGCCCCAACACCGACGTGCCGGCAGGCGACATAGGCGTGGGCGGACGCGAAATCGGCTTCCTTTTCGGACAGTACAAAAGGCTGAGAAATGAGTTTACAGGCGTTCTTACGGGCAAGGGTATTGAGTGGGGCGGAAGTCTTATCAGACCTGAAGCCACCGGCTACGGCCAGGTGTATTTTGCTCAGGAAATGCTGAAAACCAGAGGCGACAGCCTGAAAGGCAAAACCTGCACCGTTTCAGGTTCAGGGAACGTTGCACAGTATGCCACTGAAAAAGCCACGGAGTTCGGCGCCAAAGTGGTTACCGTTTCCGATTCGAACGGATACATCTATGACCCTGCAGGAATTGACAGGGAAAAACTCGAATATATCATGTGGCTGAAGAATGTCAAGAGAGGCAGAATAAAAGAGTATGCCGAAAAATTCAATGCAACGTACGTTGAAGGCAAACGCCCGTGGGAAGTTAAATGTGATGTGGCATTGCCATCAGCCACGCAGAACGAAATTGATGTGAATGATGCTAAAACACTCATCTCTAATGGCTGCTTCCTGGTGTCGGAAGGCGCCAATATGCCGTCAACACCGGCTGCCATTGAGGTATATCTCGAGAAAAAGATACTGTACGGCCCCGGAAAAGCAGCCAACGCAGGCGGCGTTGCCACATCAGGCCTCGAAATGTCACAGAACTCCCTCCGTTTCAACTGGAGTCGCGAGGAAGTTGACAGCAAACTGCACACCATCATGGTCAACATCCATCAGTCGTGTGTGAAGTATGGCAGGAAAGATGACGGATTCATCAACTACGTTGACGGAGCAAACATAGCAGGCTTTGTGAAAGTGGCCGATGCCATGATAGCACAGGGAATTGTGTAATCTGCACTTCCATCCCGGTCAAACCCCGCTGAACAAAGCGGGGTTTTTTTATTTGGCGTACATACAGGATTATTAATATATTTGCATGCGGATATTTGGGTCAAATTTATTTTCCCCTTCATGAATGAACAATTTCTTGAAATTCTTAAAGCTGTAAGATATGCTGCCAGTGAAAAAAAACTGGAAAACTTCAGCTTTTCCGAAATCAGTGAAAAAACAGGTATTTCTGAAAAGGACATCCTGAAATATGTCAACGGCGAAAAAGAGTTTGTCGAAAAGATACTTGAACTGGAGCGTCAAAAGTTTGAAGAAATATTCACTGAACATGATTTTGAGGGGGTGAATGCCATAGATATCCTGCTGATTGTCAGCAAAGAAGTAGCAAAAAAATTCACTCTTGTCAGCCCCTCCTTCACTTTCAGGCTCAAGGAAAAATATCCTGATGTTTATCAGGTTCATTTCGACAAAAGAATAGAGTTTATCTTCAGTAAGATACAAATCAACATCCAGAAGGGGATCAGCCAGAATATGTATCGCGAAGACCTCAGCATTGAACTGATTGCAAGGCTGTATATCAGTCGCCTGATCGACCTGCATAATCCTGCTTTTTTCCCGCCCGAAAAGTTTTCTTTTAAAACCCTTTTTGAGGTGATGTTCGAGAGCTTTGTAAGAAGCATCGCCAAACCTGAAGGTATCACTTATTTCGAGAAGAAGATCAAATCAGTGAGGTTTGAGGTGGATAAACTCCGGTAATAACGGATGATACGGGCTGTTCTCACCGTCTGACATCAAAGACAACAGAAGTGGTAAGGGGAAACCGGCTACATGGTTTCAGAGGTAAGTAAATCCACGATCTTTGCAGCCGTTTTTATCGATGCCCCCTGTCCGCCTAATTTTTCAACCAGCTCTCTGTAATCTTTCATGATCCTGTTTCTGTGGTCATCATCATTCAGGATGCGGGACAGTTCCGTTTTTAAGGCAGAGGGATTGAATGCCGACTGAATCAGCTCTTTCACCACCTCCCGTCCCATAATGAGGTTCACCAGTGAAATAAAGCGGATGAATTTTTTATCCACCACCCTTTTGGCAATCTGGTAAGAAATGTAGCTTCCCCTGTAGCAAACCACCTCGGGCACATTGAACAGGGCTGTTTCCAGTGTAGCCGTGCCGGAAGTAACCAGGGCTGCAAAAGAGTGGGCCAGAAGCTCATGGGTGCTGCCGGAGATCACCTTAACGTCATCACCGGCCCCCAGCTTCCTGTACTCATCTATTTCCACAGAAGGGGCCCCTGCCACAACAAAACGGTAATCCGGAAAAAAACGGCATACCTTCAGCATCACCGGCAGCATGGTTTTTATCTCCTGCCTTCGGCTTCCCGGCAACAGAGCAACCAGCGGGCGATTGTCAAGGCTGTGGTATCTCCTGAATTCACTGTCTTCAACCCGTGGAAAATCTTTAACAACATCGAGCAGCGGGTGGCCTGCGAAGTCAACTTCATAACCGAAGGAAGCGTAGAAGTCTTTTTCAAAGGGGAGGATGACAAACATCCTTTCAACGTATTTGCCAATTTTATGCACTCTTGACTTCTTCCAGGCCCATATCTGCGGTGATATATAATAAAAAACCCTGATGCCGTTCCGGGCTGCAAATTCTGCCATCCGCAGGTTGAACCCCGGGTAGTCGATCAGGATCAGCGCATCGGGTTTGTATTCAAGCATATCCTTTTTACATAAACGGATGTTCGCTGCGATTGTCCTGATGTTCAGCAACACTTCAAGAAAGCCCATGAATGCTAAATCGCGGTAGTGCTTCACCAGTTCCCCTCCCTGTTCCTGCATCAGATCGCCTCCCCATATCCTGAAGGTGGCACGGGCATCAGATTTTTTCAACCCTTTCATCAGGTTCGATCCGTGCAGATCGCCCGATGCTTCCCCTGCTATGATGTAGTATTTCATAACACTCCCAGATGTTTCCCGGCAGCAAAGAATGCCAGCGTCAATAGAAAAGTCACAAAAAGCACCGATCTTCCGGCTTTATCATACTTAAAGTTGACAAAAAAGATCCGGAGGGGGAGCAGATTTCCTGAAATACCAAGCAGCACGTGGATGTTCTTTTCCAGGTATAATTGTGCTATGCCGGCTTTTAGTATCAGGTGGTTTAAAAGATAGATCAGCCCGAAGAATAAAACGGGAAAAACAATGGCAACGGCTGTTCCAAGGAAGAAGCTGTCTTTTCTAAACATTGAAATCCCATTTTCGTATATCATTCACCGCATGGTGTGCTGTAAAATCAAAATGGACGGGTACGATGGAGATGAAGTTGTTCGCCAGCGCAAAAGAGTCGGAATCGGGGGATGTGTCTCCATCACGGAAAGCGCCGGTTAACCAGTAATAATGATGGTTGTGCGGATCTATCCTTACATCGAATTCCTCTTCCCACTTCCCTTTGGCCTGTTTGCAAACCTTAATGCCCCTGATGGCTTCCCTGTTTATGGCAGGGATGTTCACATTCAGGCAGGTGTGTTCGGGAAGGCCATGCTCCAGTGTGTTGCGGATGATTATCCTCACATAATCATCCACTGCGCTGAAATCAGCCCCTGACGAATAATCGAGGATTGAAAAACCAATGGCAGGAATGCCGTCGATACAGGCTTCCAACGCCGCTCCCATGGTCCCGGAATAGATAATGTTGACCGATGCATTGGAACCATGGTTAATCCCTGACAGCACGAGGTCAGGCCTTTTTTTCAGCACGATCTGTTCTCCCATTTTAATGGCGTCAACAGGTGTGCCCGTGCAGACATACTCGCTGTAGTCATTATCTTCGGCGAGTTTTTTAAGCCGCAGAGGGGTTCCGGAAGTGATGGCATGCGACATTCCCGACCGCGGCCCGTCGGGGGCAACTACTGCAACCCTTCCGAATTCTCTTGCAATTGATATCAGTTTCCTCAGGCCCGGGGCATGAATTCCATCGTCGTTGGTAACCAGTATTGTCGGATCAGCCATTATGCAATTTTATGCGGCAAAGTTACTCATTATTGATAACTTTATATCTTTACAAACTGATCAGATTTTGTTTAACAGGTTTATTTACCCAAAATATGAGAAGCATTGCCACCCTGCTATGGGTAGTATCACTTGCCTGTTCATGTGTGAACAGAGAAAACTATCAGGTGAAAGAATTCAGGCCGTTCAACGGGTTTACTTTAAGCGGCGACACGCTGCGCCTTGGCATGGACTTGTCGGATGCAGTCCTGTATGGCATCACCATCCCCTCTGAAGATGACATTGAGGGAGGGTATTTCAGGTTTTCATTCGATGTAAGAAACCGCACCGGAAGCGAGCGGTATTTTTATTACAAGGTTTTTTATCAGAACGAGTCGTATAAGTTTCCGGAGTTTATAATACATGGAGATTCAATGACATACAACTCTTTATCCTCCCACAATTTTTATGGGAGCTGGGAGAACTGCAGCGAAGGTTTTCATAAAACCCCTCTGATTAAAAACAGATCCGGCTACCGCGAAGTGAGGGATTCTATCCGTATTGTGGGGAACCCGAGAAGCGAAAAAAAGTATTACGGCGCCGACCCGGAAAGGCTGCTGAGTCCTTCGTACAACATTGATGCTACCATCAGGAGGATAAAGCAGTCAAAAGAATGGATGGCGCAAATCAGGGAGAAAGCGGAAAAGAACGGTATCAGCAGTGAAAAACAAATCTATCTTGACGCCATTTGGGTCATCCGGGAAGATATGAAAAAAGGGGACTTTAACAACCGGTGGAAGCGAAATCCCAGAACGGGTTCCTACAGTTTTTTACTGGTTGTAACAACGGAGGAAGCTTTGGCAGGAATTCCCGAATATATAAAGGACATAAGTCTTCAGGATTCAGCGTCAGGCGGATTTCTAAATCCTTATTATTACTTTCTTCATCCGGAAGGTGCAACAGATAAAGAGCGCA
>JAFGME010000128.1 GCA_016927695.1 Bacteroidales bacterium
AACAATGTGCTTGGATTTCCCTATATTTTCAGGGCTGCGCTCGATGTCAGGGCAACAAAAATAAATGCAGAAATGAAAAAGGCGGCAGTTTATGCCCTGGCTTCTTTAGCGAAAGAACCTTATTTGAGCCTCGACCCGGAACATACATTAAGTTTCGGGCGGGACTATTTTATTCCGAAAGCATCCGATTTCAGGTTAATGAGAGCCATTGCCCCCGCTGTGGCAAAAGCCGCCATTGAAAGCGGGGTGGCAAAGGTTCATATCGACGATTTAAGGGCTTATGCAAAAGGCTTAGATAAACGTATTATTAAATAACTTACCATGTTTGATAATTTAAAAATAGTATGGCATCAGGGAAAACAGTTTATCCCCAATGTTACAACAGCAGAAGTGCCCGGTATATTCCGTGGACGTCCGGTAATTTCTACAAAAAAAGTGGATGAAAAAGCCATGGCAGAGCTTTGCCCGACCGGAGCCATTGCAACAACACCTTTTTGCATCGACCTTGGCAAATGTACATTTTGCGGTGAATGTGCCGTGCAGTATCCTGAAAAAGTCTCATTTACAAAAGATTACAAGTTATCTACGAATGACAGGGAACGGCTGTTGATCTATGAAGGAGTGGACAAACCTTTGCTGCTCGACCCAGCCATCATCAGGAAAGAAATCAGGAAAATTTTTGGACAATCGCTAAAACTAAGGCAGGTATCTGCCGGAGGCGATAACAGTTGTGAATGGGAACTGACAGCAAGCAATAATGTTCAGTTCGATATGAGCCGGTTTGGTATTGATTTTGTCGCTTCGCCCCGGCATGCAGATGGTATAGTAATAACAGGCCCAATAACTGAAAATATGGCCGAACCTCTTGAACGGGCCTATCGTGCTGTCCCTGACCCCAAAATTATTATTCTTGCCGGCACCGATGCCATTAGCGGGGGTATTTTTGCCGACAGCCCTGCCATTGACAGGAGTTTTCTCTCAAAATATAAAATTGATTTATATATTGCCGGAAATCCGGTCCATCCGCTTACCATTATTAATGGGCTAGTTGAATTAACCCGTAAAAAATATATGCGGACATGAGAAATGTTTGTTTTTCTTTTGCCATGGATGGGAACAAACAGTTTTCCGGTAAAAATTTCAGCAGGCCTGAATTTTTCCTGATTTACAAATATCAGTTGACTTATTGATAAATTATCGCTCAATAAAAAAGAGAATATGGTATTTAATATTACAAATGGTGTATACAAATATTAGCTTGACAATGAAGAATGAAATAAAAGCAGCAATTACAGGTATAGATGCATACCTGCCTGAGTATATCCTGACCAATCAGGAATTAAGTACCCTGGTTGACACATCCGATGAATGGATTATGCAACGCGTTGGAATTAAAGAGCGCAGAATTTTAAAAGGGGAAGGATTGGCAACATCTGATATGGGTGCTGAAGCTGCAAAGAAGCTCCTGAAGAAAACAGGCACCAGTCCTGATGATATAGATTTGGTATTAGTAGCCACAATTACTCCGGATATGGCATTTCCTTCCACGGCTTGCCTTATTGCCGAAAAATCCGGGATAAAGAATTTCTGGGGTTTCGATGTTAGTGCAGCCTGTTCCGGTTTTTTATTTACCCTGCAAACCGCAACAAGCTTTATTGAATCGGGTCAGCATAAAAAAATTCTTCTGGTAGCTGCCGATAAAATGTCGGCTATTACCGATTATACAAACCGAAACACTTGCGTGTTATTCGGCGATGCTGCCGTTGCCATGCTGATTGAACCAAGCACTGAAAATGTTGGGGTGATGGATAGCCTTTTGCAGGCAGATGGTTCAGGGAAGGATGCCTTATTCCTGAGGGCGGGAGGTTCGTTAAAACCTGCTTCCCATGCAACGGTAGATGCAGGGGAACATTATATTTATCAGGATGGGAAAGCGGTTTTTAAAGTGGCTGTCACAAAGATGGCTGATGCATCGGTTGCCATGATGGAACGCAACAATTTAAGCCCCGACGATTTGTCCTGGTTCATCCCACATCAGGCAAATTTACGGATTATTGATGCCGTGGGGAAACGCATGGGAATTGGTAGCGATAAGGTAATGATTAATATTCAAAAATATGGTAACACAACAGCCGCTACCATTCCGCTTTGTTTATGGGAACTCGAAAGAACACTAAAAAAAGGCGATAACCTGATTTTATCAACTTTTGGAGGTGGCTTTACTTGGGGCTCAACCTTCTTAAAATGGGCATATAATTCATAGTGAAATTAAATTCAAACAAAATGAAACCTCCGCATGTATAGGTTTAAAGGTACATAGCCAGGATTATGCGGATGTTCCATTCAACCAACGAATGAAATAAATACTAAACGAATGAGATCTGATCGATTGAAAGGAGTTGTAGTTACAGGCATAGGGGCACTAAGTCCTATTGGCAATAATGTGAATGTATTTTAGCTAACCTTATTGCAGGTAAAAGCGGAATTTCTGAGATAACAAAATTTGACGTATCACCCTTCAAAACAAGATTTGCCGGAGAAATTGAAGGATTTGACCCCACGGTGTATATGGATAAAAGCGAAGCCGGCATTTCACCCTCCGATGTGGATTACGTGAGTACTCACGGTACTTCAACACCTGTTGGTGATTTAAGCGAATGTAAAGCTGTTCGTACTGCTCCTGAAAGGTCGCTCGACAAATTGTTTGAATCGTTCTGAAAATACTGCCACCCTACCTTCAACCTGGTAAAAAAAGACCCGAAATCCCGCACACTGAAAGTATGCTGAACTTCGGGTCTTCACCTTAAAATTGCTTATGTCAATCGGCTAGATCAGTTCAATGCTCCGCTTGACGAATTTGGTCAGGTCTTCGCCTTTCAGCATGCCGTTTGCCAGCAAGGCGAGGTCGATAAGCTGTTTTACCAGCTTGTTCTTTGAGCCGAACTTCTTAAGCTGCTCTTCTTTTTTACCTTCCAGCTCAGTGATCTTCTTGTTAAGCTCTTCCAGGCGGTCTTTTTCTTCCTGCTTGATTTCCTCTTCCTTCTTGTCCCTGTTTGCTTTCTCGAGATCTGCCTTATTTTTAGTGAGAGGCTCCAGCTTATCCGTTACTTTTTTGATGTCTTCGCCAAGCTTCTTCTCAAGGTCTTCATTGATCCTCAGAACCAGCGGGTGGTTCGTGTTGACAACCAGGTTGTAGCTGTCCGGAAGCTCACCGTAGAAATTCATTCCGCCGCCACCCATGGCCGACATATCCTTCATACGCCGCAGGAACTCAGTCTGTGTGATGACAATGGGCTGATCCGATTCATTCAGGGCTTCAAACATCACAATATAGTTGGTCTTTTCGGGAAGCTGGCTCCTGAATACGGGCGTCAGGTTATTCTGCTGATCCGGATTCAGTTTTGACTCCTTGGTTTCCCCTTTTTCAATCAGTTTGTCAACGGTGTCACCATCAACACGGATAAACCGGCTGTCCTTCAGTTTGGTTTCCATGTGGTTGATGAAGTGGGTGTCCAGCTGGCCTTCCATCTCCAGGACATCGTAACCACGGGCTTTTGCTGCCTCGATAAAGCTGTGTTGCTCCACGGTGTTGGTGGAATAGAGATAAATCAGGTTTTTGTTCTTGTCGGTCTGATTTTCTTTGATCAGCGTTTCATATTCCTTCAGGGTGAAGTATTTACCTTCTGTATTTTTCAACAGGGTGAATTTTTCAGCCTTTTCATAGAACTTTTCTTCACTCAGCATACCGTATTCGATGAAGAGCTTCAGGTCGTCCCACTTCTCCTCAAACTTTTCACGCTCGTTTTTGAAGATATCTGCCAGCCGGTCAGCGACCTTCTTGGTGATGTGGCTGGAGATCTTTTTAACATTGCTGTCGCTCTGCAGGTAACTGCGGGAAACATTGAGCGGGATATCCGGCGAGTCGATCACCCCGTGGAGGAGGGTGAGGAACTCAGGAACGATTCCCTCTACGGAATCCGTTACAAACACCTGGTTGCAGTATAGTTGTATCTTGTTCCTCTGGATCTCGATGTTGTTCTTAATCTTCGGAAAATAGAGTATCCCTGTCAGGTTAAAGGGGTAATCCACATTCAGGTGGATGTTGAAAAGCGGATCTTCGCTGATGGGATAGAGGTCGTGGTAAAACTTTGTGTAGTCCTCTTCCTTCAGGTCAACAGGTTTCCTGGTCCACAGGGGATTTGGATCATTAATGATGTTGAATTTGTCGGTTTCAACCTCCTTGCCGTCTTTCCATTCTTTCTTTTTCCCGAAAGCGATTTCCACCGGCAGGAAGTGGCAGTATCTGGAAAGCAGTTGGTTGATCTTGCTGTCTTCCAGGAATTCCTTCGACTCTTTATCCAGGTAAAGGATGATATCCGTGCCCCTGTCAGCCCTTTCGGCGTCTTCAATCGTGTATTCCGGCGTGCCGTCACAGCTCCACCTGATCGCTTTTGACCCTTCCTTGTAGGAGCGGGTGACAATCTCTACCTTTTCGGAAACCATAAAGGAACTGTAGAACCCGAGTCCAAAGTGTCCGATAATGGCATTAGCCTGGTTCTTATATTTCTCCAGGAAGTCTTCGGCACTGGATAGTGCAATCTGGTTGATGTACTTGTCGATCTCCTCTTCGTCCATGCCGATCCCCCTGTCGGAGATGGTCAGGGTGCCCTTCTTTTTGTCGGCTTTTACCTGTATGGTCACGTCGCCAAGCTCGCCTTTGAAATCTCCGATGTTGGCGAGAGTTTTTAACTTCTGCGTGGCGTCAACGGCATTCGATATGAGCTCCCTGAGGAAGATCTCATGATCGGAATACAGGAATTTCTTAATTATCGGGAAAATGTTTTCGGTTGTTACTCCAATTTTTCCGGTTTGCATAGTATAGTATCTTTAATGGTTATACATGTTGTGGCTAACGGGTTTCAAAGTACATGCCAGAACCTGAGTCCTGTCATTTAGTCATAAAAATGGGGTGAAGAATGAAAAACGACTGAAAATAATTCAGTTGGTTACGTCAATATTGGAATAAAACACCCAAACGCCTTTTTCCCACTTGAGGCCGTCGTAGGTAAAATCGGGTCCGTAAAATTCATACTGACCTTCCTGGGAGGGTTTCGAAGGTGAGAGGTGATCGAATACGATCATTTTTGCCTCTTCATGATAATTCAGGCTCATGCTGGCTTTCTCATTGTACTCGAAAACGAGCGTGTCCAGCTTTTCATCCTCATTCCGGATCAGCCTTTCGGTGAAGTAGAAATCGTCAAAGTCGTCAATAGTGACTATTTCGATACACTTAATATTGCTCAGGGGATTGTAAAGATCAAAGCCCAGAAGGGTGTAATAACGCTGACCGGCATGGCGGGTTTCGACAATGGCATAGTAAAGCGCTCCGTTCCAGTCTTTCGTACGGCCTTCCTTTCCAAGGCTTACCGGTTCGTTCAGGCGGATTATCTGATAGTCTTTTGCATCCCTGGCAAAGTACTGAGCGATGCCATAGTAGAGGTTTTCACCGTAACCAACGGGAATGTTCCAGGTGATGATCCTTAGCCTTTCGTCGGCAGAGGTGATCTTCCCGATCTTATCCAGTTTCAGGAAGGGATGGCTGAAGGCATCCCCGGCCTGCAGTCCCTTGCAGAAGGCTGCATAAAAACTATCCGCCTTAGCTTGTCTCAGGAATGGATTCTCACTGAAAATGGCATTGTACTGATTTACCAGAGAGTCCTCAAGCAGGGAGAGTCGCTCAGGTTCCTGCGCATAGACCCCCACGCTGAACAAAAGGATCAGGCAAAAATGAAGTACTATCCGTCGTTTAATTCCAGATTGCATAGTCACAAACAAATACCCTGAGCGATAAAACCGGGGGTTGGCTAAATTATTTCACGATCAGGTTAATATCGCCCATAAGTTTATCCTTGTAGGATTTGCCAATGGGAATGGTTTTTGGGCCATCCTTGGTTTTAATGATAATGGCATTATCCTCAATGAAGTTGATGGAGCTGATATTCACGATATACGAACGGTGTACGCGTGTGAAGATCGCGGTTGGCAGCTTATTTTCAATGGCCTTCATGGTGAAATGAATGGTGTACTTTTCCGAGAAGGTATTGAAAATAACATAGTTTTCGAGAGCTTCAACCCAAAGAATATCTTTGTATTTCAGGCGCACCAGGGCAGAGTTTTTCTTGATGAAGATCTCATCCTCCCGGGGATCTACCTTATTCTTGAACCTTACGCTGGCTTTGTTTACAGCTTTAAAGAAGCGGCTGTAATTGACGGGTTTTAAGAGATAATCAGTAACATCGTAATTGAAGGCATCCAGCGCATATTTTTCTTTGGAAGATACTATAATGATCTGGGGTGGATTCTGCAGGGTCTCCAGGAAATCGATACCGCTCATTTCCGGCATTTCGATATCCAGGAAGATCAGATCAATATCTTCACCTGTACTAAATGCATTTATTGCGTCTACCGCATTTTCGTACGAACTGACAAGGTTCAGCTGGTCAGTACGTTCGACAAATTCCTCGATTACGCGGCGTGACATTTGATCATCATCGATAATTATACAATTCATATTCAGTCAGGTTTCATCAACGTATTACTAGTACTCGTCAATAGTTTGCTCAAATATATAAAAAAAAAGAATATGCCTTATTGAGCAGCATCATCCTTTGGGCTTATTTTTCAGATTCATGGAATGCGTAGCCCGGAATTTTTTTTCGATCATTTCCGATTTTTTTATGGTTTGTCTCAGCCATTTGAGTTTAAGCTCATTGATTTCTTCCTTGCTGAGTTGTTTTGGGAGATTGGAAGACCACAGTTTTTCAGTCAGGTCGTGTAAAATAATAGCTGCCGACACGGAGATATTAAAGCTTTCGGTAAATCCATAAAGAGGAATTTGAAGGTTTTCATCTGCATTATCGAGTATCGAACTGGTTAAGCCTTTAAGTTCGGTACCAAAGAACAAAGCAACTTTTCCCTTTGACAGATCGAAGTCGGGGAGTGGGGTAGAAGGTTCGTGTGGGGTGGTCGCAACGATCCTGTAGCCTTCCTTTCTCAGCTTTTGTATGGCTTCCAGGGAATTGTTCCCTTCGGAATTGTATTTTACCAGGTTCAGCCACTTGTCGGAACCCAGGGCAACATCGGGATTGACATCATAGATGTTCCGGTTTTCGATGATGTGCACATCCTGTATCCCGAGGCAGTCGCAGGTACGAAGTACCGCACTGGCATTCTGTGACTGGAAGATATCTTCGAGGGCAACGGTGATATAGCGGGTGCGGTGCTGAAGGATCCGGTCAAACAGGGATGCCCGCCTGTCGGTGACAAAAGTTTCCAGGTATTGGATCAGACTTTCAATCATGGGCAGAGAAAAAAAAAGGGAGCATGATCATGCTCCCTTCGGTGGTAAAAAGTATCTTACTTAAGTTCGTCAGAAAGCTCACTTCCAGCTTTGAATTTAACGACTTTTTTAGCAGGGATCTTAATTTCTTTTCCTGTCTGAGGATTTCTACCAGTACGAGCGCTTCTTTCAGCAACTGAGAATGATCCAAATCCAACTAAAGCTACACGTCCACCTTTCTTAAGAGCTGCAGAAGTAGCATCGATAAACGCATCAAGTGCTTTTTTAGCATCTGCTTTACTCAGATCTGCACCAGCGGCAATTGCATCAATTAATTCAGCTTTATTCATGATAAAAAAATTTAGGGTTAGTAAATATTTCACAGTTATTAACTGCATACAAATATAGCCTATTTGGCAAGCTGTGCAAGAGTAATCATTAAAAAAACCGCTGTCCACAGACATTACAGAGGTTTTTACGTTTTTCGGGAGAAGAATTTGCATAAAAATCTAAGCGGATTAAAAAAAAGGGTTGAAAATTTTATTACTGATAAATGACAGAACCACAATGAATTGAGAAAAGCTTTTTTTGGAGGGCGAAAACGGATTTCTGAATTTTTATGCAATTCAGAAAAATAAATAAACCTGGGCATTTTTTACGCTGAATCACAGCCCGAAAAAATTTTGTCAAAAATAGTTCTGATAGTATAAAAAAAAGTTTTACTTTCGCGCCCGGAGGAATGGCAGAGCGGTCGAATGCGGCGGTCTTGAAAACCGTTGTACTGCAAGGTACCGGGGGTTCGAATCCCTCTTCCTCCGCCTTCGCCCGCCGAAGTTCCGAGGTACGAGGAACGAAGGCGGGCTGTTTTTTAAACGTTACTGGTAATTATGAAGACAGAAGCACGGCGGGCTATGGCGGACGAGGTCCGCAATCCTATGAATTATCATGTGTATATATTACAATGCAAAGATCACAGCTACTATGTAGGTATTGAACCGGGTCAGGCCTTTGCATGGAGCCGGTCGCGCATGGGTGGTTGGGCTATCGCTCAAAGTCCCATTCTGGGTACTACGATTACCGTTGATAGGTTGAGGCAACGGGGTTACGTTTCTCTTAATGATCTCTACAAACGTACTTCCCCAAAACTTAATGAACCGCTGTATACGAGACCCGTACAGCCTGTCCCGCTTTTTTGCGGGATACATTGGTGTGAGAGGTTCTCCGCTAGGCTAAGCCTAGCGGCAGCCTACTCGATTAGGCTTTGTTTTTTATTTGTATTTATATTTCGTTGTATTTTTATCTCCAATCTTTTCAATCATTCCATTCTCAACAGCAAAATTCAAATCCCGACTTGCTGTCGCTGAAGAGATTTCTCTAAAATTCTTTAAATAATCTTTTCGTGTAAAGTAGTCGTTTTTAACAATTGACTTGAATAAATTAATTCGGTCAATCTTCGTTAAGCTGACATTCTGAATACTTAACAATTCCTCAAGTGATTCAAGGATAATTTCAAGCATAAATTCAATAAATACGGTCGACTCTCCAGTATTGTCAGATTTTCCAAGAGATTCATAATATTGTTCTTGTCTTTCTTTTATAAAAGTCTCAATTGGAAGAAATTCAAAAACAGGATAAGAGTCCTTTAAAATCAGCGTTTGCCATAATCTCCCCATTCTACCATTCCCGTCGATGAATGGATGAATAAATTCCATTTCATAGTGGAATACACAACTTTTAATTAAAACTAGGTCTTCGTCATTTTTTAAATAGTCAAACAAGTCATTCATTAATGGTTTTAGCATTTCGCTTGGTGGAGCAATGTGAGCAACCTCTGAACCCTTAACAATTCCAACCGATTTACTTCTTAGTTTTCCAGCTGATTCAATAAGTCCGTTCATTAATATTCCGTGGGCCTCACAGAAGGATTCAAAT
The DNA here is from genome assembly GCA_016927695.1 of Bacteroidales bacterium. GTDB lineage: Bacteria > Bacteroidota > Bacteroidia > Bacteroidales > JAFGHD01 > JAFGHD01. The sequence continues at coordinate 9,272 of JAFGME010000128.1, forward strand.
TTATATGGATTCAGGTTGTCTAGATAGTCATAAACAGCAATTGCATTTTTAACTTCAAGGATATCTTTTTCAGGTCCAATTATTCTTTTATTTTCAATTATTGCAGTTATTTGCTCAATGGTCAAGGTATTCCCTTCAATTTCAAGCGATGAGTGAATTGTTTTAATCCTGTTTTTCTTTCTTAATTCTGTCGGTGGTTTGTTTAAATG
>JAFGME010000129.1 GCA_016927695.1 Bacteroidales bacterium
AGAAAGGATTCCTGAAACATATTTAAAACACATTGAAGGCACAGATTCTCTTTTTGAGATTCGTGTTAAATCAGGAAGGGATACAAATAGAATATTCTGCTTTTTCGATCAGGGCCAACTGATTATCATAATTAATGGATTTAAGAAAAAGACAAGAAAAACCCCTAAAAAAGAAATTTCGCGGGCACTTAAAATAATAGAGGAGTATAAAAATGAAAAAGCACAAGCTTACTATAAATGAATTCAAGGATAAACATTACGGTGCCAAAGGAAGTAAATCAAGAGATGAACTTGAAGGTGGTTATGAGAATTTTAAGCTCGGCACCTTATTATATGAGGCCCGTCTGGAAAAGGGATTGACACAAGCTGAACTGGCGGCTAAAGTCGGGACTACAAAATCATATATCTCCAAAATTGAGAATAATGTAAAGGAAGTCCGTTTATCCACGCTTCAAAAAATCGTTCAGTTGGGCCTTGGAGGTAAATTGGAGCTATCTATTAAATTTTAAAAAACTGTCTGTTTCCCGCTAGATATTCTTGTATGCAGACGCAATAAATCGCGTCCCTAACACCAAAATCCTTTTTCACTTATCACTTGTCACTTGTCGTTCCTTTTAATTTCCAGAATATTTCCCAAAATTTGCAGCAATGAAAGCAATGAAGCTCACCGGTATCCGGCAGATGGAAATGATGGAGATGCCGGATCCTATAATCACAAATGATACAGATGTTTTGATCCGAATGAAGTCGTTAGGGGTATGCGGATCAGACATACATTATTATACAACCGGAAGAATCGGCTCCCAGGTTGTTCAGTACCCCTTCATCGTCGGGCATGAAGGTGCTGGTGAAGTACTTGCAGTTGGCCATGCAGTAAAAACGGTAAAGCCCGGCGACCGCATCGCCATCGAGCCGGCCATGCCCTGCTGGGAATGTGATCAATGCCTTGCTGGCCGTCCCCACACCTGCAGGAGGCAGAAATTCCTGGGTTGCCCGGGACAGGCGGAAGGTTGTCTGTCGGAGCTGATTGTTATGCCGGAGACCAGTTGCTTTCCCATTGCAGCATCCATGAGTTTTGAGGAAGCTGCTGCCATGGAACCTTTAGCCATCGGGGTGTACGCCACAAGACTGGCTGGTGATCTCAGCAATAAAAAGATTGGCATCCTGGGTTTTGGTCCCATCGGAATGAGCGTTCTTCTCCCTGCCCTCCAGAAAGGAATTACCACAGCATTCGTTACCGATAAAATTGATGCCCGGCTAAAAATCGCCGATGCTTCAGGTGCCCATTTTACAGGGAATCCGGATGCTATGGATGTAGTCGCAGAAGTGCAGGAACAGATTCCTGAATGGCTGGATATTGTTTTTGAGTGCTGTGGCCAACAGGAAGCTGCCGACCAGGCCATGAAGATACTTAAACCGGGTGGCAAGCTCGTCATCGTTGGCATCCCCGAATTTGACCGCTGGACATTTGATGCTGACGATATGCGCCGCAAGGAGATCTGCATCCAGAATGTTCGCCGGCAGAACCATGCTGTGGAGGAGGCTCACGACCTGATAAAAACCGGGAAGGTATCTGTTGAAGCAATGATCACGCATCGTTACAGTTTTCAGGAAACCAAGGCTGCTTTTGACCTGGTTGCGGCCTATGAGGATGGGGTAATGAAAGCGATGATCGAATTCTAATCGTAATGTTGAAGATAATCTTTAATCACTGGCAGAGCAAACCCCTGCCAGTGAAAAGCTGTTAGCAGCAATCGCCTCCGCAAAAATCTTTATAAGCCTTTGCAAATTTCTGTAGCGATTCAACTTTCGTCTTATCCTTGGGTTTTACTTCAATAATGACACCCTCTTTCGAATTTTGCACTGAAAAATCAAATTTCTCATTCCAGTTGCAATCTTTTGTGTTACAAAAATTCATCATGGTTTTATCTCCTATTATTACAGTTCGACAACAATCGAACTAATTAAACAAAAAAATAGCATGAACTCATGCTACTGCAGGACTAATCGAAAAAATGTTTCATCTCTTCAACCAGTTCCTCATTTATTGAACATACAAGCGCTTGTCCTTCTCTTTCACAAACAATAAGCCCGGCCAGCTGCAATTCTTTCAGGTGATGCGAGATGGTTGACCTGGAAAGACTCATCGTATCGCAGGCCCGGGAAAATGCCTTTTGCACCCCGCAGCATTCAGATTTAGGCATGGTCCGCTGCCAGTAGTAGATCATTTTAAATAAATTCAAACGTTGTTCACTTGACAGTGCCCTGAATACTTTGGCCATCTCTTTTCCGGTCATAATGTCTTATTGTTCGATAACTATCGAACAAATATAGTAAGAAATTTCAATTCCAAAAGAATATTCCTAAAATTTCTTTGATGGTTTTTCATAACTTGCAGTTACAAATAGATAACCCGGAGATACTCCCGGAACAACAAAAACCTAAAGTAATGAAAAAAATTATCCTGTTTCCCCTGCTTATCCTGTTCATTGGAGAGATTTCGGCACAGTATTTTCTTCCCGGAATGGAGTCATTCTCCAAAAAAAAGGAATCAAAGATCATCACCAGGGATTCCACAGAATATTCCCTGTTCTACCAAAAGGCCAAACGTAAGAAAGGCGTGTTCTCAGAGGTTTATTTTGAAGATGCCGACGGGAAAGAAGTCATGTTCAATGCCGACGACATTCTCTCCATGGCAATTCCCCCGAGTGACATGGGAAAACTGATGGCGCTTAACGAAGCCAGCGAGTCGGTGGTCACCATGACCCAGACAAAGTTCAGCGATTGCGTAAAAACGGATTATGCTTACTTTGAACAGGCTATGATGCCTGGTAAGACTGCCGTCCCTGTTTTGTTCCAACTTGTAAATCCGGGCTTTAACTCGAAGATCACGGTATATTTTGACCCCTGGGCCCAGGAAACCGGAGGGGTTTCAGCGGGAGGCATGCAGCTGACAGGCGGCGTAGACAAATCCTACTACGTCAGGAAGAATGGTGAAACCATAAAGGTAACCAAGGGAGATTATAAAAAAGAGTTCTTCCCCCTCCTCTTTGGTGACCGTCCTGAGATGACTGAGCAATATGGAAAAAAAATCGACTGGAAAGATTTTGCCACCCACGTATTCGAGTACGATCAACTAAAGTAAAAGTCCTTCAGCATTCTCTGTCACATCAGCTCCCGGAGAATGCTGAAATACATAGCCCTGGCCGGATTTAAGTTCCTGCCGGGCTATCAACATTTATCATGGATTGATTCAATATTTCAAAATAAAATGTAACCTTTGCACAGAACTAGTCCTTATTTTCTTTTGAAATCATTGGCTATATCATCATGAGTACTTTCAGTCGACTAAGGAAACTTGTCAGGATAAAACAGGGTATCGCCGAAAAAACTACTCCCCGCTGGATATTGTTCCTTGCGGATATCGGCATCATCGGGTTTTCTGTCTACCTGGCATTCCTCCTGCGGTTCAACTTCCGCATTCCGAAGGAGAATTACGACCTGATGCTGTTTGCAGATATCATTTTCATCCTGGTCCGGCTGACCTTCTTCTCCTTCTTCAAAGTATACTCGCACATTATCCGGTATACCGGCATTACGGATCTGAGAAGGCTCTTTATTACAATAACCCTGGGTACTGTTACACTATTCTGTCTGAGCATATTGGGAAGGCTTACCAATGCGTTTCCGATCCTCCCCTTCTCGGTCATCGCCATAGAATTTTTTATCAGCCTGTACCTTATTTCCAACCTGAGGATCCTGGCAAAATCGTTCTACCTGCTGCTTTTTAATTACGAATTAAACAGCAAGAAGGTCCTGATCTTCGGATCGCGCGACCTGGCGGTAATTGCCAAGGAAGCCCTTGAACTCAATCCCAGCAGGAAGTTTAAAGTTCAGGCATTTTTCGACTCGCAACCCCGGCGTAAGAAAAACAAGCTGATGGGATTAGCCATCCATCACATAAGCGACCTGCAAAACCTGATCACCAAATACAAGATTACTCACGTGGTTTTCGCGGATCGCAACACTTCCGATGATGAAAAAGAATACATAGCCGAGATTTGCATCCAGCAGGATAT
>JAFGME010000130.1 GCA_016927695.1 Bacteroidales bacterium
ATGCGCGGGTCATCCTGAACCGCGTCGATGGAGGTGATCCTGCCGCTCATCGCCGCCGGGCCGATATGCCTGGCCTCCATAGCCCCAAAGGTGTTTTTGTCGGGCTTTACTGCCTCCTGTCCCGATAATCCGCGGCTTAACAATAAAAAAAAGAGGATCATCCGGGCAGACTGATATGGTTTCTTCATAATAATTGTAATTTTAAAGTACTGAAACGGTTTCGGAGAATAATACTGTCCGGCAGGATGAACTCCGTTATTATAATATCAGAATCTTTTAATGTAAATCCAGACTCCCAAATCAGATTGGTTAAATCACAAGTTTTTGGTCCCTTCCAGTCAATAACAGCTCCCGCCCCAAAAAAGGAGATTTCTCTTTTCTTACCCATTTATACACTCTCCTCCACAATTTTAATTTCTTCCTCAGTCAAGCCATACAACTCATAAACCATCCGGTCGATTTCTTTATCGGTTTTTACGATTTCGGATTTTAGGGACTGTGCTTTTTCTTTTTGTTCGTTGAAATAGTTCATCCATTCGGCTTCTTCCGAAAGACTGAGTTTTATTTTTGCTTTTTGTAGTTCTTTCAGGAATTCTTTGAGTTCTAATTCATGCCAATTTTGGAGTTTAGTTGTCAATTTCAAATCAAAAAATTTGCTTTCTAACAGTTGTAAGAACTGAATTTGAACTTTTTGTTTTTCTTTAGTTTTCGAAATGATTTGATTTGTTATACTTTGCAATTCCTGTTTTTTCCCGTCCGAAATTTCAGGGATTGGTATCTGCTCGAAATACTGCGGTTTTACTTCAATGTAACCACCGTTCCGAACCACACAAATATTTGTAAGAAAATACCAAACTAATTTCGAATTAAGAATTGCCGTAATAAATTTGTCGTTTGTGGGTAAAATAACAGCAGGTGCATTTATATAGGCCCCGGATTCATCGAAAGCGAATTTGTTCGAATTCTGAAGATTTGGAAAAACGATTTTGGGGTTTTCAAATAAACTATAATAAGCACAATTTCTGAGTTCCCAGAAGAAATCACCCTGGTCAAACCTTTTTATTGCCCGTTCTTTAAAAGGCAGAATATGGCTTATTAGTTCCGGAAAGTCATTTGTTAACTTTTCAAGCGCCAAAGATTCTGTGACATCATCGCCATATTGTCCCTTCGTCCACTTGCTTTCAAATAGAATTAATTGCTGAACACTTTCGGGAATTGACCACTTTTCAAGTTCTTTCCCTTCAAAGATGGGTTTAACATGTTTTCCAGCCTGATAAGATTTTGAAATGATAAATGCTTCGTTTAGACCGGTTAAAATACCACGGAAAGATTTTCCATAAATTTCCCGAATCGTTTTATTTTTTTGAAGTTTTTCAATCAGACCAACAGCCTGGTTACTTTTAAAACTCCAGTTTTCTTTGTTGAGTAAGTTTTGAGATACTAAAACCGAATCGTGAAAATCAATGTCAATAACTACAGACTGACCTGATTTTGGAATTTTGATATACGTAAACGACTGATTTGTTTCTTTTTGATTTTTTGCAATAAGTATTACCGGATAAGTAGTTGCACCTTCAAAAATCTGAACTTCGGTAAAATCTATGTATTTTAAAAATTGAACTCCATTTTGTAAAAACTCACGAACCGAAATTCCGGCAGTTGTTTTGTCAAAAGTATTTGAAATAAAACCAAAAAGTCCATTTAATTTTAACAACTGAAAAGATTTTTCATAGAAGTAAGAAAATAAATCTCCGGCGGGATTAAAGACGGAATAATTTTTCTCCAAATTTTCCCTGAAATCACCAAGTAATTCAGCCCGGACATACGGCGGATTTCCAATCACCACATCAAAACCGCCCTTGTATTCGGTGCGGAAAGCGTGATCATAGGTGCAGGTCATTCTCTGAGCAAGGGGTTGCAACCCCTTGCTCATATCGGGCAGGCCATGTTTTATACGATTGGTTTTGATGTATTCAATTACATTAAGGAGTTGCTGATCTGATTTGATAGGTTTTCGGTGGAATTTCTGTGCCCACAGATTGTATGTTTCATCTTTAGAAATACCAAGATGTTCTTTGAACTTTTGTGCTGACTTCCCCTTCAATTTACGCACAATATTTGGCAATTCCTCTTCTTCGCATACTAAAAGAATATGAACATGGTCGTTACAAATATTGTAAGCCAAACAATTATAATTATCTTCAATAACAATCCCCGTAATTATTTCAGAAACTTTTAAGGCATCACCATTTTCTAAATAAACACTACGGTCAACGTGCATTTTTCCTGAAGCTCTGCGTTCACGAACTTTGTATTTTATCATACGTTCTGATGTCCGGGTATCATGTGTGACCCACGTAACATGCCATGCTTTTTTCTTTTTTTTCTGAAAAATATCGGGAAATTCAATTTGCCAGTTAAACGCTTTTTCGCCTGCCACGTCGGGGTCGTCAATCAAAGAGTTCCCGCATTTAATGTTGTTGCTCAGCGTATTCAGCTTCCTCCCTTTTTGTGCAGTTCGCAGCCACAGCGATAGTTTGGCAATTTCAACCGATTCTTCGTTCAGGTCAACCCCGTAAATGTTTTTCTCAAGAATGTCGGTGGTTATGTCGGAGAAAACAATGGCGCCGCCGAGCAGTTGTTCGCGTAACTCATCAATTTTCCGGTGTTCGTTTATCAGGAATTCCAACGCCTGGTTTAAAAATGCCCCCGAGCCACAGGCAGGATCGAGAATGGTTAAACTTAAAAGCCAATTGCGATAATCGGTTAACTTATCATCAAGGGCTTTAATTATTTCCTTTTTTCTGTTTTTACGGCCTTTTGCATATTCTTCATCAACAATTTCAAGCTCAGTTCGTTTTTCCTCACAAAGTTTTCCAACCGTATTTTCAACTATGTATTTGGTTATGTATTTCGGGGTGTAAAAAATACCGTCCTTTTTCCGTTTTGATACTGTCAGGGGAGCCTTGGCTTGCTCTTGCGCTATTTCAGTTTGCACGTTTTCAATTTCACCCAGCGAGTGTTCAAAAATATGCCCGAGAATGTTTACATCCACATCGGTTTCAAAATCGTAATTGCTAAGCCTTAGCGTGTGTTCGAACAAAATATCATCGTCGATTGTAATATTGTCCAGAACTTCATCGGGTTTAAAAAGTCCACCGTTATAAGCATAAATCTCCTGCCGGTTTCCGCTTTTTGGTCTCCCGACATTCAGCACATGAAAGTATTTTTTGAAAGTTTCGTAAAGTGGTTTTGCATCCCCAAAATCAACATCGTCTTTCCATTTCTCAATAATCTGGGAAATTGAATTTGGTGGAACCAACAATCTGTCTTCGGCAAAAAAGATAAACAAAAAACGGTCAAGCAGTTTTTGGGTTTTTTTGAACAGGAGAAGTTTATCGGTTTCAGGATTATTTTTTACAAGGTTGCTAAAAATGGCTCCCCTGAATTTTGAATAATCGGCATACAGTTTTTTTGTAATGTTTTCTTCCTGTAAAACCGATGATTCTTTGATTTTTAAGGGTAAATCGTTTAATAAATTGTCTTTTGCCAGGCAAAGCCACATTAAAGAAAACTGTTCCCTCGTCAGGTTGAATAAATCAAAGTCAACATGATCAACAGCATTTTGAATGTAAAAACGGAGTTTCCCGAAATTTGAGGTAATTACGTATTTGCATTTGGGATGGTGGTTTTTATACCCGAAAGCCTGAGTTTCAATTTTGTCTAAATCGGTGGTGTCAGTTCCTTTTAATTCAATTACCGCAGTTGCATCTTCACCTTTCAGAATTGCACCGTCAGCTTTTTTGCTGTTGGCAATGTTTTTTAACTCAGTTGTCAGATTGAAATTGGGTTCCGGATTTAAAGTGTACCCCAAAATTTTCACAAACAATTCTCGTAAAAATCCTTCCTGAAATTGTTCTTCTTTCGAATTTCTTATGTTTTCCTGTCTTTCAGGATCAGCAAAATAATCCTGAAAATCATTGTATTTTTTGTCGATTAATGAAGGGTCAAGGTCGTTCAGGTATTTTTTCTCTACTGATTTTTGAAACAAGCTCATATTTTGGTTTTCTCTGAAGTGGAACTCACCCCGGCCAATCAATACGGCAATCCCGCCTTCTATTTCTCTTCCGGTTTGGGTTTGGCAAAGATGGAATCGTCCATTTCCTGATCAAATTCCAGGGAATGGATGGTCACCTGGCTGACCATCTGCCCCCCCATCCTTGTTTCCAGACTGAATGGCACAAGCATGCCATTCAACGGTTTGTAATTGCCGAAAATAGTTTCCATAACCACTTCGCTTTCGCCGTCTTTGGATTTGGAGGCCATCTTAATAAGGAGATTATTCTCCGTATCGATGTAGTAAGTATTAATGTCGCCATTGTTTAACACGAGTCTGATCACGAAAACCTCAGTGCCCTGGATCTCTTCGTTGTCTGACAATTCAGCTTTATGGCCCTTGGCCTCCCAGTTGTAAAGGGGGCCTTCAAAGTCGGCCTGGGATTTAAGGCTGGCAAGATCAAAACCTGTAAGCTCAACCGGATCGCTGGAACCTGACCAGGGTGCAATGATCCATCCCTTTTGCCCGTCGTAACCCTGCACCATTTTCATTCCCTGGATATCCAGTTCAAGCCTCATCTTATCGGGTCTTTTCTGCATAATCACGATGTCGCTCTCCAAACCCTGGGCAATGGTCACTCCTTTCATCACCATGGAATTGATTTTGTTGAAAACCTCCTGTCCGGTGGTTTCAAAATAACTTTTCAGGATGTCTTCCAGACCCTGAGCCCGCAGAAACCCTGCTGACAATAAAATCAGAATACTGACGATAATACATTTTTTCATTGGTGAAAATTTTAATTTGTGCCACAAACTTAAATAAAAAATGTAAATGAATTTTTATTTCACTTATTTGGCAATTATTTGTAAAATTGCATCCGTTTTCGGATGAAAATACACACGTTTTTAATAATGAATAATTCGCATTTACTGAGAATATCAACATTTTTTATCATCCTTCTTTTTCTGTCGCCGGGAGTCATGGCTGCCGGGGAGAAAAGTAATGACAAGGGGGAAGAATTCAACGCCGGAAGGATGATTATTGAACACATTATCGACAACCATGAATGGCACATCATGGATTTCGGGCATACCCACATAAGTGTTCCGCTTCCGGTTATCTTATATTATGAAGGGAAGCTGGATGTTTTTATGTCATCCGGATTCGACCACGGCCATTCATCCCACAAAGGTTATAAAATCGAAAGCGAAGGGGAAAACAAAGGAAAAATAGTGCGCGTTGTTCCGGGAACCATGGAAACGGATGCTGAAGCAACTGTTCCTGTGGATTTCTCCATCACAAAAAATGTATTGGCTGTTTTTATCAGCATCATATTGCTGAGCCTGATATTTATTTCTGTGGGCAATGCCTACAAAAGGAGGGGGCATGACGCTCCACGGGGTCTTCAGTCGTTGCTCGAACCGGTGATCCTTTTCATCAGGGACGATGTGGCTAAGTCATCCATCGGAGAGAAAAGGTATGAAAGGTACCTGCCCTATCTTCTGACCCTGTTTTTCTTTATTTTTTTCAATAACCTGCTGGGACTGATCCCGATTTTCCCGGGAGGGGCCAACCTTACCGGCAACCTGGCCGTTACCGGGGTGATGGCCGTTTTCACTTTTATCATCACCACTTTCAGCGGCAACAAAAATTACTGGAAACATATCTTCAACACTCCGGGCGTTCCCTGGTGGTTAAAGATACCGGTTCCCCTCATGCCCGTGGTTGAGATCATGGGCCTCTTCACAAAACCCTTTGTACTGATGGTTCGTCTCTTTGCCAACATTACCGCAGGGCACATCATCATTCTGGGGTTTGTGAGCCTCATATTCATTTTCGGGAATATCAACGCCGGTCTGGGTTACGGTGTATCGGTAGTATCCATAGCCTTTATGATTTTCATGGGCCTTCTGGAACTGCTGGTCGCTTTCATCCAGGCATACGTATTTACATTGCTTTCGGCGCTGTATTTTGGCATGGCAACGGAGGAGCACCATTAATAAACTGAGTCTTTTTTAAAACTAAATATTGGATTATGACACTTTTAGCAATTTTACTGGAAGCAGTTGGGCTCTCCATGATGGGGGCAGGCATCGGCGCCGGCATTGCTGCCATCGGGGCAGGCATCGGCATCGGGCAGATCGGTAAAGGGGCGGTTGAATCTATTGCCAGACAGCCTGAAGCTGTGGGCGACATCCGTTCCAACATGATTGTGGCCGCCGCCCTTATCGAAGGAGTCGCCTTTTTTGCCATTGTGGTGTGTCTGCTGATTCTTTTCCTGTAATCATCAGGCCGGCCTTCCTTTACATTCCGGCGGTTGGCCGGAATGTAAAGGTTAATGATTATGTAACTTATTAACGATAAATATATGGAACTCATTCAACCCGGCATTGGCCTTATTTTCTGGATGACAATCGGCTTTCTGCTGTTATTATGGATATTAGGCAGGTTTGCCTGGAAACCCATCATGAAAGGATTGAAGGACAGGGAAGAAACCATCAGTGAAGCCCTGCATGCCGCCGACAGAGCCCGTGAAGAAATGAGCCGGCTCAAATCAACCCATGAACAGCTTCTGAAGGAAGCCAGGGAAGAAAGGGAAATGATCCTCAGTGAAGCAAGGAATATCCGTGATACCATTGTTGAGAATGCAAAAAATAAAGCCAACGAGGACGCTGCAAGGATCATCGAAAATGCCAAGGAGAGCATACAGTTCGAAAAAATGGCGGCCATCACCGACCTGAAAAATCAACTGGCAACCCTCTCCATCGAAATTGCAGAAAAAATTCTTAAAGAAGAACTTTCATCCAAAAACAAACACAATGAGCTTGTGAACAAACTTTTGGATGAAATCCACTTCAACTGAAAAAACTAACCGGATACAATGAAAGGAACACTGATATCCAACCGCTATGCCAAAGCGCTTTTTGAGCTGGCCCTGGAGAATAATCTCCTCGATCCGGTGAAAGACGACATGGAAAGCATGCTTGCGGTGTGCCGCGAAAACAAAGGTTTTACAGCGCTCTTACGAAGTCCTGTCATTAAAACAGACAAAAAGCTGTCCATCCTCACCGGAATTTTTAAAAACCACTTTTCCGACCTTTCGTTCAGGTTCATTGTGCTGATTACAAAAAAAGGAAGGGAATATTATCTGCAGGGTATCGCAGAACAGTACATTGCAATGTACAGGGAGCACAACAACATCGTTTCGGCCACCCTAACCAGCGCTGCAGATGTTGATGATAAGATAAGAGACAAGGTGACCTCAACGCTACGAAAATATACAAAGGCAAAAATCGAACTCACGGAAGAGGTCGATCCCGCTCTCATTGGTGGGTTTATCCTTACTTTTGGCGACAGGCAATATGATGCAAGCCTGATAAGACAGATCAAAAGGCTGAAAAAAGAATTCAACATCAATTTGTTTATTAAAGGCTATTGAAAACTGAAAAAATAACGTTATGGCAGAAATAAAACCGGCAGAAGTATCGGCTATACTGCGACAGCAACTGGCAGGATTCGGAGATGAAACAAGATTGGAAGAAATAGGTACCGTATTGCAGGTCGGCGATGGCATTGCCCGTATTTACGGATTAAATAATGCACAGTCGGGAGAGTTGATTGAATTTGAGAAAACAGGATTGATAGGCATTGTCCTGAACCTTGAAGAAGACAATGTCGGGGCGGTGCTGTTGGGGGAATCCAGCGAGGTGATGGAAGGCGACATGGTGAAACGTACCGGAAGGATCGCATCCCTGATGGTGAGTGAAAAGATGGTCGGCAGGGTAATCAACACCCTGGGGCAACCCATCGACGGCAAAGGGGAAATCGGAGGCGAAAAAACCGAAATGCCTCTTGAAAGGAAAGCCCCCGGGGTCATTTACCGGCAACCGGTGAACGAACCATTGCAAACCGGGATCAAAGCCATTGATGCCATGATCCCCATCGGAAGAGGACAGCGGGAACTCATTATCGGCGACAGGCAGACTGGTAAAACAGCCATCGCCATCGACACCATCATCAACCAAAGGGAAAACTTTGAGAAAGGTAAACCGGTGTACTGTATCTATGTTGGCATCGGACAAAAAGGATCTTCCATAGCCAACATAGTGAAAACATTGGAAGACAACGGCGCAATGGCTTACACTATCGTGGTGGCTGCCACCGCCTCCGACCCTGCTGCCATGCAGTTTTACGCCCCCTTTGCAGGCACAGCCATCGGTGAATATTTCAGGGATACAGGAAGGCCCGCCCTCATCGTTTTCGACGACCTTTCAAAACAGGCTGTGGCTTACAGGGAAGTGTCGCTGTTGCTGCGCCGGCCTCCGGGCAGGGAAGCTTATCCCGGCGATGTGTTCTACCTTCACTCAAGATTGCTTGAAAGAGCTGCCAAAATCATTGAATCGGATGTGATCGCAAAGAAAATGAACGACCTTCCCGAATCCATTTTATCAAAGGTAAAAGGGGGAGGCTCCCTCACTGCCCTTCCCATCATCGAAACACAGGCAGGAGATGTTTCTGCATATATTCCCACCAATGTCATCTCCATCACCGACGGACAGATATTCCTGGAAACCAACCTCTTCAATGCCGGCATACGCCCTGCCATCAATGTCGGGATCTCCGTATCCAGGGTGGGTGGTAATGCCCAGATCAAAGCGATGAAAAAAATCGCAGGGACACTCAAATTAGACCAGGCCCAGTTCAGGGAGCTGGAAGCCTTTTCAAAGTTCGGTTCCGATCTGGATGCTTCCACGAAAGCGGTATTGGAAAAAGGAAAAAGAAACGTGGAAATACTGAAACAACTCCAGTACCATCCCCTTTCCGTCGGCAAACAGATCGCCATCATTTACTGCGGTACCAAAGGACTGCTAAAAAACCTTCCTGTCGATAAAGTGAAAAGTTTCGAGGAAGATTTTCTGAGCATCATGGAGTTGAAACATCAGGCCACCCTTGACACTCTCAGTGAGGGAATACTTGATGACGCAGCGATTGCCGTGATAGAAAAAACAGCAAACGATCTGGTTTCAAAGTATAATAAATAAAGGATAAATGTCCAATTTAAAGGAAGTCAGGATAAGGATCGCCTCTGTTAAATCGACCCAGCAGATCACCAGCGCCATGAAAATGGTGGCTGCATCCAAGCTAAGGAGAGCCCAGAATGCCATCCTTAAGTTGCGCCCTTATGCCCGCAAACTGGGAGAAATCCTGCGCAACCTCAGCTCCGGCACAGATGCCGGCCCCGGCATGGGCAGCTTTGCCGACCAGAGGGAAGTGAAAAATGTTCTGCTGGTCGTCCTATCCTCCAACAGGGGCCTCTGTGGCGCATTCAACTCCAACGTCATCCGGATGGTGAACAGCCTGACCCTGAATGAATATAAAACCCTCAATGAAAAAGGGCGACTCAGCATAATCACCATAGGTAAAAAAGCCACTGACTACTATTCCAAAAGAGGATACAATGTGGTGGATCATTACGATCATTTCTGGGACGCCATCAGCTTCGACAGTGTGGCCGGATTGGCAGAAAAACTGATGGGAGATTTTGCTACGAAAAAATACGACAGGATAGAGATCATTTACAATCAGTTTAAAAATGCAGCTGTCCATGACCTGATCCGAGAGCAATTCCTTCCGGTGCTTCCGGCCGAAGAAAAGCAAACCGGAGCGAAACATTTTCAGTACGATTACATTTTTGAACCGGGCAGGGAAGAGATTATTCTTGATCTGATCCCGAAATCGCTCAGGATGCAGCTTTACAAGGCAGTTCTTGATTCAAATGCAGCCGAACACGGTGCGCGGATGACGGCAATGCACCAGGCCACCGACAATGCCCGGGAACTGCTGAAAGAGCTGAAACTGACCTACAATAAAGCCAGGCAGGCCGCCATCACCAATGAACTCCTGGAGATCGTCAGTGGAGCGGAAGCCCTGAAAGGATAATCAAAGGGATTGCCCGCTGCAGCCCTTTTGTATTCTTATCCGGCAATCAAATGGCTTATGAAAACAAGAAATAGGGATACCGGTAAAGGCAAAACAGCCAAAAAGACGCGAATGAGCCGGCTTAAAAAGGGTTTACTCGTTGTTGCCGGTTGTCTTTCGCTTCTGTTGGGCCTGGTCGGAATACCTGTTCCCATGCTTCCGACAACGCCATTCCTTTTGCTGTCGGCTTACCTGTTTGCACGCAGTTCGCCCCGCATTTACCACTGGCTCCTGCATCACCGGTATTTGGGGAAATTTATCCGTGATTACCATGAAAAAAAAGGAGTGCCCCTCAAGGTGAAAACCTGGGCGCTAACATTGTTGTGGGCGACAATCCTCTACTCCGCTTTATGGATGATCGAAACACTCTGGATTAAGCTGTTGCTCATTGCAATTGCTACGGGCGTTTCGGTGCATATCCTTTCACTGAGAACAATAAAATGAAAACAGGTTTTGTTCTGAACAAGTGACGCTATTTCAGAATGCTGCCAATGGAAATTGACAATGCATCAGGTATGCTGCTTCTTATTAAAAAAACGTGAATTCTTTTTCTATCAGAAGTAGTTATACCGTTAGATGTAGCACGGTATTTTTCACAAACCCATTCATTAGCGGTATAAATAGCCAAAAGTGTTATATCTTTATAAAAAAAATTGTGGTCCGATACCTTATCATAATCGTTTTTCTTGCAGGCTATGAATGTATTGGCCAGCAACAAGGGTACACCGGTATCCACATGGATGAATCAAAATACCATTCCGGTCTGAAACTGTTGACTCCTGGGGAGTTTGACAGCCTTAACCAATTCACCGGAAAGGATCCCTCCTTTGTACAAACCGGTTACGAACTGACAAAAACCGTGTTCGGTTATTATCCCTACTGGGCCGGAAGCAATTACCTGAACTACCACTGGGATCTGCTATCCGATCTTTGCTTTTTCTCATACGAAGTTGATCCTTACACCGGCTTTCCTGTCACCGTTTACGGTTGGGAAACAGCCCCGGTGATAGATTCGGCGCTTCAGAACAATGTGAATGTTCATCTCTGTGTCACACTTTTTAACAGCCACGGCATTTTTTTTTCAAGCCCCGTTGCTCAGCAGAATCTCATCAACACGCTGATCAGCCTTCTGCAAACAAGAGGGGCCAAAGGGGTGAACATAGATTTCGAAGCTATGTCAGCCGCTTATAAGGACGATTTTACCTCCTTTATCGCCAACCTCTCCGGAGCCCTTCACAATGCCATTCCCGGATCGAAACTGAGCATTGCTTCCCCGGCTGTGGACTGGGTCGGAGCTTTCGACATCCCGGAGCTGAATAATGTTCTTGATTTCTTCATGATCATGAGTTACGACTATTATTGGAACGGATCCTCACAGGCAGGTCCCGTCAGCGGTCTGTACAGCATGGCAGGTAACTTTGACTACAGTCTCTCCAGGACAATCTCATGGTATGAAAGCAAAGGGGTGGAAACCAACCGGATGGTGGCAGGCATTCCTTACTACGGAAGGCAATGGCCCACGCAATCGCCTGAAGCGCCATCGGCGGTAACGGGCTCAGGCACGGCTTACACCTACCGCCATATAAGGGATAACCCAATCGGGTATTATACTCCACAGAACAAAAAATGGGAGCCCAACAGTTTTTCGCCCTATTACTCTTTTAACACAACCGGCTGGAACCAGTGCTTTACTGAAGACACTTTCAGCCTCGGTAAAAAATACGATCTCATCAACCGCCGGAACCTGGCAGGGATCGGTATCTGGGCGTTGGGTTATGACAACGGATATGAAGATCTCTGGAATCTTCTCGCCTCCCGTTTCAGCGCCGAAAGCATTTCCGTTTCAGGCGATTCTCTTTTCGATTCCGGTGGCCCGGCATTCAATTACTACGACAAGGAATATTATAATTACACCATTAAAGTCCCGGAGGGCAATAGCATACTGCTTGAATTTCAGGCCTTTGAACTTGAGACCGGATATGACTCGCTATGGGTTTACGACGGGCCCGGCGCCGGTTTCCCCCTGCTCGGAGAATTTTCAGGCGCCGCCCTCCCGGGAAATATCCTCTCAACCGGAAATGAACTCACCCTTAACTTCTATTCCGATGGCAATGTAACCTACAGCGGATGGAAGGCAACCTACACTTCCCTGCCCGTAACTTCAACGCCGGCAAATTTTACAAAGACAAACGACAGCTTTCATTGTTTCCCCAATCCTTCATCCGGAGACCTCTTTCTGACTGTGAGGCTTGAACCGGCAGCAGAAATAGATTTGATTATCATCACCTCAACCGGCAGGGAATACTCCCTTTTGAATGTCGTGATGCCGGAGGGAGAATCGACTTTCAGGCTGCTTCCGTCAGTGAAATTCCCGGGCACAGAAGGCATTTATTTTCTGAAAATACTAAAAAACAATGTTTTGACGGATGTCCGGAAGTTTATCCTTATATCAGATTGATTATTTCAATTGTGAATTAATTAACAATAATTTGCCCGGTTCAGGAATTAAAAATTAATTTTGCGCCGGTAAGAAATTCAAACATGCAATCAATGTCAGAAAAAGATTTGAAAGAAACCCTTTTCGGTGAATTTGACCCTGTTTCAGAACAAGTCTGGCAGGAACTGGCCATAAAAGATCTGAAAGGGGCCGACCAGTTTCAAAGGCTCACCTGGAAAACCCCTGACGGTTATGAGGTTAAGCCTTATTATACCGGCAGCTCCCTGGAGGGGCTCGGTCATCTTAAAGTGGCGCCCGGCAAATTTCCTTTTGTCAGGGGAAAAAATACCCGGGGCAATGATTGGTGGATCCGGCAGGACATTCAGGTGAAGGATCTCAGCAAAAGCAACAAAAAAGCCCTTGACATTCTTATGAATGGGGTTACTTCGCTGGGGTTCATCCTGGATCCGGGGCAAAACCCCGGACCTGAAATGGTGGAAAAGCTCTGTGAAAACATCTATGCCGAAGCGGTAGAGTTGAATTTCATGCAGGCAGCCGACCCCCTGGCCCTGATAAATGGCCTGCTTTACCTCGTAAAAAAATACAACAGAAATCTTTCAAAAATCAAAGGATCAGTGGAATATGATCCGATTGGGGATTGCTTTCTGAATAAAAACAACCTGGCCGGCCTGGAAGATTCCCTGAGCCTTGCCAGGGAGCTGATCACCACATCACAGTACCTTACGGGATTCAGGGTTCTGGCTGTGAACGGGAAAAATTTTCATAACGCAGGGGCAGGAATTGTGGAAGAGCTTGCTTTCAGCCTTGCGCAGGGGGCAAATTATCTTACTCATCTTACTGAAAGGGGTCTGACGGTTTGTGAAATTGCACCCAGGATTCAGTTCAACTTTGCCACAGGCTCATCCTATTTCCCGGAAATAGCCAAACTCCGGGCTGCCCGGCTTCTGTGGTCGGCCATTGTTAAGGCTTATGGGCCCAGCGCCAGTGAGGCAGCTGCCATGTATATCCACTGCAGCTCCTCGCGGTGGAATAAAACCCTGTATGATCCTTATGTTAACCTGCTGAGAACCACTTCTGAGTCGATGGCCGCCATCATCGGAGGCGCTGACGCACTTACAGTGCTGCCTTTCAATACGGCCTACGGCAATGAAAACGTAAATGCCGGAAGGCTTGCCAGGAACCAGCAGCTTCTGCTCAGGGAAGAGTCGTATTTTGATAAGGTGGCCGATCCAGGGGCCGGCTCCTATTATATTGAAAACCTTACCGATTTGATCGCCGGTGCGGCCTGGAAATTGTTTCTTGAAGTTCATGAAAACGGAGGCTTTGCTGAAGCGGTTAAAAACAATTTCATCCCTGCAAGAATCACTGAATCCGCCGGCAGAAAACTAAATGCTTTCGCCACCCGAAAGGAAATACTGTTGGGGACAAACCAATATCCTGATTTCAACGAAAAACTGGATGAAAAAACCCTGGATGCCCTTTCCGGGAAAACAAATGACACAGGCATCAGGGAAAGCCAGGCTTCCATGCTGCAAAGGGGGCCTGAAGCCTTCGAAAAACTGCGGACCACCACCGACCGCTGGGCGCTAAAAAATAAAAGGCCTAAAGTTTTCACCCTGACGATAGGCAATCCGGGTATGCGCAGGGCACGGTCGCAGTTCGCCTGTAACTTCTTTGCCTGTGGAGGATTTGAAGTGATTGACAACACCGGGTTTGCAGATGCCTCAAAAGCAAGCGAAGCCTGCTTAAAGGCAAAAGCAGATATCGCCGTGATTTGCAGCTCTGATGAGGAATATGAGCAATATGCACCGGAGTTTGCACGCCTGCTTGAAGGAAAAACTTTGCTGGTGATTGCCGGAAATCCTGATCTTTTAACAGATAAGGCAAAACCCGCAGCCATCAGGAACTTCATCCATCTAAAATCCAATGTGTTGGAAAGTCTGAAAAATTTTCAAATGGAACTGGGAATCAAATAATAAAATGGTGAAAAACATGAAACCTAATTTTCATAAAGTCAATTTCAGGAGCATCAGCAAACAGGAAGCATCCAAAAAAGACGTTAAGCTGCCCATGGAGGAAGCATGGATGACCCCTGAGCAGATACCGGTAAAGAAGTTTTTTACGGAAGACGACCTTTCAGGGATAGGGCATCTGGATTTTGCAGCAGGAATAGCCCCGTTTCTGAGAGGGCCTTACTCCACCATGTACGCCAGCAAACCCTGGACGATAAGGCAGTATGCGGGTTTTTCCACTGCCGAGGAATCCAACGCATTTTACAGAAGAAACCTTGCCGCAGGGCAAAAAGGTTTATCCGTCGCATTTGACCTGGCCACCCACCGCGGTTACGATTCAGACCACCCGAGAGTAACAGGGGATGTCGGCAAAGCCGGTGTTGCCGTGGACTCGGTGCTCGACATGAAAATATTGCTTGACCAGATCCCTCTTGATAAAATTTCCGTGTCAATGACAATGAACGGAGCAGTGCTTCCCGTGCTGGCTTTTTACATTGTAACGGCGCTGGATCAGGGAGTTTCATTGGAACAGATGTCGGGGACCATCCAAAACGATATCCTGAAAGAATTTATGGTGAGGAACACTTACATTTACCCTCCCCTGCCCTCCATGAGGATCATTGCCGACATCTTTGCATACACTGCTGCAAAAATGCCCAAATTCAACTCCATCAGTATCAGCGGATACCACATGCAGGAAGCAGGCGCCACAGCCGACCTCGAACTGGCCTACACCCTGGCAGACGGCCTGGAATACCTGAGAACCGGTGTGCAGACCGGCCTCGATATCGATTCATTTGCACCCAGGGTTTCTTTTTTCTGGGGCATTGGCATGAACCACTTTATGGAGATTGCAAAAATGAGGGCGGCCCGGATGCTGTGGGCAAAAATTGTCCGGCAGTTCAATCCTCAGAACCCTAAATCAATGGCTTTGCGTACCCATTGCCAAACTTCAGGCTGGAGCCTTACGGAACAGGATCCTTTCAACAATGTCACGCGCACCTGTGTTGAAGCTATGGGCGCCGTTCTCGGGCATACCCAGTCGCTGCATACCAACGCACTGGATGAAGCCATTGCACTTCCGACAGATTTCTCGGCCCGTATCGCCCGTAACACCCAGATTTATATTCAGGAAGAAACACATATCTGCCGTGCCATCGACCCCTGGGCAGGGTCATACTATGTGGAATACCTGACCCATCAACTGGCACACAGGGCATGGAAACTGATCCGTGAAATCGAAGATCTTGGCGGAATGGCCAAAGCCATTGAAACAGGATTGCCAAAAATGAGGATAGAAGAAGCGTCAGCCAGGAAACAGGCAAGAATTGATTCCTTTAAAGATACCATCGTCGGGGTAAATAAATACCGGCTCGAAAAAGAAGATCCCATCGAAACCCTTGAAGTTGACAATTCAGCCGTAAGGGATTCGCAGATAAAAAGGCTGGCCCTGTTGCGGGCCGGAAGAAAAGAAGAAGAAGTCCAGCCGGCATTGGATGCTCTTACACAGGCTGCGGGCTCCGGGAAGGGAAACCTGCTTGAGCTTTCGGTGGAAGCAGCACAGAAAGGGGCCAGCCTGGGAGAAATTTCCTTTGCCCTGGAAAAAGTGTATGGCCGTTATAAAGCAGAAATCCGGGCCATTACAGGCGTTTACTCTTCCGAATCACGGGATAACAGCAGCTTCAAAAAAGCCTGCGAATTAGCCGACCGTTTTGAGCAACTGGAAGGCAGACGCCCCAGGATCATGGTGGCCAAAATGGGGCAGGACGGCCACGACAGGGGCGCCAAGGTAGTGTCTACGGGCTTTGCAGACATCGGTTTTGATGTGGATATCGGGCCTTTATTCCAGACGCCGGCGGAAACGGCACGCCAGGCAGTGGAGAACGATGTCCTTATTGTGGGCGTTTCAAGCCTTGCCGCCGGTCATAAAACTCTCGTACCCCAGCTTATCGATGAACTGGCCGCCTTCGGAAGAGAGGATATCATGGTCATTGTGGGGGGGGTGATTCCACCTCAGGACTATGATTTTCTTTACAAGAAAGGTGTAGTAGCAATTTTCGGACCCGGCAGCGTGATCTCCGATTGCGGCATCAAGTTGCTTGAAATACTTATTGAGGCCAGGGAAGAGGATTAATTCGTAATAATGTGTTGTATAAGAAGATTCAAATGCCTGTTGTTGGCTTTATTTATCTGTGGAACCAGTCTTTATAGCCAATCTGAAGTTAAAAAGGAAATGGTATCAAAAAACCTTCATGCATTTACTATCGAACCAATGTCCGGTTTGGGATATTCTATTTCCCATTTTCCTTTCTGTCTATTTGTAATGCTGAATTCTGTATTCTTCTTCTCTAAAAATCCAGGTTATACTGCACTGTATATTCCATCGAGTTGAGCTCCAATGCGATAAGATTGCCGAAACCTTCCCGGTCGTTCATGTAGCAGCCATTGTCAAGGTCGATGAACCACATTTTATTGTTTTTAATGTTCATATCGATAAACTCGTGGCTTACGGGCATGTGGCCGTGGATGATCCTTTTGTTCCTGACCTTTTCGGGCCTTATGTTGTAATCCCTCACCCACAGCATGGAGTTTTTGTCCTCAAAAGGGTTCTCCTTCCTGAAATTAAACCCTGCGTGAACAAGGTAAAATTCATCCAGTTCAATGTAATATTCCAGTTTGCGCATCCACTCTATATATTTTTCGGGAAAATCAGCAAGCTTCTTCACCCCGAAACTCTCCATGGTTTCCTTTCCGCCAAAAGCAAACCATTCTTTCTTTTTCTTATTGGCCTTCCTGAAACCCAGAAAACTTTTCAACTGCAATTCCTCTTCATAGGCTTTAATGAGATAATCCTCATGGTTTCCCATGATGAATCTCACCTCATAATCGTCTTTCTGAAGCTGCATAAGAAAATCAATCACCTCTTTGGAGGAAGGGCCCCTGTCGATATAATCACCCAAAAAGTAAAGCCGGTCATGTTTGGATGGTCTGATCATATAATCAAAAAGACCAACAAGTGTTTTGGCACATCCGTGAATGTCAGGAATTACCCACCTTTTTGCCATTTGTCTTTTACTTTTTACCCTGGTTTGCCACCTTCTCCTGCAAAGCCTTTATGGTTTCCGGGTCGCCCACAAAATAGTCCCTGAGCAGGTTCATATCATCGTCAAACTCGAACACATAAGGGATACCGGTAGGTATGTTAAACTTCAGAATTTCTTCTTTGCTCATCTGCTTCAGATATTGCACAACCGCTCTGAGGCTGTTTCCGTGAGCAGCCACAAGAACTTCCCTGTGTTCCTTCAAAGCTTCGGATATTTCATCTTTCCACAGGGGCAACATCCTCTCCACGGTGTCTTTGAGTGATTCCGTTGCGGGAAGCAGTCCGGGAGAAATACCGGCATACCTCGGATCGTGCATGGGATGCCGGGGATCATCTCCGGACAGGGGCGGCGGAGGAATATCAAAGCTTCTCCTCCAGATGAGCACCTGCTCCTCCCCGAATTTTTCAGCAGTCTCCTTCTTGTTCAAACCCTGCAGATTGCCATAATGCTTTTCGTTCAGCCTCCATCTTTTATATACCGGAATCCATAATAGATCCATCTCTTCCAGGATCAGCCACAGTGTTTTTATTGCCCTTGTCAGGTAAGATGTGTAAGCCACAACAAAATGAAAGTTGTTTTCCAGCAAAGCTTTCCCCGCCTGCCTGGCTTCTGCAACTCCACCGGCGGTGAGACCGACATCTGTCCAGCCCGTAAAACGGTTTTCCTTGTTCCACACACTTTCGCCGTGCCTTATTAAAACCAATTTCAGCATACTTTTTTATTTTAAGCCCGCAAAATTAATAAATATAGCATTGACGGCAAAAGAAGTCGTATTACATGATATTTCATAATTTAGCCGTCTTATTACCATATACGATACAATGCTCAATTACAATGTTATTAACAAAATTACCGGCTGGATTGTTTTCGGCATTGCCTCCGCAGTATATCTGATCACTTCAGAACCTACCACAAGCTTCTGGGACTGTGGCGAATACATCTCGACAGCCTTCAAACTCCAGGTAGGGCATCCTCCCGGGGCCCCGTTTTTTCAGCTTGCCGGAAGAGTTTTCTCCCTGTTCGCCCTGGGCGACACATCCCTCGTGGCAAGGATGGTCAACAGCATGTCGGCCCTTTCAAGCAGTTTTACCATACTCTTCCTCTTCTGGACAATCACCATCCTCACCAGAAAAATCATAGCCAAAAAGGATGAAATAACAAAGGAGAAGCTCATCATTATTATGGGAAGCGGCCTGGTGGGTTCCCTGGCTTATACCTTTTCGGATTCTTTCTGGTTCTCCGCCACTGAGGGAGAAGTGTATGCCATGTCCTCCTTCTTCACAGCCATTGTGTTCTGGGCCATCCTTAAATGGGAGGAAAACGCAGACAGTAAAAATGCCTTCAGGTGGATCATCCTTATCGCCTACCTCGTCGGCCTTTCCATTGGGGTTCACCTTCTCAATCTCCTTGCCATTCCGGCCATAGCGCTGGTTTTTTATTTCAGAAAATACAAATACTCGCACAAGGGGCTGCTCCTCACTTTAATGCTTTCGTTGGTTCTGCTCGCCCTGGTTATGTACGGCATCATCCCCTGGGTGGTAAAGCTGGCCGGGTATTTTGAACTGGCTTTGGTCAACGGATTCGGACTTCCTTTCCACACCGGAACCATAGTTTATTTCATTCTTCTGATTGCCGGTTTAGTGTGGGGATTGCACTACACCGCCATAAAAGGCAGGAAAACAGTAAATATTGCATTGATCAGCCTTACCTTCATACTCATGGGATATTCTTCCTTTTTCCTGCTCATCATCAGGTCAAACGCCAACCCACCCATCAACGAAAACAGCCCGCGCGACGCCATCAGCCTGCTGGCATACCTCAACAGGGAACAATACGGCGACTGGCCTGTGCTGAAAGGACAATATTACAACGCGCCCGTAGTCGGGAGAAAAGACGGGAAGCCTGTTTACAGGAAAGACTCCGCCAAAGGCAGATATATTGTTTCCGACGACAACAAAAACACTGTTCCTGTTTTCGATCCGCAGTTCACCACCATTTTCCCAAGGATGTGGAACAACTCCGAAAAAAGGTATATCAACGACTACAAAACCTGGGGAAAGGTGAAAGGAATCCCTGTGAAAACAACAGATGAATACGGAGAGGAGGAAACCCTGCAAAAACCCACTTTCAGGGAAAACCTGCGCTTTTTTTTCAGATACCAGCTTAACCACATGTATTTCAGGTATTTCATGTGGAATTTTTCGGGCCGGCAGGACGATATACAAGGGATGGCCAACCGTAAGAACGGCAACTGGATCACAGGCATCCGCTTTCTTGATGAAAAAAGGCTCGGACCCATTTATGATCCTCCCGCAAGTCTGAAAAACAAAGCGATAAACAGTTTCTACCTGCTTCCTCTGCTGCTTGGCCTTGCCGGCATCCTGATGCAATTCAGAAAAGATAAACAAGGACTGCTTGTTGTAGCCATGTTGTTTATTATGACAGGAATAGCCATTGTGGTTTACCTGAACCAGCACGCCCCGCAACCGCGTGAACGGGATTATGCCAATGCTGCTTCTTTCTATGCATTTGCGATATGGATTGGCATAGGTGTGGCAGCCCTTTACAATGCCCTGAAAGAAAAAACAAAGAGCCCCCTGACCTCCACGCTTGTGACTGCTGCATGCCTTTTGCTTGTCCCTGTTAACATGGCTAAGGAAGGCTGGGATGATCATAACCGCGCCGGCAGGTTTACCGCCCTTGCCATAGCCAATAATTATCTCAATTCATGCGCTCCCAATGCCATACTGTTCACCAATGGCGACAACGACACTTTTCCCCTGTGGTACGCCCAGGAAGTGGAGGGCATACGCACCGATGTGAGGGTGGTGAACCTGAGCCTGCTCAATACCGGTTGGTATATCGATCAGATGAAACGTAAGGTGTATGACTCTGATCCTCTCCCCATTTCCCTGCCTGAAGAAAGATACAGGGATAACCGGCGGAACTACACCTATCTGCTTGAAAATGAAAACGTCAAAGGTCACCTCGATCTCAGGGAATTGTTTGATATCATCATCCACAATGAAAGCACGCTTAAGCTGAAAACACGGTTTGGAGAGGTGGATTATTTCCCTTCAAAGAAATTCAGGTTTCCGGTTGATTCGGCAGAGGTTGTCAGCAACGGCACTGTTCCGGCCGGACAAAAAGGAAATATTGTGAAAGAAGTTGCCTGGACACTTAACCGTTCAGCTCTTGGTAAAAACGACCTGATGATACTGGACATTCTGGCCACCAACCAGTGGAAAAGGCCTGTTTATTTTGCTATTACTACAGGAAACTCAGCCTATATCGGATTGGAATCATATTTTCAACTGGAAGGATTGGCTTACAGGCTGGTCCCAGTAAAAAATCAAAGTTCCGACGGTCAGGCAGGAAGGGTGGAACCCGATGTGATGTTCGACAACCTGATGAATAAGTTTACTTTCGGCAATATGGACAAGCCGGAGGTTTACCTGGATGAAACCACTGTGCGGATGAGCATGAACCTGAGGAACAATTTCTACCGTTTAGCCGATGCCCTGATCCGGGCAGGCAGATACGACTCAGCCGTTCAGGTAATAGACAGGTGCCTGGAGGTAATGCCCGATGAAACCGTGCCATACAACCTCTTCACCACCCCAATGGCTGAAGGATATTATGAAACCGGCAACATGGAAAAAGCCAACCGGCTCGCCCTTGAGCTGATTAGCGTCTTTGAAGATGAACTGGAATACTATTTCAGGTTTGAAGGAACCCGAAAAAGCCTTTATGATGGAGAAAAACAACAAAACCTGGCCATGCTTCAGCGGTTGATCCGGATTGCAGGGGATTATGAACAGGAAGAAGTGACAAACAGGGCCCAGGAGGTGTTTGACAGATATTATGGAATGTACATTGGCAAATAATACATCCGGTTTTAACCGGGCATTTCCGCTGCCGGAGCCATAGGATGGCAGGGGGGCGGGGATTTAATACCGCTGCCTAATGGGTTTGCAAATAGGAAGAAACACATAGTTTTAATGCATAAATCATAGAAAATGTTTTTATCTGCGGAACAATGCGTCCCGAAGCCTCGGGACTGAGGGATATCTTCTTTCGCTGATTCACACAGATGTCAGCACGGAGTCCCGCAGATTTTTATTGTTAGCAGTTTAAGCAATAACCTATTTCCTGCCCTTGCTCAATTCAATTTCGTTGCAATATACTGGCCTGTTTCAGGCCCCCGGTCACGATAAATTTGCAATTTTCCCTCTTCACTTTTCACTTTGATTATTTATCATTTGGAATTTTTTACTTTCCACTCCCGGCCCTGTTCAATCCCTGCCGGGATTGTGATTGTTGTTTGTTTCCAGTACCGGGGATTGCATCCCCGGTTACCCATATTATATCCCTCCGGGATGTTAATGGTAATGATTACTTCGCCAACAATTTACCTAAACTCATTTTATATTCTGAATTCTTTCTTCCTCACCTCACCACAAATTTTACCCTGCCAACCACCCTCCCCTCGTTCAATACAACCGCAATATACATCCCCTGCGGCCAGGCGCCCAGGTTCAGGCGGCTCTCGCCCTGGTTCCTGTATATCCGTTCCTCATGCACCTTCTCGCCAAAGATGTTATAAATAGAGAGCGAAGGCCACTTAACTCCATTGGAGGGCTTGCCTGCCTTGCCTGACCGGCAGGCAGGCGACCAGGCAGGGGGCGAGGGGGGTAAATACTCCGTATTCTCAAACCCAAAAGTTACCACATCCCTTGCAGGATTGGGAAACACCCTTATCGGTATCGTTTTCAGGTTGGCAAAGTAATCTTCCGGGTCTGGTGCTTCCTCAACATTCACAAATATAATCACACAATCAGATATGTCTATTACTTCTGACTGTATCTGGTAAGGGCAGAGGCTGTCATAGGTGTAAATGCCGGGATAAACAGTATCCTGCTCAAGGTTTTCGTTGATCTTGTAAAAATAAATATCATGAATGGTATCGGCCTCTTCCCAACTGCAGCCGATGGCATATTTTCCATCAAATGTCCTGATCATGCCGGACTTCCCGCCAGTCTCTTTGGGGTGGAACACTTTGTGATAGATACTGGCCGATGTATCTATTATCATTTCTCCCCGGTATGAAGAAGTGTCGGAATCCCCGACTTCTATTGAGATCATGAAAAGCGAATCGTTTATACGCTCTATGCCGTCAATATAGCTCCAGGCAACGGATGTTCCGATTGAGTCGTTGAGGATGGATTTGTAACCCAGCTCATTTCCATACTTATCGACAAACATCAAAAAGCATTGATCGCCCAATCCATCTGAACTCAACACCCCGGCTCCCATGAAAACAGAATCGTTCAATGCGATAGACTTGTAAGTTTTTCCTTCAATTGTATCCGCCGTGCCAAAAGGCAGGGACCATTCTTGTTCAAAATCACTGTTCAGCATTTTAAAAAATGGCCCGTGATATAAAATATAGGGTCGCCCTGGGTATGAATACCAGCAATCACCTGAGATCACATAGTTGTTTCCTATTTTCTCAATGTCCTTCACTTTCACAGTATCAAAATGCAGGCCACCAGGCGCCAAAGTCCAGTATTCCTGCTTCCAGAGCAGATTTCCATTTGGACTGAAACAAAATATGAAGGTATGACTTTCGTCGGTATTATAATTGTGGACATCAGCCAGGGTAATAATTTTACCATCATTCAGAATATGTATATCTGTAAAGGACCCATTGCTCAGATCTATTTGAAAAGCCTTACACCATTCAATTTCACCGCAAGAATCAAGTTTTGTGATCCATAGCCAAACTTCAATCCATTTCACCAACCAATCATTATAGATATGGCCAGTACAAATTATTTCACCGTGTTGATTTACAGACAGATTGGTGCATATTGGAGTAGAAATATCCCATTCTTCCATTACCATGGTTTTTTCATACAGAGTATTTCCATTAATGTCTGTTTTTATAAGCCATGTCCCCTGGTTTGCTTTGCTGACACCGCTCAGCAAATAGCCTTTGTCATAAAACTCTGTTACATCCTGGAATGATTCATCTGTACCAGGATTGCCATAGATGTGCTCCCACTTCTGCGAAAATACGCTTGTTTGCAGCAGCAATAAAATCATTGCCGGTATTATATTTTTCATAATTCAGAATTTTATATTCATTTTATACTTATTCTACTCTGATAAACTGGCACTCAATATTGTTACTTTCCTCGGTTCTGCCCCTCTCCCGTCTCCCCTAAGGGGGAGAAGCCGGAGTAAAGTTTGTTTCAATTTTCGATATTACTTCTGCTATATTGTAGTTTATCTGGTTATTTGTAAACCGGATCACTTTCAGACCCAGCTTTTCCATTTCATAATCCCTTCTGAATATCTCCGGGCTTGCCCCATAAAACATTTCTTTGTCGATTCTTTCATTCCTCATCGGAGTGATCATTTATTTGACTTTACTACACGATTTCGCTCTATTCCTGTCTCCCTGAAGGGGAAAATGAACACAATTATTACGAATCATTATCCATTTAACGAACCCAAAGTCTCCCCTCCAGGGGACCTGCCTGCCAGCCGGGGCTGACAAACCGGCAGGCAGGGATTTAGAGGGGCAGAGGGGTCTATCTCACCACAAATTTTACCCTGCCAACCACCCTGCCCTCGCTAACCACCACGGCAATGTACATCCCCTGCGGCCAGGCGCCCACGTTAAGCCGGCTTTCGCCCTGGCCCCTGTATATCCGTTCCTCATGCACCTTCTCACCAAAAATGTTAAAAATCCGGAGCGAAGGCCACTTCCCCCCCTTGGGGGGCCTGTCTGCCTTGCCTGACCGGCAGGTAGGCGACCAGGCAGGGACCGAGGGGGGTAAATACTCCGTATTCTCAAACTCAAATGTAACCTGCCCTGCGGTTGCCGGATTGGGAAAGGCTTTCACCGGGATAGTCTTAATAAAACTGTAGTATTCCCCTGGAGAAGGGGTTTCGCTGATATCTGTCCAGATAAAGCAGTTCGTTAAATCTACCGTGCCGGATTGTATACCGCCGGGACACAGGCTGTCGTAGGTGTGCGGTGTGGGATCAAAGGGGACATCATTGAGGTTTTCGTTGATTTTGTAAACGTAGATGTCGTTGTCGCCTTTAGATTCTTCAATGCTGGTAACAAATATATAATTACCATCATAACTTTTTATGAGATCCGCTGATGATGTATTGGGTTTTGGTAACTGATTATATAAATTGGCAGCCGTATCAATAACAAGTACACCGCCGGGATTGGTACTAATTCCCGGGCCAAATAGAGAAGATGTCATGAATAATGTATCATTGATTCTTGCAATATCTCTGAATTGGTTGCTATTAACATCAGGGCCAATTTGTTGATTGGACAACTCATTAAATCCGATTTCTTCACCGTCATTGTTGTAAAACATTAGTAATCCAAAATCCAGGCTGTTGGGTAGCTTTCTGATACCCACCCCCATGAAAAGCGAATCATTCACAGAAATTGATTTATATGCAATACCGAGTACTGAATCTAATGCATAAAATGGTAATATCCACTTTTCTTCAAACAAGCTATCTATTCCAATAAATAAGGGGCGAAGAAAAAAATGGGTCGTATCATCAGGATAGGGCCAATAGCAAAATCCAGATATGTAATAATCATCTTTGATCTTCTTTATACTATGCCCCTGAGGCTGCCTGATCCATGAGTAATCATTTCTTGAAGCATAGGGTTTTTTCCACAATACTTCTCCTTCATCACTCAAACCTATTAAATGTGTCATATTGATTTGATCCGCCGGTTGTAAATTGTCTGTTAATGTTGCAAGAATCACAACTTCATCATTTCCACTCAAAATAATATCATTTGACCAACCATTGGTAAATTCTTCCTCGTAAATTAGTATCTTACACCATAATTTGTCGCCACATGAATTCAATTTGGTGACAAAAGGCCATTGGTCAGGGTAAGTAGTATAGCCTGTGACATAAATATTTCCATTGTCGTCACTTATTGAAGCCCGTGATGCAACTGTACCTAAGTCGTGTTCCATTACCTTGTCGTAAATAAACTCAAGGTTTATATCAGTTTTAATTTTCCAACCCTTTATGAATTCATCTCCTTCGAATCCTCCTGATATATAGTAACCATTATCATACAATTCAATAATGTCTCTTGCCCATTCATTTCTGTTTTGCATCCCAAAATAAACTTCAGTTTTTTGCTGTGCGAATAGTAACCGGAAAGTAACCAGTAAGATTAATATACACAGAAAGGTTTTCATAACTCAAAATTTCAAATAAAGGCTATGTCACGAATCCGTAACATAGCCTGATTTCTTATTAATCTGTTATCGTAAATTTAACACTTTCAATCAATTTGCCTTTTATTTTTAATGTGGCAATATAAATCCCTGCTTGCCAGTGTCGGGTATCAACTGTCAATTGATCCTGCCGGTTCGTGATTGCAGCAGAATGTTTCAGGTTGCCCTTCATATCACTGATCAAAATGGTTGTGTTGGCTTCCTGCTCAAGCTCGTATTCAACAACAATATAGTCCTTAGCAGGATTGGGCCGGATGCTGATGTATCCGGGAGCCTCAGACGCTTTGCTGATCAGTTCATCGAATTCATATTGCGCGATGGCCGATTTCAACAGGTCGGGTAAAATGACGGGCTCCTGATATTCCGTTTGATCCAGCGCAAGCAATATGTTTTTCGCATACATGGATGCTATCCCGCTTTGGGCGGCTTCCATTGAAACCAGAGCTGCGATTTGTGTGCTGTCGGCTTCAACAATACTCTTACCCTGCTGTATGATGCCTGAAAGTAAGGTGTAAAATGAAACAAATTGTGTATGGGCATTTGCTTCGGCAGGGGTCATCTGTACCGGCATATTGTTAAGTATGGCAAGCCCTTCGTTCCATGCGCCCCGCTCTCCTTTCAGCATGGCAAGCCGGTACATGGCGTTAAGGCTGTTCTCATTCTGCAGCAATTGCTCTATACTGTCGAGCGAGGACTGCGGGCTGACCGTATCGCTCAGGTAAAACCTGACCAGTTCATTAAAGTACTTTGCCTTCCTGAGCTTAAAGGATGCCAGCCCCGATTCGGCCTCCTCCCTGATGGAGACAATGCTGCGCCCCGCCAGTATCTGTGCTTTCATGTATTCAGGCAAAGGATCCCAGCGATCGTCCAGCTTGCTCATTAACTTTCCGGATTTGGCCGTATTGGGATTGGCCACCATAATATCCCGTATCATCGCTCCCGGAAGCACATCCTCCTTTTCGATGGCCGTGCTTACCACCGTATCGCTCAGGTAGGGCGACTTGTTCATCAGGTCGGTATACACCTGCATGGTTTCCGGAGGGATACTGGTTTCCACATCGGTTTGTGTCGCTTCAGTATTACCGCCGTCGATCAGCAATGCCAGCAGGTTTTCAGTAGAATCGATGGACAGGTTGGATTGAGCTATATTTCCTCGTAATTCATCCTCCAGACTGCCCCCGCCTCCGCCTCCGGTTTCGTCAGGTGGACAACCATTTTCGTAAGTCCATTTAGGTTCAAAATAAATCGGAGTAGGTGTAACCGTATTTTCAGTAAAATCAACAGGAATAACATCATCGTAATCGGTATTCAAAGGGTAATAATAAGTAATATGATTTGCCTCGTTCAGTATATCGTCAAAATCACCATTGGGTATCTGCCCGTCAATCTGGAACAGGTTGCCGGCCATGTCCTCTGGATTCGAAGAGGAAGATCCCTGGTTGGGCGCAATACCCACATAATCCGGCGATTCTCCCTCCCAGGTGATCACCTTGTCCATTTCGCACTCATCGTATTGGTTGCACTTCAGTTCCAGACCCAAAAGTACGCCCCGGTTGCACCCCTGGGTAAGGATGCCAATGCCCAGACTGTTGAAATTGTTCCGGTAAACGAGGTTGGGGTCGGCCCCCGATTCATTTACGATCAATCCTATCCCGGGATTGAAATAAGGCTGGTTGCCCGTGACGGTGTTCTCTTCTACCTTATACCCGGTGCAGTGGTCCAGGTACATGCAATAATCGTCCTCAAATCCCATGGGATCGGCAATGGCATGGAACTCATTGGCGGTGACCGCGATGTTGGGTACCGCACTCACATACAAGCCCCTGTAATTGCCCGTAAACTCAGATGTGTTTATCACAAAGGTCTTGTTGGGCCTGGGGGCAAGGGCCTTTACCCCGTAATATAAACCCTCAAAGTATGTCTTTTGCATCTCATAACAAGGGTCGTCCCCGCTCAGGCAATGGAAAGTGACTTCAAATTGTGAGTCAAAGCTGTATATCCCCATGCCCCTCTGGTTCAGCCCGCAAACGGGCAGAGGGCGGGTATTCCTGAATACCGACCCTTTCACCCTGATATTCTTCACCCCCGACATCTTCAGGTGGGCTTCCGGATAAAACCCGCCCCCTGCAAGTTCATCGGTTGTCTCAAAAGTGCAGTCGGTAAAGGTGCACCAGCTGTCATACGCATAAGGCTGGATGTAAACACCCACCTGGCAGTTCCTTATTGTAGAACCTGTTGCGGTGACCTGTCCCCCGCAATAATCAGGGTCAGGCCCCTCTGCAGGGTTGTCCATCCGTGATGTATTGATGCCCGTTATTGCATTTTCAATCACAGCCCCGTTTTTAAGTTCTACTTTGCCATGGGCGCCAAAGGTGTTGGGGGGTTGGTTGGATGTGCCCCACACGTTTATGCCGCCACACCCGCAGGTGCCGGAAATCATTCCCCCATCCACAATGAGCCTACCTCCACGTTTAACATTGATAACCGAATTTTGCTGCACATAAAGCTGTGATGTGATTGTCAGGGTGGCTCCGCCTTCGATGATCAGTTCATCCCATGTTCCCGAGACAGGGGAGTCCCAAGTGATGTTTGTGCCGGATTCGATAGTTACAATTGGAGGGGGATCAATTGTTAATGGTGGAAGCGAAGATTGGTTCAAATCATCAATAGTAATAATTAATGATGTAACATTATTAAGCCATTCAGAAATAAACAGTCCTAATCCCGGATAGGTTGCCCTGACTTGTATTAGATTTTCATTACTAGTCTTTGTCTTAATATAATATTCACCATCCTGGTTGGTATAAGTATAGTACCAGTACCATTTTTCATTTGCAGCACATACCATAGCATTCGGCAAAGGTTGTTCATTGTGATATACTGTCCCAGTGAGTTTTAAATTTGAATAATTAAATGGATTAGCAATTACTAAATTGTTTGGATTTATGCAATCGGCACAAGGATCATTATAATTAAAAAGAGCGAACTGTCCGGCAGCTTCCTTCTCCGTCTGCAATTCACTTAATCTCCTTACAAGACCCGTAAAATTATGCCGGGCATTTTTGGTATCATCATCGTACCAATTAACATCTTTATACATCCACCATGAATAACCAATGTTTCCATACCACCTTGAATATTTTAGGGATTCTTCTGCAAACGTTGCCTGCTCGGCTCCTGACTTTACAATTTCATGAACATTTGTAGTAAGATAGCTCTGCCCGTAAGCGCTTGTCTCTCCAATGATCCACGGTCTGTTAACGGTTTCTGAGGTGAATTTAAGATGAGCCTTGTATCTTTCAAAAGCGGTTGTTAAATTATAAGTGTCATCGGTAATAACCGGAGGGTATAAATGATATGAAATAAAATCAC
>JAFGME010000131.1 GCA_016927695.1 Bacteroidales bacterium
CCGGACGGGGGATCCGACCATGCTGCAATCCCGTTTGCATCAGAGGTCAATACCTTTCCGGGACCCTGGTTGCCGTCTTCCATCCTGATGTTGCCGATAATATGAAGCGGTGACTGTGGATTGGGTTCTCCAATGCCCACATTGCCGTTTTGCCTCACTGTCAGTCGTTCCAATCCGTTGGTGATCACGGATACGGAATTGACATAAGGGCTGGCAAGTCCTGAGTTTTCATATCCGGTACCAAAACGGAAAGTGGGATTGTCCGCAGCGCCATAATCCGCCATTACCTGTCCTTCGGAACGAATGTTCCCGTCAACAGTAAGCCTTTGATCAGGAGCAAGGGTATTGATTCCCACGTTTCCGTCATTGTCCATGGCGATGCCTTCGTTTTCCCCGTCGTTTGAAATCCGGAAACCATTCAGGGCAATGTTTTGTGTGGCGGTATGGTCGCCCAGATTATCTCCTCCCAGGGATATCTGGGTGTCAACATACAATTTGGTGGCTGCATCGTTGGCATTCATGGGTGAAACAATGTTTGCAATCCTGTGGTTACCCATATCCAGATCTTCATTTGCTGTATGATTTCCTAGATTGTCCCCAGGCACTCCTGTCAGCCCTGAACCATCTCCCTGGAAACCCGTGGCGATCATCTGGCCGTTCACCTCCACATAGCCGTTGTTGCTGATCACCATGCGTTCCATCCCGAAGGTGGTGAAAACAATGCTGTCGTTATCATTGTTTAGTTCTGTATCGATATACGTATCGCCATCAATATCTGATATCCGGTTACCACTTCCTGACGAGGGTAGTGTTACTGTGTTACCGTCGCTAATAGAAAGTTCATTCCCGTCAACCGACAGTGTTTGAAGTTCGTTTGCAGGATCGGGGTCAGCATCCTCGGTTTCGTCGGTAAAAGCGCCTCCGCCATCCGACAAGGTAACGGTGTTACCCACTTTAGAAATGGTTTGTAATTCATTGGCCGGGTCGGCATCGGCATCATCAACATTGGCCGTATTTTCAGAATAAAGGGCATAAGGAACGCTCAGCAGTTGGGAGGTTCCCATTGCAACGTAAGCGCTGCCTCCGGCCGGGTCGAGTTCAACCTCCAGGAATTTGGAACCGCTGCCCCAGTCGATGGCTGAAAAAACACCGGAGACAGGCGTGCCTGCCCCGATGTTTAACATGGCAAGGCCGAATTGATTGGTTAATGCGGTATGAGTTTCCTGGTAAATCACAGGCCCACCGGAACTTCCATTCCGAATGCTGAAACGGAAGCTGACATTCTGGTTGGCAGTCAAGTCACCGGCTGCATTGCGCACTACCGTCTGGTATTTGAAGGCCTGAGGGGTCTGGGAAGAAACGATTGTGAAGGTTGAAACGGCCAGAATTGTCAATAATAAAATCATTGTTGTTTTCATATCGGTATAATTTATTTGTAAAGTCTGTTATGCTGAATTACGCTGTATTTAATGCTATTCATCCCGAACACATCTGACGCTTAATCCATAGTTTTTCCAACTGTTGTTCTCATGGAAAATATTATCCTCGTAGCTCAGGTGCCTGTTCCATGCGGTGGTTCCGCTGCTTTGTGTTGAAGACCAATGGGTTGCAAACTTAGTATTGTTTAGAAAAGAACCATCGGTATTCCTGTAACCTGAAGGCAGGGCATTAAATCCGCCGGAATTGTTGCCATTACCCCCGGCATACCATCCGGTGGTTGATTTCATGAATTCACCGGCGACTGGATCTCCGCCCAGATCGAGTGACAGTTGGGCCCATTCGGCCTGCGACGGCAGGCGCCATCCGCCGGTTGGCGGACAGATCCCCTCTGTAGCTTCAATGGTGACATAGTCCATCATTTCATCCCATTGGTAAAAGCCTCCGTATTTTGTACAACTGTCTTCACTGTCACTGAAACAGTATTTCTCAATGATCCCGTTGTCGGATTGGTCAGTTATCCCGTCAATCCTTGTTCCTGCATTCAGGTTTTCAGCCATCCAGCACAGGGAACCGGTCAGTACAGTTTCGTATATCTTTCCATCACGGGGATCGGTAAGAGGCATTCCGCAAACCCACAGTGAAGGATAAATGGTCGCCGGTCCGGAGGCAATTTCAGTCCATCTTGCTACAGAAGCACGGTAAAAATAAAACCTGTCGTCGGTGATATTATAAACGATCAGTCCATCGGCAGGTCCATTGATCGCAGCAATCTGTGCTTCGGTTAACCGTGGCAGGAGAATGCCCTTGCCGGAGCTTTTTACATCGAGCATGGCCGTTGAATCAGGGTCATTGCCGTCGGTATTAATAGCAACCTGGCCGGCAACCCGGAGCGCAATAAAGGCGGAGGCCATGATTGCCAAAAAGAGTAATGTTCTTATGATGTTATTCATTGTATAGGATTTTGTTATTGAATTCATTATAAAAAACTGATGAGCAAAATCACAATCGTAAGAAGACTCATTAGCCCCCGGAACCATAATTCCGATCTGTGCCTGATTTCTCCAAGGTATGCCCTCAGGGCTGTAATTGCCAGGATCAACATTGCGCCGGGAATCCAAATAAATGAAAGATCACACGACATTGCTGACGCCATGATCAGGGCCAGTCCCGCAAATCCTGTAATAATTGTAATATTCATTTGCAAACAGTTTTAAAAACCTTTGCAATGTTATTCCGGGGAGTCCATGAGGGGTAAAAAATTTGCGAATAAAAGTTGTACAATAAGGCTTGCTTCCTTATTCTGCGCTGTTGTGCAAGGAATTTTCGTTTTTCTTATACTCAACCGGAGTCATGCCGAAGTGGCTCTTGAAAATCTTTGTAAAATACGAAGGGGAAGAGAATCCGAAATTATAGGCAGCTTCTGAAATGTTGCCCTGGTTGTTTTTAATGAATTCGGCGGCTTTATTCAGTTTTACAATATAGATAAAGCTGGTGGGTGTGCAATTGAGTTCTTCCCTCGTTATGAGCTGAAATTTGCGCAATGAAATGCACAGGTGATTTGCGATCTCTTCAGAGCGGATGTTTTCGCGGCAGTTTTGAAGGATATAATCTGTTGCTTCCTGCAAATAACGGTGGTTGGCAGTGAGATTTTCCTTCTCATCCGGATCTTGTCTTATAAAAAGAATTTTTGCCTTTTCGACTTCGGCTAATGCAGGTATCCTTTTCATTCTTGCTATACGGAGTAAAACGAAAATCAAGGCAATAAGGGTTAGAATGATGATTGAAATAACAGAAATAAGCCAACGCTTTTTCAAATGGAGGGATGCACCTTCGAACCAGTCGGGGCCTCCAGTGAGCTTTGCAGGCCTCCAGAAATCCGGAAAGCCAAAGTTGTTCAGCCCGATCCAGTTGAAAGGCCTTGTATAAATCTCCATCAACTCCGTATAATTGTAAGCTGTCAGAAAGTAGTCGTTGTCATCGTTGCAAATATCCAGCTTCAGGCATGTCCCGGCAGCCGGTTTTATGCCGATGGCTTCAAAGGGAATCCCAACTTCGATAATATACCCTTCATCCCTGTCTGCTGTATCATTTATTGTTCCACTTATAACCGCACCGGCTTCGATTAATATGTTTTGCCCGTAATCCTTGGGAACATAATACTTTGTACTGTCAACCCACTGTTGCCTGTCTCCCTTCAGCACTGTGTATTTCGACTGCACATCCACCACAAACTGGTAGTCATTTATATCCATCTTAATTTTGCTGTCGCACTTTGAGTCAATATAAACCTCAATAGCATCATTGACATATATTTCCGGTTTATCCTGGCTTTCGGCAATTTCAGCCATAAGGTGGCCGTCTTTCACTTCAAATGCAAAATACAGCCCATGGAGATTCCAGCAGAATGAAGCCACAACGCTGTTCCTTGATCTTGGTGGGAGGAAACGGTTTGTATTCAGGTGGCCCAGTGTTTTTTCGAACGACCATTCTTCCGGGGAATGCAGAAAGGTTGCAGTGTCAGAGAAAACAAAGGATCCATGATGCTTCCAGTCGGAAATGTCACCATCAATATTTATCTCCCCCGAAAAGTATGGAATCTGAATGGTGTCGCCTGTAAGGTCCTGACCCAATGCATCGACAAAAAAAGACCATGTTAACAAAGAAAAAAGGATTATTATTTCTCTACTAACCGACATATTGATCCACAATTACTGTTTTCATTGTACTTCCTGATAAAAGAAAACCCAGCCTTGACTTCCCAAAAATAATATTTTTTAAACGGGATGGATCAATTCTTCTAAGGTCAGTTGCCGACAAAATCAAAATCGAACTCAGAATGCAAGCTCAACTGATAAACCACTATTGCGGAACCTGTCCTCCCAATCCTGTATTGGGAATCCACACATCGTTTTTGTCGCCGTTATTCACCTCAGCATCAAGGTTGAAATCTCCCTGAAGATACCCACCGGTTCCGGCTTGAGGTGACCAGATGTCATTTTTGTCGCCATTGTTGACCTGCCCGTCGGCATTGCCATCGGCTCCTGCCAAACCCCAGATTCCTGATGCTATTTCTTTATGGGCGATACTTCCCCCGAAAACCTGTCCGGCCCCGGATGAAAAATCATAGCTAAAAATGCCCATTGATTCAATGAGCGGATTTGCAGACATGATACCAAGATGGTTACGGTGCCAGATGACAACAAATAATGAATTAACGACATTATGATTGAATGATAAAACGGATGTGCCATCAATGGCAACAACAGAACCGTCTTTCAGCAGGAAAGCAGCCTGCCGGGCCACGATGGCGGTGGAGCCTGCCGAAGCCGCATCAGGTGCATCGCGAAGTTCAACCAGTACCCAGTCAACGATATCGGCATTTGGGATAGCTGCAACGGATTCTGCACCCATGTAGCTCCAGGGAGTCTGGTTGTATGGCTGTGAAAGGGGTATGCTCCCGTTGAAGTTCAGGTTGGTATTCATACCGGTTCCGTTAAACGGGCCTTCAAGAAATGCATGGATATCCAAATGATATCCGTACAAAGATGAATGCCCGGCATCAGTATAGGGACTGAAATGCACTATTCCATAACTTCCGTTGTCGTAATGATCATAAATACCTGTTGCAATCTGGCTCTCATCCAAAGTGCCCCAGTAAATATAAGGCGCATGAATATCGCCGGATGTAGCATTGTAAATGTTATAGTTTGTATTGTCATGAATATCATTCCACTCAGCCAAACCTGACCCGAAAGTCACCGAGGCATTCGAATTTAAGTAAATGCCATAG
This sequence comes from Bacteroidales bacterium, assembly GCA_016927695.1. GTDB lineage: Bacteria > Bacteroidota > Bacteroidia > Bacteroidales > JAFGHD01 > JAFGHD01. Next base: position 5,231 of record JAFGME010000131.1, read on the forward strand.
CCACCATTATTTGAAATGGAACAATTTATAAATGATGGACTGGCGTCCTGAAATATTCTAACGCCCTGGGATAAGCTATTTGAAATTGAAAGGTTGGAAAAATTCACATACCCGTATGATCCTTGCAAATAAACACTGCCATAGCTGTTTCCATTGTGCAGTGCACCACCGTAAAGGATATCGCAATAATCAAACAAGCACGGGCCATCTGGATAGTATATGTAAAAGAATTTCCAGTCGCCCGGAGCCGCTATAGCCTGGTTGGAAGTGAAGGCTATGTGGTTTGAAGCATCGCCATCAGCAA
>JAFGME010000021.1 GCA_016927695.1 Bacteroidales bacterium
TGTGTCGCAACTGCCAGCCTGTCAGGGAATGTGCCACAAATAATAATTCACTGTAAGTCATTGTTTTGACATCTTTAATGATTGGTATTTATCATTTATAGATGTAATTTTGTCTCTTTCTGCCGGAGAAAATGGAATCTTTGCCTTTTGGTATGGATTATGATTGGGGAGTGTGTCGATTTTTAAAATAATTGTTTAATTATAAAACGAAAAAAACAATGGCAGAGCTTAAAGGTAAAATTCTGGCAGGTAAAATTCTGGTAAAACCCCAGGAAGCCGAGGAAAAAACACAAAGCGGGATTATCATCCCCGATTCAGCAAAGGAGAAACCACAGCAAGGAACAGTAGTAATGGTTGGAGCAGACAAAAAGGACGAACCCATGCAAATTAAGGTGGGCGATGTTGTTGTTTACGGCAAATATTCCGGCACCGAGTTGCATATTCAGGGTGAGGACTATATGCTCATGTCGCAAACTGACGTATTGTACATTGCTTAATTCAAATTAAAAATGTAAATAGAGATGGCAAAAGAAATTAAATTTAACCTGGATGCCCGGGACAAATTAAAATCAGGCGTTGACCAGCTGGCTAACGCGGTTAAAGTGACTTTGGGACCCAAGGGGCGTAATGTTGTAATAGAGAAAAAATTTGGTGCACCTCTTATCACAAAGGATGGTGTGACAGTTGCAAAAGAGATTGAACTTCCGGAAGCTTATGAAAATCTGGGAGCACAAATGGTAAAGGAAGTGGCTTCAAAAACCGGTGACGATGCCGGTGACGGTACTACCACAGCTACCGTACTGGCCCAGTCAATCATTTCCGTCGGACTGAAGAATGTGGCCGCAGGGGCCAATCCGATGGATTTGAAACGGGGCATTGACAAGGCTGTTGCCAAGGTAGTGGATGAACTGTCAAAACAGGCAAAAACCATTGGTGACGATTACAAAAAAATTGAATCGGTTGCCAAAGTTTCCGCCAACAACGATGAAAACATCGGGGCCTTGATTGCTGAAGCTATGCATAAGGTACACAAGGAAGGTGTCATTACCATTGAAGAATCAAAAGGAACCGATACTTACGTTGACGTGGTGGAGGGAATGCAGTTCGACCGGGGATACATTTCTCCCTATTTTATTACCGATCCTGAAAAGATGGCTGCCGAACTTGACAATCCGTTTATTCTCATCCATGACAAGAAGATCAGTGTCATGAAAGACCTGCTTCCTATCCTGGAAACCACCGCTCAATCAGGCAGGCCCCTGATGATTATTTCAGAAGACGTTGACGGTGAAGCATTGGCTACTTTGGTAGTCAACCGGTTACGCGGATCATTGAAAGTGTGTGCTGTAAAAGCACCCGGATTTGGCGACCGTCGTAAGGAGATGCTGGAAGACATAGCTGTTCTTACCGGGGGAAGCGTAATTACCGAAGAAAAAGGGATGAAGCTTGAGCAGACCACCCTTGATATGCTGGGACAGGCAGAAAAAATTACCGTTGACAAGGAAAATACCACAATCGTTAACGGAGGCGGCGAACAAAAAAGCATTGCTGCCCGTGTGGCTCAAATCAAGAAGCAGATTGAAACCACCACATCTGATTACGACAAGGAAAAACTGCAGGAACGTTTGGCAAAACTCGCCGGAGGTGTTGCCGTTATTTATGTAGGTGCAGCTTCTGAAATGGAAATGAAAGAGAAAAAAGCACGTGTGGATGATGCATTGAGCGCAACCCGCGCTGCCGTTGAAGAGGGAATCGTCCCTGGTGGCGGCGTTGCTTACCTGCGTACCATACCGTTTTTAAATGAGCTGAAAGGAGAAAATGACGACGAACAAACCGGTATCGATATCATCAAACGTGCTATCGAAGAACCTCTCCGTCAGATTGTTGAAAATGCAGGAAAAGAGGGTGCCGTCATTGCCCAGAAAGTAAGGGAAGGGAAAGATGACTATGGTTACAATGCCCGTGTGGATGAGTTCCAGAATCTGTATGAAACCGGTGTTATCGATCCGGCAAAAGTAACCCGCATTGCCCTTGAAAATGCGGCTTCCATTGCTGGTATGTTGCTGACTACCGAAGCAGTGATCGTGGAAGAAAAGGAAAAAAATCCCCAACCCCCGGCCGGAGGACCCGGAATGGGCGGAATGGGCGGAATGATGTAATCGATTCTCGCAACAATAGCAAAAAAGCCTTTCCCAATCAGGAAAGGCTTTTTTGCTGTTTTAAAAACTGACGATTGTCAGTTGCTGTTTTTTAACATCTTTTTCTATTTATTATCTGTCTGATAATGAAAAAATTAAGGAGTGATCGATATTTTGTTTTGTCCTCTTTTATTCTAATTTACTTACTTAACTTTACTCTTCTGCAATGACCCGCGACCGGACGAAACGAGCATGTGCCGGCAACTACAGAAGAGGATGAATAATCCCGGCAGCTGTTGCGACAGGCGAGATTCACAGGCCATGGAAATGTTACAGGTTACAAGAAAGTTAATTCATAGGTATTGGAAGTACAATATTTCAAATAAATTTTATTCACATGAAGACGAACATCAATGAATTTATTGCTGACCTGGAACTCCGGACGCCCGGAGAAAAAGAGTTTCATCAGGCAGTTGAAGAAGTAATAGGTTCTGTTTGGGACTTTTATAAACAGAATCCCCGGTATCGGAGTGCCAATATTCTTGAACGGATGGTTGAGCCTGAACGGATTATCATGTTCCGGGTCCCCTGGGTGGATGACAGGGGAGAGGTACGTGTGAACCGGGGGTACCGGATTGAGTTTAATTCCGCACTGGGACCGTATAAAGGCGGTCTGCGGTTTCATGCCAGCGTTACCCTGAGCATATTGAAATTCCTGGGCTTCGAACAAACCTTTAAAAACAGTCTGACCACCCTGCCCATGGGAGGAGGAAA
>JAFGME010000132.1 GCA_016927695.1 Bacteroidales bacterium
TAAAGGGCAAATATGCATCCTTTAACGACATTGTGGATATTGACGGGGCAGAAGGCTACAGACTTTCCGGATACGTGGATAATGCCTACCAAAAGAAACCCGCCCAAAGAAATAAATTTGATAATGAGATACTCAAGGTGGATGAAAGGGTGAATATCGTATTTATGGTTTTTAACCGGTCATTTATGACTATTTTTCCGGTTCCGGGACACGAAAACTTCAAATGGGTTGATCCGGAAAGCAGCCAAACTTACCTCGAAGGTGATGAGGCTGCCTTTGTGCATGGGATACTGACCCTCTATCTGCAATCGGTGAATGCAGCCGTGCAAACCGGTATATGGGGTGAAGCTGACGGGAACCTTACACATATAAAAACCTATCAGCATAAATTCGGAGGAGAAATAATGCCATCCGTTTCAAAGGTGAAGATGGAAATAGCTTATAATAACTACAACATTTTCAGCAAATTGTCACGCTATTATGGCATGATTGGTTTTTTCCTGCTGGTGTTATATTTTTTGCACATTCTCCGGCCCCGATTCCGGCTTCATTGGCCCATCCGTATTGGCATTGCGCTGGTAGCAGTACTTTTTATTGCACATACGGCAGGTCTTATCATCCGCTGGTATATCTCCGGACATGCGCCCTGGAGCAACGGATATGAATCGATGATCTACATTGGCTGGGCAACAGTTTTTGCAGGCATCCTGTTTGTCAGGAGGGCGCAGATTGCCCTCCCTGCTACGGCAATGCTGGCTTCCCTTATCCTTATGGTTGCAGGTTTAAGCTGGATGGACCCCGAGATTACCAACCTCGTGCCTGTGTTGAAATCCTACTGGCTGGTGATCCATGTGGCTATCATTACGGCAAGTTACGGTTTTCTGGCGCTTGGAGCTTTGCTTGGGTTGATCAGCATGTTCATTATGGTGGTGAGGTCAGCCAAAAATGCCTTCCGGCTCAACCTGGTTATCACCGAGATAACACATATCATTGAAATGACATTGATCATCGGGCTGTTTCTTTTAACCATAGGAACATTCCTGGGAGGTGTGTGGGCCAATGAATCCTGGGGCCGTTACTGGGGCTGGGATCCAAAGGAAACCTGGGCGCTGATCACTATTTTGGTGTACGCTTTCGTGGTTCACATGAGATACATTCCCGGATTCCGGGGTGTTTTCCCGATGAATTTTGCTGCGCTGATCAGTTACAGTTCGGTATTAATGACCTATTTCGGGGTCAACTACTATTTGTCTGGGCTGCATTCCTACGCCAAAGGCGACCCCGTGCCGGTTCCCTCTTTTGTTTACTATAGCCTGGCAGTAGTGACCGTGTTGGCAGTTTTATCCTTCATCAGTGAAAAGAAGCACGGAGCAACCCCTGCCATAAAAGGTGAAAGCGAATAGCAGGAGATGAAAAAAGACTGTCTGAACCTGATTTTGTCAGCTTAGCGCCATTCAAACACAACTGTTACCTTTTTCCCTTTGTTCCACACATTGCGCATCAAGTACGGCGATCATGACCATATTCACGATTTCTGAAACGCTTGAACCGATCTGAAGTACATGAACCGATTTGCTTAAGCCGTTGATAATGGGCCCGATAACTTCGGCTTTCCCCAATGTCTGCATCAGCTTATAGGCAATGTTACCCGCTGTAAGGTAAGGGAATATTAAGGTATTGGCAGCTCCGTCGGCAAGTTTGCTGAACGGAAAGGTTTCCTGAATGATCTCCTGGTTGAGGGCCACGTTCACCTGCATTTCTCCATCCACTACGAGGTCGGGGTAATCCCGGTGTAAAATCGCCACTGCCTCCCTTTGTTTCTGAGGGATGTTTCCATCGTTCGAACCGAAATTGGAGTATGAAACAAACGCTATCCGCGGCTTCACATTGAATTGTTCAACAGCGAATGCGGTCTGAAGGGTAATCTCCACCATGTCTTCCACGGTTGGATTTTTGTTTACCGTACAATCGGAGAAAAAGAAGGGCCCCTGTTTGGTGTTGATGATGTACATTCCCGAAACAATTTTTGCACCATTTTTCCGGCCAATGACCTCCAGGGCAGGCCTCAGTGTGTCAGGATAGTTACGTGTCAGACCCGAAATCATGGCATCTGCATCGCCAACTTCCACAAGCATGGGGCTGAAGTAATTTCTGTGAAGCATGGCATCCTGTGCTGAGGTGAGTGTAACCCCTTTCCTGTAACGTTTCTGCCAGTATAACCCGGCAAATTTCTGCCTTCTTTTTTTCTCGGCATTTGATTTGGGATCTATTATGGCTACATCATGAAGTTCCAGATCATTCGAGATAATGAGGTCCTTAATGGTTTTGGTGTTCCCTAATAATACGGGTATGGCAAGTTTTTCATTTTTAACAATTTCTGCAGCCTTGAGCATTTTGTAGTTTTCTGCCTCAGCGAAAACAACACGTTTGGGATTTCTTTTGGCTCTGCCTCTGATCTGCCTGATAATCGGGTTGCTTATTCCGAGTCTTTTGATCAGCTCTTCCGTGTACTTCTCCCAGTTCTGGATGGGTTTTTTTGCAACGCCGCTGTCCATCGCTGCTTTAGCTACGGCAGGGGCTACACATGTAATGAGCCTTGGGTCAGTGGGTTTGGGAATAATATAATCCTTACCGAATTTCAGGTTGGTGGTATGGTAGGCAATATTTACCTCTTCCGGTACCGGTTCCTTGGCCAGTTGTGCCAGGGCTTTGGATGCAGCGAGCTTCATTTCGTCGTTAATGGCTGTGGCCCTGACATCGAGCGCTCCCCTGAAAATAAACGGAAATCCGAGCACATTGTTGATCTGGTTCGGGTAGTCGGAACGTCCGGTAGCCATGATGATGTCCTTCCTTACTGAAAGCGCCTCTGCAGGGAGAATTTCAGGCACAGGGTTTGCAAGTGCAAAAACAATTGGATTGTCTGCCATGGTTTTCAGCCACTCTTTCTTTAACGCTCCTGCCACAGATAGCCCCAGGAACATGTCGGCCCCCACAAGCGCTTCCTGCAGATTATGCACCGGCCTTTCGGTGGCAAATTGCTTTTTGCTGGCATTCAGGTCTGTCCTGTCTTTATGAAGTACCCCTTTGCTGTCCAGCATGATGATGTTTTCTTTACGTACGCCAAGCATCAGGTAAAGCTTTGTGCATGAAATGGCCGAAGCGCCGGCCCCGCTTACCACAACCACAACGTCTTCAATTTTTTTGTTATTGATCTCAAGGGCATTGAGCAGCCCGGCGGAAGTGATGATGGCTGTTCCGTGCTGGTCATCGTGCATCACCGGAATGTCTAAGGCTGCCTTTATCCTGTCTTCAATCTCAAAGCACTCCGGAGCCTTGATGTCTTCAAGGTTTATCCCGCCGAAAGTCGGGGCAATGGCAATCACTGTTTCAACGAATTTGTCAATATCTTTCAGATTGACTTCAATGTCGAACACATCAATATCGGCAAACACTTTAAAAAGAAGGCCTTTACCCTCCATCACGGGTTTGCCGGCTTCCGGGCCGATATCTCCGAGCCCTAAAACGGCTGTGCCATTGGATATTACTGCAACCAGGTTCCCTTTCACCGTGTACTTATATACATCTTCGGGGTTGGCTTTAATGGCAAGGCATGGATCCGCCACTCCGGGGGTATAGGCAAGGGATAAATCCCGCTGGGTTGAATACGGTTTTGAAGGCACTACCTCCAGTTTTCCAGGCCTGCCTTCAGAATGGTAAATAAATGCGTCTTTACGAAACAGATTGTCCATTGATATTAAATTTTTATTGTGAACCAATTAACACTTGCGCGCAAAGCTATGAAATGTTCCGGTTATTTTGCAAGAAAACCATTAATTTATATTGTTCACAAATTAATTCCCAAAAGACAGGCCTATGCAAGATAATTTTTATTTTAGCTGCCGGATTTATATTATCGATTCATTATTTGTTTTAAGTTACTGAAAGATTGGACTATGTATTCATACATTGAAGGAAAACTGGTGGAGAAAAATCCTGCTTATGTGATATGTGATTGCGGAGGCATTGGTTACATGATCCATATCAGCATCAACACATACACCCGGCTTAAGGCACATGATACCTACAGGCTTTATACCCATCTGGCCATAAAAAATGAAGCCACAACACCGGTGGGATTTTCATTATATGGTTTCGCGGAGGAAAAGGAAAGGACACTTTTCAGAAAACTGATCAGCGTTTCAGGTATTGGATTCAACACCGCTTTGCTGGTTTTATCCTCACTGACTCCGGAAACCCTTTACCGGGCGATTCATGATAATAATCCTTCTTTGCTTCAGTCTGTTAAGGGAATAGGACCCAAATCAGCCCAAAGAATCATCATTGATCTGAGGGATAAAATAGATAAACCTGAACCGGGTACGGAATTTGCCCCCCCGGAACACAATACTATCAAACAGGAGGCGTTATCTGGTTTGTCGGTTCTGGGTTTCAGCAAACCTGCAGCCGAGAAAGCGCTTGACCGGGTCATCAGTAAGTACGGCCAGCCATTGAAAGTGGAGGATTTGATAAAAGAAGCATTAAAGATATTGTGAAAGTAAGCGATGCTTTGTTTTTTGGAGAAAAACCATAGAGGAAGGTTGGAAACCAGGGCATTGAAATTAAGCACTAACGAATAAGACTTTTGAAGGGGAGTTTTTGTAAAATAATACTGTTTTCGGTATTGCTGACAGGATGGATTAGTAGGGATACCATTGCGGGGTCATTTCTGCAATATGCCGACAATCACAGGGTGATCAACAAATTCCTTTATCCGCCAGACACCATTGTTAAACCTGACACCTCCCGGATATGGCTTCCTTATCCCCTTGAAGAAGAAACTGTACCATACGACCCTTCACAGAATACCAATCCCCTGCTGCTTAAACTGCCGTCGAATATCAGCCAGGATGTGGAATATGACCCTGAAACCAACCAGTACAGACTGAAAAGAAAAATCGGCGACCTGAATTACCGGTCACCTTATTATATGTCCCCGGAAGAATACCGTGAGTACGACCTGAACCACTCTGTGAGAGAGTATTGGAAGGAGCGCTCAAAATCGGCCGGCGCCGGAGCGAGGAGCGGAATAATTCCCTCCATATATATCGGAGGGGCGGCTTTCGACAGGATTTTCGGGGGAAACACCATCGATATCAGACCCTCGGGTATGGTGGAGCTTCAGTTCGGCATCCTGGGAAACAGCCGTGATGACCCTACTCTCGACATACGCCAGAGGCGAACCGTCAACTTTGATTTCAAGGAAACCATTCAGATGAATGTCATTGCCAAAATCGGAGATAAAATCGAGTTTAAAACTAACTACAACACTGAGGCTACCTTTGATTTCGAAAATAAGCTCAATCTGAGATACGAGGGCGACGAGGATGAGATTATTCAGCTTATTGAAGCCGGTGATGTCAACCTTCCTCTTAACAGTTCGCTCATTACAGGAAGCCAAAGCCTTTTCGGTATCAAAACAAAGCTGAAATTCGGGAAGACCATAGTGACTGCGCTTTATTCAGAGCAGGAAAGTGAAACCTCTACCGTAACCCTTCAGGGTGGGGCGCAAACCAATGATTTTCAGATAAAAGCAGACGAATACGAGGAAAACAAGCACTTCTTCCTTTCTCACTATTTCAGGGAAAACTACGAAGATGCCCTGGTCGACCTGCCCATTGTCAATTCAGGAATAAACATCACTAAAATTGAGGTGTGGGTCACCAATATTGGCGCCGCGGTGACCCAAAACAGGAACATCGTGGCATTTACCGATTTGGGCGAAAATGAGAAGATATACAACACACAAATCATTTCCCCGAACCCCAATCCATACTATTATTCCCCTGACAATTACTCCAACAATCTGTTGACAAAATTTGACAGCACCCAGGTGAGAAACCTCAATAATGTGAACAGCCATCTTATTTCCAAGGGTTTTGAACCGGGGTCGGATTTTGAAAAGGTGGAATTGGCCAAAAAGCTTACCCCCAATGAGTTTACGCTGAACAGTAAACTGGGTTTCATTTCATTGAATTCCATGATTAATCCGGATCAGACTCTTGCAGTGGCCTTCCAGTATCAGTTAATAGGTTCAGACAGCGTTTACCAGGTAGGGGAATTCTCTGATGAAGGGATCACAGGGCAAAGTTGCCTCATTGTGAAACTCCTGAAAAGTACCTTCCTCGACATCCGTAATCCCCGCTGGGACCTGATGATGAAAAATATCTATCCCATTGGGGCCTATCAGGTCAACAGTCAGGATTTCAGCCTGAACATTCTTTATTCGGGAGATGAGAACGGAGTTCCGACCGGCTATTTTAACGAAGGACCGGAAGGAATCATGGGTGTACCCCTGATACAGGTCTTTAACCTGGATAACCTTGATGCCATGCAAAACAGAGTGCCCGACGGGGTGTTCGATTTTCTTGACAATGCGGGTACACAGGGGGGTACCATCAATTCGAGAAACGGAAAAATATTCTTCACGGTGCTTGAGCCGTTCGGATCTTATCTGAGGGAAAAACTCGAAGGCCTTGGAGCCGGGGAATTGGCCGACCGCTATTGCTACGACTCACTTTACACCCTTACAAAAACCGGATCACAGCAGTATGCCGAAAAGAACAAGTACCTGATTGAAGGTTTTTACAAATCGTCTTCGGGGTCGGAGATATCCCTGAATGCGCTTAACATCCCCCAGGGATCGGTCAGGGTTACCGCAGGAGGCGTTTTGCTGACTGAGAATGTCGATTATACCGTGGATTATACCCTTGGCAGGGTGCGCATCATTAACGAGGGCATTATGAATTCCGGAACTCCCATTAATATTTCGCTTGAGAGCAATACATTGTTCAGCATACAAACCAAAAGGCTGATGGGTGCGCACATTGATCATGAGATAACCCCTGATTTTCATATCGGAGGTACGGTGCTAAACCTGTCCGAACGTCCGCTGACACAAAAAGTCAATTATGGCGATGACCCCATCTCAAATACGATATGGGGCCTGGATTATAATTACCAGACCGAATCAAGGTTTATCACAAGGCTGGTGGATAAACTGCCCCTGATAAGCACTGCAGTTCCTTCAAATGTGGCCATTGACGGCGAGTTTGCCCATTTTCTGCCCGGACACTCCCGCGCTGTGGGAAAAGAAGGCATATCTTACATTGATGATTTTGAAGGAACCAAGTCGACCATTGATATGCGCAATTTCAGTACATGGTTCATGGCCAGCACTCCTCAAAACCAGGATGACCTTTTCCCCGAGGGAAACACTGTCAATTCTGTTGAATATGGCGCCAACCGGGCAAAAATGGCCTGGTACACCATTGATCCCACCGTTTTCTACGACCGGAACAGCACACTAAAACCCGACAATGTCGACAACGATGAACTTTCCAATCATTATGTCAGGCAAATCCTTGAAAATGAAGTTTTTCCCAATAAGGATATCCCCAATGGCACACCTACCAACATTGCAGTAATGAACGTGGCCTATTATCCTTCCGAAAGGGGTCCCTATAATTTTGATGTGGACGGCCTCAATCCGGACGGGTCACTGAAAAACCCGGAAATGAGATGGGGAGGGATGATGAGAAAGATTGAAACAACGGATTTTGAAGCCACCAACATTGAGTACATTGAGTTCTGGATGATGGACCCCTTCGCCGACGGTTCACTTAACGACGGTACGGGAGGGGAACTATACTTCAATTTGGGGGATGTTTCTGAGGACATCCTTAAAGATTCGAGGAAAAGTTATGAACACGGGCTGCCTGTTTCCGGGGAGGTTACAGAGGTCGTAAATACGATCTGGGGCCGTGTTCCCGACAAGCTTGACCTCGTGCAATCTTTCTCCAATGAGGCCGGCGCCAGGGAATATCAGGATGTCGGCTACGACGGGCTCAGAGATGAAGATGAAAGAACTTTTTTTTCCGTGGCCTCGGAATATGAGCCTGCTTTTCCGTACCTTGATGTAATCGCAGCAGACCCCAACCTGGGGACGAACTCCCTTGCCTACCTGAGCGCCGTTGAAGATCCCTCTGCAGACAACTACCGTAACTTCAGAGGGGATGACCTGGACACAGATCCGCAGTTCAGCAGTGTGCTGGAGCGTTATAAAGGATTCAACGGACCTGACGGAAACTCCCCGGAGAACACCGGAGGCGGGGTGTATGATGGAAACTCCAGGCAACCCAATATGGAAGATATCAATGAAGACAATACCCTGAGTGAAGCCGAAAGATATTTCCAGTACAGAATTGTCCTGAAGCCGGGTAAAATGAAGGCAGGTGAAAACTACATCACCGATGTTTACAATGCACAGGGAATACCTCTCCCCAACGGCGAGATAAGCAGCGTAAAATGGTACCAGTTTAAAATCCCTGTGCGGAATCCTGACAAAGTGGTCGGCGGTATCAATGATTTCAAGTCGATCCGGTTCATGAGGATGTTTATGACAGGTTTCAATAAGCCGGTAGTTCTTCGTTTTGCCACCCTTGACCTGGTACGCGGTGAATGGAGAAGGTATCCCGTAAGTGAGGATCTTCTGGCGCCCGGGGAATATATCCCTCAGAGCACCATTAATGAAACTTCCTTTGATATCTCTGCAGTGAATATTGAGGAAAACGGGCAGCGGATCCCCATCCCCTATATTATCCCCCCGGGTATTGAAAGAGAAGTTAATATCGGAACCACAAACCTTACGAGGCTCAACGAACAATCAATGGTTATGAAAGTTTGTGAACTGGCCGACGGGGATGTTGCTGCAGCATATAAAACAGCTGAATTCGACTTCAGGCAGTTTAAAAGACTGAAAATGTATGTTCATGCAGAACACTCTATTGAAGGTGACGTCCTGAAGTACGGCGACTTATCCATATTTATCCGGGTGGGCTCCGATTTCACGCAGAATTATTATGAATATGAAGTTCCCCTGAAATTTACTCCATGGTATACATCCGATCCGGATGAGATATGGCCTTCTGTCAATGAGATCGACATTGATCTGGAAAAGCTGGTCGATTTCAAATTACAAAGGAACTCGGAGATGCGTCAGCCCGGCTCCCTGGTGAGCCTTGGGAGGGCGTATTATGCCTGGGACGGGAACAACCGGGTCACCGTTCTTGGGTCGCCTTCCATCAGCGATGTCAAGGTCCTGTTGATCGGCGTAAGAAACCCTAAAAAAACAGCTAACAACGAAGAAGAAGACAGCGGAGAACCGATTTGCGCTGAAGTATGGGTGAACGAGCTCCGCCTGACAGATTTCAACAACAGAGGCGGCTGGGCCGCCACTTCGAGGGTTAGTGTAAACCTCGCCGATCTTGGCAATGTTGTGGTTTCCGGCGGATATACCTCTCCCTGGTTCGGGAGCATTGAAAAGAAAATCACGGACATACAGCTTGATGCCATCACACAGTTTGATTTTGCCACCAACCTCGAACTGGGAAAGTTTCTGCCGGAGAAATCAGGGGTCAGGATACCCATGCACTTCGATTACTCCGAAACCACCATCAAACCGGAATTTAACCCGCTCGATCCCGACCTTGTCCTCGATGAGGTGATCGATTCGTACGAAATGAAGGAAGAAAAGGATGAAATAAAAAGCCAGACCACCGATTACACCCAAAGAAAAAATATCAACTTTATTAATGTAAGAAAAGACAAGGTGGGCAGCCAGTCGAAGCCGAAAGTGTATGATATTGAAAATTTTGATGTTTCATACTCTTATTCAGAGCTTTACCACAGAAATGTTGACATTGAATACGATTTGCAAAAAACCACCAGCGGCGGCATAGGTTATGCGTTTTCAGCCAATCCCAAAAAGGTTGCCCCGTTTGAAAAGATCGGGTTTATTTCCAGCACCAAAGCGCTGCAACTGATAAAAGATTTCAATTTTTATTTTCTGCCGAAAATGTTCTCTTTCAGGACCGACATGAACAGGGTAAATAATGAGAGGAAACTTCGGAAAAAAAGCATCGGCAATGTAATCACTTTTCCGACATACTATCGTACCTGGGACTGGAACCGGCAATATGATCTCAAGTTTGATCTCGCCCAGTCCCTGTCGCTGAACTTTAATGCCACCGCCAATTCATTTGTTGCCGAACCTTCAGGGAGCCTTAAAAAGACCGACCCGGACTTTGAACAGAAAAAGCAGGAGATATGGGATGAAATATACTCAGGGGGCACCCTGAACCGCTATACACAGAATGTGGGTCTCACCTATAATGTTCCGGTGAATAAGATACCCCTGCTCGACTGGGTTACCGCTCAGGCCGGTTATCAGGTTACGTACGACTGGACAGGGTCTCCTTTATCCATCAGGGATACGCTGGGTAATTCGGTTCAGAACAACCGAAACCTGACCTTCAATGGAAATGCCGACCTGAACAAGTTATATAACAAAGTGGGCTTCCTCAAGAAGATCAATGAATCCGGAAGCAAAAAAAAGCCTCCCCAGCAGCAAAAGGACCAGAAAGGCAAAAAAGGGGACGGGGATGAAGACGGCGGCGCTGATTCAGGAAAACAGGACAGCGTTAAAACCGCCACTCCTCCTTCGGAATACCTGAAGCTGGCAGGACAGGGAATTGTGAAGATTCTGATGGGATTTAAAAAGGCATCGTTCCAGTACTCCAAAAACGAAGGGACCATGATGCCGGGATTTATGTATGCCCCGACAGCCATCGGGAACAACTGGACCAACGATGCGCCGGGCATGGAGTTTATTTTGGGTAAACAGCCCGAAGACCCATCCTACTTCAATCGCGATGGATGGCTTACTACGAGCAGCAGGCTTAACGCGGCATTTTCAAGGATGACCAATGAAAACCTTAACCTGAAGGCTACATTTGAGCCATTTAAGGATTTGAAAATCGAGCTGACGGCGGATAAGCAACAATCCATGAATAAGACGGGTTTCTATGTTTTTAACGACTCCATTCCCCCGGATGGAAATTTTATTTTGAGCAATGAACTTCAAAACGGCTCTTACAGCATCTCCTATATTACCTGGGGAACAGCCTTCGGAGGGATACTTAACAGAGAGAAATCACAATATTTTGAGGATATGAAAGCTTACCGCCTGGCCATAGCACAACGACTTGCAGCCGAATATCCGGAAACCCTGCAAACGGTTGATTCAACCGGGTTCCCTCTGGGTTATGGCCCGACATCCCAGTACGTGCTTGCCCCTTCCTTCCTGGCTGCATACGCAGGAAAATCACCTGAAAGAATAGGCCTGAATATTATGCCAAACATTCCGCTGCCCAACTGGAGGTTGTCTTACAATGGTCTTACCAAAATAGAACTGTTTAAGAGGTGGTTTAAATCCATCACCGTTAATCATGCCTACCGGAGCAACTACAGCCTCGGGTCTTTCTCGTCCAATATTAATTTCTCAGAGTACCCCGGCAGTGAAGACATTCCTGCCAGGCGTAATCCCAACAACGGGGATTTCTTCCCACGCTATGAAATAGGGGTAATCACCATTAATGAGCAATTCAGTCCGCTCATCAATTTTGATATGACACTTCACAACAGCCTTCTGACAAAGTTTGAGATCAAGAAATCCAGGAATTTGTCACTGAGCTTTGCCAACAATCAGCTTACCGAAGTGTCCAATAATGAGTTTACATTAGGATTGGGCTACCGTATCAAAGAACTGCCCTTTACATTTTCTTCCTTCGGAGGCGCAGGAAGAAGAACTGTCAAAAGCGATCTGAATCTTAAATTCGACTTTTCCATCAGGAGCAACAAAACAGTATTGAGAAACATTGTCAATGACCTCAACCAGGTTTCTGCAGGACAGAAGCAGGTGCGTATTGCTACCAACGCCGATTATATGATCAGCCAGAGCCTTACCATCGCTTTTTATTTCGATAAAATCATCACCAATCCTTTCCTTCCTTCTCAGTTCAGAAATTCAACCACACAGGGCGGCATTAAGCTGAGGTTCTCCCTTGCACAATAAGGATATAACCTGTTCCATGGTTTGAAATCTGCTATTCACTTTAAATATATTTCAAAAAAATTTTGTTTTGAGATATTTATGTTGTATATTTGTGGTGAGGGCTAAATAATTAATTCTTTGAAATCTTTAATGCTATGAAAAAAATTAAATTTTTGACCGTGATATTCATCGCAGTCACAGTAACCAGCCAGACCTTTGCACAAGTTGCAGGGGATTATCGTACAAAATCTTCAGGAAACTGGAAAACAACCTCCGTTTGGGAAGAATTCAACGGGGCTTCCTGGGTCAATGCTACCAGCTACCCAAACAATTCAACCTCAGACGTTACCATCAGAAGCGGGCATACTGTTGTTTACAATAACAACAGAACCAAGGTGAAAAACCTCAATGTGGAGAGTAATGCCAAGCTTTACAAGAACAGCCCTTCCGGACCGTTTTCCATTCAGGTTTACGGAAACATCACCTGCGACGGAATGATAGGAAATGGTGTAAACAAAGATGCCATTTGCCTTTCTGCTGAGGGAAGCTCATGTATTATTGCCGGAACCGGTAATTGTAAATTCCACTATATTGAGAAAAAAACAAACAACAACACGGTAACAGACCTTGAAATCATGATGAACATTGAAACCTATGCCACCAACGGTAATGCCATTACCAATTCTTCCGGGGCAAATACAACACTCAGAGTTTTCATTCATCCTGATGTTAATGTTACATCAAATACCAAAATCGATCTTGGTAATTGTGAAATTACTATTAAAGCAGACCAGGCCGGGAATTGCGGGTCGCTAATTTGTCCTGACATTGAGAAATCCACTGTTTTAAACACTGTTGTCGAAAGGTACATCCAACAGGATATGTGGCATTATGTTTCATCCCCGGTCGATGATCCTAACACATTTACATTCAACAATATGTATCTGATTTGGTTTAACGAACCTGACAGTGCCTGGACCTATATTATCAATAATGATTCATTGTTGACAACCGACATGCAGGGATATGCACTATGGGCAGCCAGCTGGCTTACCGGAAGCAAAACCATTGAGTTTAAAGGAGAACTAAACAGTGGATCAAGAGATATAGACCTCACTTATACAGCCGCAGCCCCTCACAACAGCAAAGGCTTTAATTTAGTCGGGAACCCTTACCCTTCTGCCATCAACTGGAATATTGACGGAGGATGGAGCAAAACAAATGTGAACTCCTCCATTTACCTGTGGAATCCCCTCCTTGGCAATTATGGGGTATATGTTGAAGACGCACCTTTTGGGACCAATAACGTTGACAGTATTATTCCTGCACATCAGGGGTTTTTTGTTGAGTGTAATTATGCCACCGGTAACCTGGGAGTTAATTTTATAGCGCAGGCACACGACGGCAGCGAATTTTTTAAGACCAGCGAGGCATTTGGTGAGGACAATTTCCTTTTTACCGTGAAAGGCAGCGCTGAATACTCCGACCAGATGGTCATAAGGTTTAGCGAAGAAGCTACTGCAGGGTTTGATACTGAGTTTGATGCACACAAATTATTTGGTTTGAGCGCCGCACCTCAGTTGTATAGCGTCGGGCGGTATGGGGATTACCTTTCAGTGAATGCCATGGATTATTCAAATTGTTCGGCTGTACCTGTAAGATTTGAATCTGAAACACCGGGTTTATATACTTTTAGCTTATCAGCGGCACAGGGTTCCAATGGCCCATGGCAGGACCCTGTTGTTCTGGAAGACCTGAAAACCGGTATTTTACAAAACCTGACCCTGAATCCTGATTATTCATTCAATGCAGAAATTGGCGATAATCCGGGAAGATTTCTTTTACATTATATTTTCATCAGCAACCAACACTTCAAGGATGCTGCCATAGCCTCGGAAAATGATGAAATAAAGGTTTATTCCTTTGACAATCGTATTTATCTGAAAGCTTCAGAAGAGTTTTCAGGAGAGATTGCCCTTTACAACGCTATGGGACAGCAGATACTTGGCAAAGAATTGAATAATACGGTTTTTGAAACCATTGAGGTTGATTCCGGGCCCGGGTACTATTTTGTTACCGTCAGAACAGATGACCGTTCCTTCAGCCGGAAAGTATTCCTTGATTGAAAGGATATATTGTAGATAAACAGAAGGGCTGTTACCGGAGGAGGTTTACAGCCCTTTCATTTTTGCCTTCAGGGCAAAAATCTCATCTCTGAGCCTTGCAGCTTCGATGAAATCCAGTTCTTTCACAACCGCCTGCATCTGCTTCTCAAGTTTTGCAATGGTTTTCTGCAGTTGTTCTTTTGACATATATTGTACCACAGGGTCTGCTGCTATATTTATTCCTTCTTTCTCAACATAAGCCCTGGATGTTTCCTTACCTCTGGTTCCTGCCACAGCAGTTTGACCCATGATGGCTTCGGTGGATTTAATGATCTGAGCCGGTGTGATGTTATGCTGAATGTTGTATCTCAGTTGTTTATCCCTTCTCCGGTTGGTTTCGTCTATGGTTTTCTGCATGCTGTCTGTGGTATGGTCGGCATAGAAGATTACTTTCGCACGGATATTCCTGGCAGCCCTGCCTGCAGTTTGTGTGAGGGATTTCTCTGATCTCAGGAAGCCTTCCTTGTCGGCATCCAGGATAGCCACAAGCGACACTTCCGGAAGATCGAGCCCTTCCCGCAGAAGATTAACTCCAACCACCACATCAATCGACCCCATCCTCAGTTCACGGAGTATCTCAACCCTTTCGAGTGTGTCGACTTCCGAATGGATGTACCGGCATTTTATTGACAGTCGTGACATGTATTTGGTAAGTTCTTCTGCCATTCTTTTGGTAAGTGTAGTGACCAATACCCTTTCGTTTGAGGTGATTCTGGTATGGATCTCATCCAGCAAATCGTCAATCTGGTTGAGGCTGGGCCTGATTTCAATCACCGGATCGGGCAGGCCTGTCGGACGAATCAGTTGCTCCACCACAACGCCTTCTGCCTGTTGCAGCTCAAAATCTGCAGGTGTTGCACTCACATAAATAACCTGGGAAAGCATATCCTCGAATTCGTGGAATTTCAGTGGCCGGTTGTCCAACGCAGCAGGAAGCCTGAACCCATGCTCCACGAGGGTTTGTTTACGCGACCGGTCCCCTCCGTACATGGCCCTTATCTGAGGTACTGTGGCATGGCTTTCATCAATGACCATGAGGTAGTCTTCAGGGAAATAATCCAACAGGCAAAAAGGCCTTGAACCGGGCTTTCTTCCGTCAAAATACCTTGAATAGTTTTCAATTCCAGAACAATAACCCAACTCCCGCATCATTTCCATGTCATAGGTCACACGGTCTTCCAGCCTTTTGGCCTCGAGGTTCTTGCCTGTCTCCCTGAAGTAACCCGTCTGTTTGAAAAGATCACTTTGTATGACCGATAAAGCCTCCTTCATTTTTTCCTGGGATGTGATGAATATATTGGCCGGATAGATGTTCAGGCTGGAATATTGGTCTGTCTTCTGTCCGCTAAGAGGATCGAAAGTTTCGATGCTTTCTATCTGTTCTCCCCAGAAAATAATTCTGTAAGCAACATCAGCATAAGCCGGATAAACATCCACAGTATCCCCCTTTACCCTGAAGTTGCCATGGCTGAAGACTGCTTCATTGCGCGAATACAGTGAGTTTACCAGAAATCTCAGGAATTTGTTTCTGTTGAGAACATCTCCGGTTTTGATCCTGATCACGTTATTTGTGAAATCATCCGGATTTCCAATTCCGTAAATGCATGAAACGGAAGAAACCACAATTACATCCCTTCTGCCGGAAAGCAATGCTGATGTGGCGCTCAACCTGAGTTTTTCGATTTCTTCGTTGATGGAAAGATCTTTTTCAATGTAAGTGTTGGTAACAGGAATGTAGGCTTCGGGCTGATAGTAATCATAGTATGAAACAAAAAACTCCACCCTGTTCTGCGGGAAAAACTGTCTGAACTCCCCGTAAAGCTGGGCTGCCAGGGTTTTATTGTGGCTCAGAATAAGGGCAGGCCTTTGGATTTGCTGAATGACGTTGGCTATGGTAAAGGTTTTTCCTGACCCTGTAACACCCAGGAGTACCTGGGCACGATCACCCCTGTTGACTCCTTCGGTCAGCTGCCTTATGGCTTCCGGTTGATCGCCCGTGGGACTGAAATCGGCTGTGAGTTCGAATTGCATGGTGCAAAGATAGAGAGTGCAGGTATATTTGTATTCATTTTCATTGCATTTTATTGAGAGCTTTAAGTCTACACCTGTTTAAGCTTCCAGGCACCCCGTCTGAACAGTATCCAGGCAAAAATTGTCATTATGGTTTCAGAAACAGTGATGGCATAAAAAACACCATTGGGACCTGCCGAAAGTTCAATGGCCAGGAGATAGGCAAGCGGTATTTCAAGCAACCAGAAGCAAATAAAAAACACCCATGTGGGGGTTTTTGTATCCCCTGAACCATTGAAGGCCTGGATAAGCACCATCCCTAACCCGAATGCAATGAATCCGAAACTGATGATTCTTAAGCAGTCAGCGCCGTGCTTAACAACCATCGGATCCTTGATAAACAATGTCAGGAATAATTCTGGGATCAATGCAAATACCAGTCCTGCAAATCCTGCATAAAACATGTTGATTTTTCCTGTGAACCAAACTGATTTTTCAGCCCTTTCGGGTTGACCTGCCCCGAGATTCTGGCCCACCAGGGTGGCTGAAGCATTTCCTAACCCCCAGGAGGGAAGCAGGGAGAATATGATGATCCTGATGGCAATGGTGTATCCTGCCACCACTTCGCTCCCAAAGTGCGAAACGATCCTGACCATTCCAATCCAGCTGGATGTGGCAATGATGTTCTGGCCAATGCCTCCCATCGAAATATGAATGATTTTTGAAATTATTTCAGGCCTGATGCAGAAATCTGATTTGCTAAGTTTTATCCTGCCTTTTCCGGAGAATAGCAGGAAGAATTGATAAGCAACGGCAAAACCTCTCCCAATATTTGTAGCCAGGGCAGCTCCGGTAACACCCATTTCCGGAAAGGGTCCCAACCCAAATATTAAACATGGGTCAAGGACGATGTTTATGGCATTGGCAATCCACATAACCCTGAACGACAAAGCCGCATCGCCGGCGCTTCTGAAAACAGCGTTAATAACGAAAAGGAGCATGATGACTATATTCCCTCCCAGCATCCATGATGTATAGCCTGCATATTCCTTCACAATGACTTCATTGGCGCCCATTAACCTGAGCAGGTCAGGTGCGAACAATGCACCCGGAATGGCGATGGCAAGTGATGCCAGCAATCCGGTGATGATGGCCTGAAAAGCTACCGAACCGGCTTCGCGGGGTTGCTTATTCCCAATCCTCCTTGATACAAGGGCTGTCGTTGCCATGCTCAATCCCGAAGCAATGGCATAGACAATAGTTATGATTGATTCTGTAATGCCAACGGTGGCAACTGCATCTGCGCCTAATTTTGAAACAAAGAAAATGTCGGCAACGGCAAACACCGATTCCATGATCATTTCAAGAACCATGGGCACCGCAAGAAGAAATGCTGCCTTTTTGAGGCTGCCGCTGGTGAAATCATGTTCGATACCCGACAGTGAATCCCGGATGGCCTGGAGCAGTAAGACTGCTTTTTTTTTATTGATGTA
The DNA here is from genome assembly GCA_016927695.1 of Bacteroidales bacterium. Lineage (GTDB taxonomy): Bacteria > Bacteroidota > Bacteroidia > Bacteroidales > JAFGHD01 > JAFGHD01. The sequence continues at coordinate 17,619 of JAFGME010000132.1, forward strand.
TTTCATTTTGTTTTTATACGAAGTGGCTGATCACATGATTGTTATCAGGTTTACCTTTTTCTTTCCGGAGCTGCGGTCCATTGTGAATAGCGCCACTTTTAACAAAATAGTTGTTTTCATGAGAATTCTCTTTTTGTGAATTCAAAATTAATTTTTATTATTGTAAATCTATTTGAGTTTAAGTGATCCGGGATGAATTCAGCAATCAGGCTTAATTTTAATCAGGAAACAGGATGAATTCAGTGAAAGAAGCATGGGGTACCCGTGTCGGGCTGATTCTGGCAATGGCAGGCAATGCGGTGGGACTGGGGAATTTTTTAAGGTTTCCTGTTCAGGCCATCCAGAATGGGGGAGGGGCATTCATCATCCCTTATTTCGTTTGTTTCCTTCTCCTGGGAATTCCACTTCTGTTAATAGAGTGGTCCATCGGAAGGTATGGAGGGCAGTTCGGGTATCATACTACCCCTTTCACCTTTAAAAAAATGGGAGTCCGGAGGTTCTGGCTTTACCTTGGAACATTCGGTATATTTTCAAACATTGCCATCGCGGCTTACTATTGCTATATTGAGAGCTGGACACTGGCCTACGTATTCCATTCGGTTTCCGGCACTTTTCAGGGATTGGGACAAAACCAGGTGGCCGATTTTTTCAGTACCTATACTGATATTTTCGTATCAACCACCGGTATCCCGCTTGAGGCAGTGATTTTTTTTCTGCTTTGCCTGGTTCTGAACTCCTGGATATTAAGCAAAGGTTTGAAAGGTGGTGTTGA
>JAFGME010000022.1 GCA_016927695.1 Bacteroidales bacterium
AGTCTACTTCGATTTCATGAATATGAAAAGATCCTTCAATCTGAAATTCGAGCTGCTGAACCCGCTCATTGATTATTTCCCGAAAGAGGACAGTTTTTACCTTCTTGCGCGCAACAAATATATTTCCATCCAGCACGAGCTGGCGAATAAAGCCCAACAGGTTATCCTGGAATATCCCGGCTCATTTGCCGCCCGGCTTATTGCCCTTCAAAAACCTCCGTTTCTTGACCCTGCACTCCGAGAAGAGGAAAGGTTTACCTACCTGAAAGACCATTTCTTCGACGAGAAGAAATTTAACGATATTGAATTGATACGAACCAATGCCTATCCCACCCTGGCCATCGAATACATGTCACTGTTCGGAAACCCCAACTTTACCCAGGACCAGTTGGAGGAAGAGCTTAAAAAGGCAGTGGATGAAATACTTTACCGTTCGCTCGACAATGATATTATTTTTGAGTTCATCGTTGAATATCTGGTCGGTGGATTTGAGAAATATCATTTCGACAAGGTGCTTGACCATATCGCTGAAAGTTACTCTTCTGAGCAGTGTGAGAATGAAGAAATTAAGTCGGACCTGGCCACCCGTCTTAAGAAATATGCCGAACTTGCAGAGGGAAAAACAGCCCCTGACATTACCATTCCTGATATTTCAGGAAACGAAGTAACCCTGTCTGCCATCCCTACCGGTTACACCCTGGTGCTTTTCTGGGCAAGCTGGTGCCCTCATTGCAATGAAGCCCTACCGGAAGTACATACGCTTTACTTGGCCCAGGAGGAAAAAAAATATGAAGTCCTTGCCATTTCTCTTGACAAGGAAAGGAAAGAATGGGAAAAAGCGCTTGAACCGTTTGACTTTCAATGGATTGATGCCTGTGATCTCAAAGGATGGGATGGCAATGCAGCCCGGAAATACAATATTTATGCAACCCCCACGATGTTTCTGTTGGATAAAAATCTCACCATCATTTCTAAACCCATCACCGTGCATGGGTTAAAAGTTGCCCTCGAAGAAAACGGGTTGCTTTGACCATTTTATTTATAATTTTGACCACATCAAAAAAATACTTTGAAATCCGATCAATACATATACGGACTGAACCCTGTCACCGAAGCCCTCCGTTCGGGAAGGCAGGTTGAAAAAATACTGATCCGCAAAGGGATTCAGCCTTCCAAATCAGGCCCGGTGATGGCCATTGCAAAAGAGTTTGATATCCCGGTGCAGTTTGTACCGGTCGAAAAACTCAATTCCATCACCCGGAACAATCATCAGGGGATTGTTGCTTTCTTTTCGGGAATTATCTACCAAAAAACTGAAGAACTTGTAATTTCAGCTTTTGAAAGGGGCGAAATACCAATTTTCCTGCTTCTGGACAGGATTACCGATGTCAGGAATTTCGGTTCCATAGCACGGTCGGCCGAATGTGCTGCCGTAAACGGCATTATTATTCCATCCAGAGGTTCTGCCCTGATCACTGCCGATGCCGTAAAAGCTTCCTCCGGGGCGCTGAACCATGTGCCTGTTGCCAGGGAACCCAACCTCAATTCAACGGTAAAGTATCTTAAAGACTCAGGCATACAACTCATCGCCGCCACCGAAAAAGCAGATAAACCCTATGATCTGGCAGACTACACCCTGCCCACGGCCATCATCATGGGCTCGGAAGAAGATGGAATTTCCCCTGAACTGCTCAGCCTGTCAGACACTCAGGTAAAAATCCCGGTAGAAGGTAAAACACTGTCGCTGAATGTTTCTGTGGCAGCAGGGATACTGATTTTTGAAGCCAGAAGACAAAGAATGCAAAAACCGGCATGAAAAAGGTTATCACTAAATACCCTGCAGAGCTCACCCTTTTGCTTTATCTTCTGCTTTTCTTTTTCGTAAAAAAACCTTACCTTGACTGGGACAGAACCATCAACAGCGACGGAAAAGCCTACTATGCCTACCTTACGGCCCTTTTCATACATCACGACCTGGATTACAACTTTGTTGAGAGTTATGAAAACAAATATTATCCTCTGGATAAAAGCGCTTTCAAGGAAATAAGGCAGGAATTCAGGGGTGAAACGGTAAACATCGGATTTCCCGGGCTGGCAGCGCTTTGGCTTCCTTTTTTCCTTCTGGCCCATATCCTCACTTTATTTCTCGGTTTTCCTGCCGACGGGTATTCCATTATTTACCAATATGCCGTCGGCCTGGCCACATTATTTTACCTGTGGCTTGGATTACGTTTCCTGCAAAATTTTCTCCGGAAATTCGCAGAAAATGAATTACACATTTCCCTGGTGATCATCCTGATTGCTTTTGGCACCAACATGGTTTATTATGCCATCATTGAACCTTCCATGGGTCACGTATATAACTTCGCCCTGCTCAACGGTTTTTTCCTGTTCTCGATCAGGGCAATGCACGAAAAAAAAGTCTGGCAATATTCACTTGCAGCCCTCTTCTTTGCCCTCGCAGCGATAACCAGGCCCACCAACGGCTTGTTTATTTTCACCCTGCTGTTCCTTGCCGGAGGGTGGAACCCATTCCGGGAACAAATCAGGGCTTTCGCCACCCATGTTAAAGCACGTTTTGCCGTGTTGCTCATCGTTTTCATTGTATTCCTTATCCCTCCCCTGCTGTGGTATGCACAAACCGGATACTTTTTCGTGTATTCCTATGGCAACCAGGGATTTAACTTCTTGAATCCCAACCTTTTCAGTATTCTTTTCAGTTACCATAAAGGATGGTTCATTTATACCCCGATCGCTTTTTTTGCCATGCCGGGGTTTATCCTGCTATACCGCGAAAACCGGTTCAGATCACTGACACTGCTGTTGATCCTGATGTTACATCTACACATTGCGTCCTGCTGGTGGAACTGGCACTATGCCTCCAAGTTCAGCCAGCGGGTTTTTATTGATTTTTACGGCCTCATTGGTTTACTCCTTTTATATACTCTCCGTTTTCCGCTTTTAAACAAAAAATTGTCACTCAGAAGGGTCTTTGCGGGCTTTCTTTTCCTCCTGCTTGCAATGAACCTTTTTCAGTGTTACCAGCAAAGAAAATGGGTGTTCCCTGCGACTTATATCACCAGGGAAACCTATTTCGATTCGTTCTTCAGGCTGAAACCCCTCGCTAAGGTGAATATTCCGGATATTTATGTAACCGAAAGCATTTCAGTGTTTAACAATCTGAAAGAAGGGAGGGAATGGAGTTATGACCCGGCGGTTCCGCTGAACGACAGCACAGGCATACTCCTGCTCGACAGCCTCAACCCATACAGCATTGAGTATGTCAGCGATATCCGCGGAAGCTTCCTGGATGGGATTCCCGTGGTTATTGCAGGCGCCGACATACTCTCAGACATTGCAAAATCAGAAAGTGTGCTTGTGATAGAAGCTGGTACGCCAAAATTCAAATACAGCTACAATCCCTTTTTTATCGGCCATTATAACAAAAAGGGAGTTTGGACACGGATTGAATTTGCACTGCAGTTGCCTGAACCGCTGACCCCTTCCGATGAAATCAGTTTTTATATTTACAATGGAAACCCTTCTGAAAAATTATGGATTGACAATATGTGGATAAAATTCCTCACACTGAGAAAAGATAAGGTTATACCTGACGGGATAGCCAAACCATTCACATCCATCGATCACAGGACTTCCATATCTCCGGATGATGAAAGGGAAGGCCTGGTCTCCCGGAATACTTTCGATGGGCAAAGGTGCTATGTTTGCAACAGCGAAACCCCCTTTTGCGCCACTTACCACGATTCTGTATCAAAACACCTCACCACAAAAGAATCTTATGTTATCATAACTTCTCATGTTTACACTGATATGGCCACCAGGAAATCAAGGCAGGTCACCGACATTACCCGTGGCGATTCGTCCATCCTGTATGAGCCGTTCTTCTTCGGCGAAAGCCTGATACCAGGAGAATGGAACAGAATCACCAACATTTCGGCTATACCCGATGCAGTCGAAAACACAGAGATAAAAATTTATTTCTGGAACCCGACAGACAACGAATCTTTTCTTGTTGACGACATTCTTATTGAATACATAAGTTTAAAAACAGATAACCAATGAAAACATGCAAATCAGATTCAAACAAAGCTATGTGTAACTGCACATATCCCTGCAGCAGAAAAGGAATCTGCTGCGACTGCCTGCATTATCACCGGCGCAATGGAGAGCTTCCTGCATGCTTTTTCCCGGAAGATGCTGAAAGAACCTATGACCGGTCAATTGAGTATTTCATGGAAATCGTGAACACACAGGGAACAAGCTGGTTGAGAAAAAATCAATAAAAGATGAATCCCTGCATACCACAACAGGTGCAATGACGTTACTTTTCCATCATGACAAATAACCGGATCATATACAGCATATTTTGCCCGGGAGGGCTTATTGCTTTCCTGATCCTTATGGCAGCGTGTGATCATACTGAGAAAACATATTTTGAAAACGGAAAGCCTGAATCCATCCTTGAAAAGAAAAACGGAAAATATCATGGCAGAGCTGTCTGGTATTATGAAAACGGAAACACAAAACTGGAGTGCAATTATACTGAAAACCAACTGAACGGGTCCTCCGTGCGTTGGTACAGCAACGGCAAAATGCAACTTTCCGAAAATTATCTGAACGGCCGGCTGCATGGTGTTTCCACCTCATATTATATCAATGGCAAACCCGAAGCCGTCAGCAATTACATCAACGATACACTGGATGGAGATTATAAAGCCTTTCATCAGGATGGAAAAATCAAAGTCGAAGGCCGGTACGTATCGGGCCTTTATGATGGGCGCTGGATGTATTATGACATCGATGGCAGCGTAACAGGTATTGGCATGTTCGAACTAGGCAATGGCATACATAAATCCTGGTACAGAAACAAACAACTGCGAGTGGAAACGCATTATAAAAACAACCTGAAAGAGGGACAGGAAACCTGGTGGTTTGAAGATGGAACTGTGGAAAAAATAATTAATTATAAAAACGGTGACGCATTAAACATCAACTAAAGAATTAATAATTTCGACGAATTATTTTTATTAATAATACACTCATGAAAAAAAGAAAACAAATACTTATCCCGGTGATCGTTATTCTTGCCATGATCATATTCTTTTGGCTGGTCATGGGGGGGAAAGGCCAGCTTACCGACACCATCAAAGTGAAAGTGAAGGAGGGAGAGTTTAAGATTACAGTTACCACCTCCGGCGAACTTGAAGCCAAAAATTCAGAGGATATTTACGGGCCTGACGGCCTCAGGAATGTGCGGATCTGGCAGACAAAGATTGATGATATCGTTTCTGACGGCACGGTGGTTGATTCGGGCGACTGGGTTGCCACACTCGACCGGACCGAACTGAGCAACAGGATCAAAGACCAGGAACTTGAACTGGAACAACTTGAAACACAGTATACTAAAACCAAACTCGACACTACGCTTGAACTCCGTAACCTGAGGGATGAACTGATCAACCTCAATTATAATCTGGAAGAGAAAAGGATTACCCTCGACAATTCAAAATTTGAACCCCCGGCTACCATCAGGCAAGCCGAAATTGACCTTGACAAAGCCCAGAGAGCATACGATCAGTCAGTAAAAAATTACAAACTCAAGCTTGAGAAAGCGGAAGCCACCATGCAGGATGTCACCACCCAACTGGCCAAAGCCCAGCGCAAAATGGACGAGATGGTGGATGTGCTGAAAGAATTCACCATTTTTGCTCCCAAATCAGGAATGGTGATCTATAAAAGAGGATGGGACGGCAGAAAACAGGGAATAGGGGCCCAGATCAGCGCCTGGGACAATGTGGTGGCAACACTGCCTAACCTCACCAGTATGATCACCAAAACCTATGTCAACGAAATCGACATCAGCAAGGTGAAAACAGGGCAAAGCGTGGAAGTCGGGATCGATGCCTTCCCGGATAAAAAATTCACCGGGCAGGTAACACAGGTAGCCAACATCGGTGAGCAGATGAAAAACAGCAATGCAAAGGTTTTTGAAGTGATGATCGAAATAAATGAGTTCGACTCTGTGATGAGGCCGGCCATGACTACAAAAAATATCATCCTTACCGACATCATCGACAGCGCCCTGTATGTACCCATTGAATGCATACACTCAGACGACTCTGTATCGTATGTGGTAAAAGGCACCTCGAGGCAGCAGGTCATCATCGGCAAAAGCAATGACAACGAAATCATCATCAGGGCAGGACTTGAAAAAGACGATGAAATATACCTTAATCCTCCTGAAGGATTCAAAGAATTAAGGCTCGTCAGGCTGGATGACGGTGTGATCGAAAAAATAAAAAATGCGGATGAATTATTGAAACATAAAAAAGAGATGAAAAACGATGATAAGAATAAGCTGATGGAAAAACCGCCCAAAGGGTTGCAACCCGGAATGGAAAAAAGAAAAGGGAAATAGGGTAAGTTTGTTAAAACCGGAGTATTAAACAAACACAAGGAAATCTTGGAAAGATATATACAGATCGTCAATATTGCCATTGAAGCGGTATTCGCCAACCGTTTCCGTTCCATCCTGACTGCCCTCGGCATCATTTTCGGCGTTGCGGCTGTGATCGCCATGATGGCCATCGGTAAAGGGGCACAGCAGGAAATCCTGGATCAGATTAAGCTGGTGGGTGTTAATAATATAGTCATCACTCCTATCATCGAAAAAAATTCTTCATCTTCTGATGACAGTGAAGAAGGAGGGGGAAAAACACAAGCTTCAAAATTCTCTCCCGGTCTGTCAATGAAAGATGCCGAAAGCATAATGAGTGTGATCCCAACGGTTAGCTGCGTGAGCCCCGAGGTGATCTATGAAACATTTATCGTAAAAGATGGAATAAGGTCTTCCGCAACATTGACCGGCGTAACACCCGATTTTTTTGATGTATTCAATCTTACCCTTTTCGAAGGATATATGTTTTCAGAAAATCAAATGGAGGCAGGTAGTCCGGTTTGTATCATCGGGCCAACCATCAAATCGAAGTTTTTCCCCAGCGAAAATCCCATCGGAAAGCACATCAAGTGCGGAAATATCTGGCTCAAAGTGATCGGCGTACTGGAAGGCCGGAATACTATGGTGGCCGGATCGGAAGACCTGGGCATCAGCAATTACAATGTGAACATTTATGCTCCCATCCAGACACTCTTCCTGCGATATAAAGACAGATCCGTTGTGAATGCCGCCACCATCCATGGCGAGGAAGGTGTGTTTTTTGGCGGCGATTTTGCCGTCTTCTCCTCCTCCTCAACCTCCGATGAAGAAACCAATAAAAACCAGATCGACAAAATCGTGGTGCAGGTCAGGGAAAGCAGCCATATCAATGCCACTGTGAAAGTCCTGAAAGAAATGCTGGTCCGAAAACATGCCGGTGTGGAAGACTTTGAGATCAGGGTCCCCGAACTCCTGCTGAAACAGGAACAACGCACCAAAGACATCTTCAATATTGTCCTCGGCGCCATTGCCAGCATTTCGCTCATCGTGGGAGGCATCGGCATTATGAATATCATGCTGGCCTCCGTGATGGAACGCATCCGGGAAATTGGCGTCCGCAGGGCGACAGGCGCAACCAGAAGAGACATCGTTTTTCAGTTTCTTTCGGAAGCCACAATCATCAGCATCACCGGTGGCATCATCGGGATTTTTCTGGGTGTTGGTCTGGCAAGGGTGATCATGGAGATAACGGATATCCTCACCATCATTTCGCCCATATCCATTCTGGTTTCATTCGGCGTTTCCGCTGCAGTGGGGATCATTTTCGGGTATATGCCCGCACAGAGGGCAGCCATGCAGGACCCGGTCCAATCGCTTAGGCACGACTGATAATTCCGGAGCAATGAGAAAATAGAAAATTGAAATTGTAATTCTGATGACAGAAAATAAAGGAATAAAAAGGAACAGAAAAAAGCTTGCCTGGTTCGTTTTTGCCCAGCTTTTCATGCTGATGCTTTTTCAACCGGTAAACGGGCAGGACGTCAGAAACCTCACTCTGAACCAGGCCATTGAGATTGCTTCCATGCGCTCGCCTGATGCCCTCATGGCCAAGCACAGGTTCAGATCAAGCTACTGGCAGTTCAGATCATACAAGGCCTCTTACCTGCCCTCCCTCGAACTCGGGGCCACGCTCCCTGAATTCAACAGGTCAATACAACAGGTATCCCTTGCCGAAGGAGAAGTCCTGCTCGAACGGCAGTATTCAGAATACAGTATGAATGCCTATATCCGCCAACGGGTTGGATTTACCGGAGGGCAGGTGTTCGTCCGCTCAGGGCTCGACCGGCTGGACAACTTCACTGATACCACCACCGTTACCCAGTACCTCTCCACTCCGATCAACATAGGTTACAGCCAGCCTCTGTTCAAATACAATTCCTTTAAATGGGAAAAACGGCTTGAACCCATGAAATACCAGGAGGCGAAAAAACGCTATCTCGAAGATATGGAGCAGGTAGCCATTACTGCCACCAACCACTTTTTTAATCTCCTCCTCTCCCAGATCAGGGAAAAAATTGCCCTCATCAATCAGGCCAATTATGATACCATGTACAAAATAGCCCAGGGCAGGTTCAACCTGGGAAAAATTGCCGAGAACGAGCTTTTGCAGCTCGAACTGCAATATCTCAGATCCACTTCGGCCGTGGAAGAAGCAAAAATTGATGTGGAAAATAAGCTTTTCAGGCTGAAGTCATACCTGCGCATACAGGACGACCTTCCTCTGGTGCTTATCCCTCCCTCAAACATCAAATCACTGAAAATAGATTATACCCTCGCCCGTGAACAGGCACGCCAGAACAGTTCTGAAGCCATCGCTTTCGAACGAAGACTTCTGGAAGCTGAAGAACAGGTTAACATGGCCAAAATGGATGGCAGGTTCGATGCGGAGCTATACGCAGTTTACGGCCTTACGCAGAGGGCCAATGACTTTGATTATGTTTATGATGACCCGTTGGACCAGCAGCAACTTACGTTTGGTATAAGCGTACCTATCCTCGACTGGGGCGTGGCCAAAGGAAAAATAAAAATGGCACAGTCCAACCAGGAGCTTGTCCAAACCACCATCGAACAGGAGCAAATCGATTTCGACCAGGAGATTTTTCTCAAAACCGCACGCTTTAATATGCAGTACAAACAAGTGGTCATCTCGGCCAAAGCCGACACGGTGGCAGCAAAAAGCTATGAAATATCCAAAGCGCGGTACCTGATCGGCAAAATCAGTATTACCGACCTCAACATTGCCCAGGCCGAAGCCGACAATTCCAAAAGCAACTATATCAACTCCCTGTGGACCTATTGGTCGAACTATTACGAGATCAGAAAACTAACCCTCTTTGATTTTGAAAACAACAGGGAAATCCGGATTGAATTCACCAACCTGCTTTAATTAAAGATATGACCGGAGGCCCCGTAATTGAAGTGAGTAACCTTTGCAAATCCTTTGGGAAAATAAAAGCAGTGGATCATCTCAGCCTCACCGTTTTCAGTCGCGACATTTACGGACTGCTTGGGCCGAATGGTTCCGGGAAAAGCACCACCATACGGATGTTATTGTCACTGATAACTCCTGACGACGGACAGATAAGGATATTCGGAATCCCTTTAACCACCGGACGCACAACCATTCTTAAAAAAACAGGAGCTCTCGTGGAAAAACCCGACTTTTACGAGTACCTTTCTGCATGGAAAAACCTCGAAATCCTGTTAAGGTATTCAGGAAAAATTCCTGATAAACAAGCCATCGGGCAAGCCCTTGATACGGCGGGGCTGCTTCCCAGGGCCCACAGCAAGGTCAGGACTTTTTCAAAAGGCATGAAGCAAAGACTCGGCATTGCACAGGCCCTCATTCACAACCCCGACCTCATTATCCTGGATGAACCTTCAAGCGGCCTCGACCCGGTTGGCGCCAAAGAAGTCCGTGACCTCATTGTTAGAATGAACCGCGACCTCAACAAAACCATCATCCTCTCATCCCATAACCTCCGTGAGGTGGAAATGATCGCTAACAGAATGATCATCATCAACAAGGGAGGTAAAGTGGCGGAAGACACCGTGGATCATGTGATGAAACAGTATCCCTCCTCGACAATCATAGAAACGGATAACCCTGATAAAACCCTCCGGATTCTTAAAGAATCACAGCTTGATATTCAGGACCTTAAAATGCAGGGAAACAGAATTATGATGGCCTGTAAAGCCCAGACAGCAGCTGAAGCAAATGAAATCCTGGTCAGAAACGGAATTGCTGTGTTCTCCCTGGCACAGGAAAGAAGCCTCGAGCAATATTTTCTTAACATCACATAAATGACCGACCTGATCAAAATAGAACTCTATAAAATATTTACCCGAAAACGGACCTACATCGGCTTTGCTGCCATCATCATCATAGTCCTCCTTGTGCACTTCTCCTTTCTCTGGGAAGGGGAAACCATCCATCAATTCGTCCTGGGTGACCTTACCAAATCTTTTTACATGCACGGCAACCTGCTGAATGGTTACCTCATCTCATACATTACATTGAACTTTCTGTGGGTTCACATACCTGTCCTTGTTGTAATTGTTACCGGCGATCTGTTTGCCGGTGAAGCCGGCGGGGGAACCTTCCGGCTTATGCTTACCAGGCCCGTAACAAGGATGCAGATTGTGTTTGTCAAGTTTTTCGCTGGTACCGTTTACACTTTCCTGCTGATGCTTCTCTATGCCCTGCTCAGCCTGGGATTAGGCATCTTTCTGTTTGGAACCGGAGACCTTGTGGTGATTCTTGATTCTGTTTCAATCATTCCGGAAAACCAGCTGTTTACCAGGTTTGTCCTCGCTTTCACTTACGGATTCATAGGGATGACAACCATTGCCTTTCTCTCAGTGCTTTTCAGCGCAATGTCGGGCAACTCCTTGGGACCCATCCTGTTAACCATGGCCGTAATCATTGTCATGTCCCTTATTACCACCTTTAACTTCCAGGTTTTCAACGCCATCGATCCTTTTCTCATGTCGACATACTTAGATAGCTGGATGGGATTGTTCACACTCCGGGTCAACTGGCACAAGATATACCTCCATGCAGGAATTTTGATCTTGCATTGTATTGTTTTTTATGGGTTGACAGCAATATATTTTGCAAAAAAAGACATCCTGACATGAAAATACCATTCCTTTACAAATTCAGATACATTATTATTTCTCTGGTCCTTTTTGAATGTGCCGGGATTAATGCCCAGGGGCCCGACCCTTACGGCCTGATGGCCAAAGCAGGAGAGCGGCTTGATACCATTGAAGACTATTCCGTAAATGTAAAAATCATGGTGTATGTTGATTATATAAGCATCCCACCCAAAGATGTTTCACTGTATTACAAAAAACCCGGCAAGATCAGGTTTGTTTCC
>JAFGME010000133.1 GCA_016927695.1 Bacteroidales bacterium
TGATCGTTGTCTCTGTCATATTCGTTATCGCAAGCGTTGTCGTTATCCACCATATCATCCCTTCGGGATGGGGGAAATTTATTGCCACGAATGCACTCCTGTCTGCCGGACAAGCGACAGGCAGGAATGAAAGACGAATGAAATTTGTTTTATTTTTTCCTTTGCTACCGGTATTTTACCCCTGCCGGGGCAGGTTCTCCTGAGAAAAACATATCGCCTTGCCCGTAGGGCATGTATGTCAATAGAAAAGCCGGATCGGAACCGGCTTTTTCCCCGTCAGGGGATGAACCTGTTGTGTGGATGCCCTGCGGGCAAAAGAAGAAAGGGGGTTGTCACGGCTGTTGTTTTCTATAACCCTGTCATCCCTTCGGGATTGGGAAGAATTTATTTTAACTTTCAACTTCCTGTCGGCATTCTTCATTTTGTAGCAGCCCCTAAAGCCCAAGTCCAGTAACTACAGGGTCACTTCCTTCGGAGAGAAGGATGGCCGGATTTTCGAGCATTTCTTTCACCTTCACCAAAAAGCCCACTGAGTCTTTCCCATCGATGACTCGATGATCGTAAGAAAGCGCCACGTACATCACGGGATGTATCTCCACCTTCCCGTTTACGGCCACCGGCCTCTCCACAATGTTGTGCATCCCCAGGATGGCACTCTGCGGAGGGTTGAGGATGGGGGTGGAGAGCATGGAACCGAAAACGCCTCCGTTGGTAATGGTAAAAGTGCCTCCTGTCATTTCATCAAGGGTGATCTTGTTGTTTCTGGCCTTTCCGGCCAAATCCCTGATCTTCAGCTCTATCTCCGCCATCGACATACTATCTGCATTCCGCAATACAGGAACCATCAATCCTTTAGGAGAACTGACGGCAATTCCGATATCGGCATAATTATGGTAAAGGATTTCGTCTCCGTCGATATAAGCGTTCACCTCGGGAAACTGAACCAGAGCGATGGTCACGGCCTTTGTGAAGAAAGACATGAACCCCAGAGAAACGCCGTATTTCTCTTTGAAAGCATCCTTGTATCTTGCCCGGATGTCCATAACCGGGGTCATATTCATCTCGTTGAAGGTGGTGAGCATGGCGGTTTGATTTTTCACCGCAACAAGGCGTTCCGACACTTTCAGGCGCAGTGTCGACATTTTTTTCTTTTCCGTTTCCCTGCTCCCGCTGCGGACTGCACCCACCCTTCCGGCAGGTTCTTTGCCCTTTTCTTCCATAAAAAATCCGATATCTTTCCGTCCGAAGCGGTAACTTTTCAGGAAAGCGACAAATTCTTCTTCGCTCATCTTCTCCGATTCGAGCATTTTTCTGGCTAATGGAGAAATATTGAGCGGTATTTCATTTGCTGGTTTTGCAGCTTTTTCCTTTTCCTTTGCATCCTTCAACTCCGGCGACTTTTCCCCGGCAGCAGGGATTTCAGGGCTTTTTTCTTCACTCACCGGGCCTTGTTTTACCGCGACACGGGCTTCATCTGCTACTTTTTTTCGTGCTCCGCCCTGCATGGTAGTGTCGATGAAGGCGATCACGGCATTCACTTCCAGGGTATCTCCCGCTTTGGCCATCAGCCCGATCTTTCCGCTTTCAGGGGCATTGATGGTGAGGGTGGCTTTATCGGAGTCGATCTCTGCAATTTCCTGGTCTTTCTCCACAAAATCACCCTCCTCAACAAGCCATGAGGCAAGTTGTACCTGTGTGATCGATTCTCCCGGGCTGGGAACTCTTATTTCTGCTTTCATTGAAATTTCATTTACGATTTAACCTGACTAATTGGATCATATTTCATCAATACCAGATGGAATTTTTTTTACTGGGTTATTATAATTATCAGGGCGCTTGATTTTAGAAACCAATCCATCAATGTGTTCAAATAAATGAGGTTTAATAGGATTCCACATTGGATCTAATAAAAAATCAATCCCTTCCCTACGTGCAAGTTTGGCAGCCGGAACAAAGTCACTATCACCGGAAATTAAAATAATCTGATCCACCTGTTTCTTTAATGTTATTGAGGCAATATCCAGTCCAATCTTCATATCAACCATTTTCTGGCTAAAATCGAATTGCACATCATTTTCAGTCAGATCCTGAATAGTAATTTTTTTTGTTAGCAACTCTTTTGTTTTGTCAGGCTTAATAATCCATCGGTTTCTGTCTTCGAGCACACCAAGTCTCAGGGCAACTTTTCTCTTTTTCTTTAGTTCTTCAAAAAAGGCATGCTGAAATTTATACTGCTCTGTTTTGGAAAAATCAATTGCTTTTCCGGAAACCGGATTGTGTTGCTTCTTTTGATAGGGCAGGCAATCATAATAAAAAATCCTGTATAAATCGAACAATTCTCCTTTAGCCTGTTTTAAGTGCTTCAGGCACATCTCCCATAAATCATTGGCTGTTGTAACAGGGTCAAGATTTTTTATTTTGAAAATACTCCTGTATCTTTTCAAATAAAAACTTCCATCGACCAAAATAGCAGTTTTTTTCATAAAAAGAAAAAAAACTCCAGGTTTGGCATCCTCACTATATAATAAAAAAATTGAGAATGCTTAGCCAGGAGCATTATATTAATGCAAAATTACACATTTATCCATACATTGCAAAAGGTTTTTTTTATTTTCATGTCAAACCATGCTCAGCGGTCAAAGCAGAAGTTTCAACATTTTCTTCTTTAACCGTTTCAAGCTCCTTCAGGAACGATTTCCATTTATTCCCGATACAAATCATCTTACATTGTTCTTTCACCAGCGGACAACGACACTCTTCAAAAGTCTTTTCAATGATCTTCCGCTGGCGCAGGTTATGGAATTTTCCCAATCCTGTGGCAGGGCTTCCGCTGGCAGGCCTGGCGATCACTTTCAGGGGTACTTCATTAAATTCAAGGTGCATAAACGGCCATGCTCCCATGTTGTACGGTTCCTCCTGCACCCAGAGCCAGGTTAACGCTTTGTCATATTTTTTAATAATATCCCTTAACTGCCTCAATGGCAACGGGTAAAGCTGCTCCACCCTCACCAGCGCCACGGTGGTATTCTCCAGCTTTGTCTTTTCATCAAGCAATTCGTAATAGATTTTCCCGGAACAGAAAACCACTTTGCTGATTCGGGCGGCATCGGCAGTATGATCATCGATCACCTCCCTGAAACCTCCTGATGTGAAATCCTTCACCGGCGACACGCAGGCAGGGTGTCTCAGCAGGCTTTTCGGTGTGAAAATGACGAGAGGTTTCCTGAAAGGCCTGAAAAGCTGCCTCCTGAGCACGTGGAAAAAATTGGCCGGCGTAGTGCAGTTCACTACCTGCATGTTGTTTTCGGCCGAGAGGGTAAGAAACCGCTCAATCCTGGCGCTGCTGTGCTCCGGCCCCTGTCCTTCATACCCATGGGGCAACAGCACTACGAGGTCGTTCATCACGTTCCATTTATCTTCGGCGCTGCTCATAAACTGGTCGAAAATGATCTGGGCGCCGTTGTTGAAATCGCCGAATTGGGCTTCCCAAACCGTCAGACTGTAAGGACTTGCGCAACTATAGCCATATTCAAATCCCAGCACTCCGTATTCTGACAGAGGGGAGTTGTATATCTCGAACTTTGCCTGCTTTTCGTCCAGATGGTCCATGGGTATAAACTCTTCCTCAGAGTCTTCGATCCTGAGGGTGGCATGCCGGTGCGAAAAGGTACCCCTGACCGAATCCTGCCCGCTGATTCGCACGGGAAAACATTCGGTAAGAAGGGTGGCATAAGCCAGCAATTCGCCCATTGCCCAGTCGAAAATGCCCGTTTTCTCCGACATCTCACGCCGGCTTTCCTGTAACTTTATGATCTTCCTGAACAGATTCACCCCTTCAGGAACAGCCGATAACCTGATGCCCAGAGTCCTTATCACGTCCTCTCCGACAGCGGTTGCGGGTGAGGCATCAAAATCATCAGCCGTGGCTTTCCTGATCTTCTCCCACTTCTCCTGCAAAAATGTGATGTCCACTTTTTCGGTCTTTTTCGCCCTGGCCAGATGTTCCTCCAGAACCTCATTCGCCCTTTTTTCTATACGGGCTATCTCTTCAGTGCCTGGTCCGTCACCTCCTGACAACTTTTTTTTATAAATCTCAAGCGGGTCAGGATGGTTCTCAATGATTTTATAAAGGACTGGTTGAGTAAACCGTGGTTCATCCCCTTCGTTATGGCCGTATTTCCGGTAGCAAAGGAGATCAATAAAAACGTCGCTGTTGAATTTTTCCCGGTATTCCATGGCAAGCTGCACGGTATATACCAACGCTTCCACATCATCACCGTTCACATGAAACACAGGCGCCAGTACGGTTTTTGCCACATCCGTGCAATAGGTACTGGTACGGGCGTCAAGGTAATTGGTGGTGAAACCCACCTGGTTGTTGACCACCAGATGTATTGTGCCGCCGGTTTTATACCCTTTCAGCCCTGACATCTGAAGCACTTCATACACAATCCCCTGCCCTGCAACGGAGGCATCGCCATGGATGAGAATGGGAGCCACTTTGCCGGAATCTCCATTGTAGTCGGTATCGATACGTGCACGGGCTATACCCTGCACCACAGGGCTCACGGCTTCCAGGTGGGAAGGGTTCGGAGAAAGGGTAAACTTCAGCTCTTTTCCGGTGGTGGTGATTCTTTTGCTGGTATATCCCAGGTGGTATTTAACATCACCCAAAAGCGTTTCGTCCTCGTAATCTTTCCCTTCAAACTCGCTGAAAATATTGCTGTAAGGCTTTTTCAGGATGTTGGCCAGCACATTCAGCCTGCCGCGGTGGGGCATACCGATAATAAACTCCTTCACACCTAAACCGGCGCCCTTTTCCATAATGGCATCCAGCGCAGGGATAAGCGCCTCGGCTCCTTCTAAAGAAAATCGCTTCTGGCCGGGAAACCTTTTATGGATAAATTTCTCAAAAAGTACGGCCCGGCTCAGGCTTTTTAAAATAAACCTGCGGTCGGCCGGAGTAAATGGGTAGGTGTTGCGCGATCCTTCCATCCGGCTCTTCAGCCATGAAACGACCTCCGGTTTCCTGATATAAAGAAACTCAACTCCGATGCTGAGGCAATATGTTTCCTTAAGATGTGCAATAATGTCTTTAAGTTTCGCCGGACCTGTGCCAATTTCATGACCTGCATGAAAAACCTTGTCAAGGTCTTTCTCAGAGAGTCCGAAATTTTCAATATCCAGAGTGGGAGTGTATTTGCGCCGCGACCTGACCGGGTTGGTAAGGGTGAAAAGGTGTCCCCGCTGCCTGTACCCGTTGATCAGGTTGATCACCTTGAATTCATCGGAATAGTAAAGGGCTCCCCCTTTTTGACCGGTGTAATCGGCTTGGGCAAAGTCAAAACCCTCGAAAAACCGGGCCCAACCCTCATCCACAGATGACGGATATTCTTTGTACATCCTGTATAATTCGGCAATCTGTGCAGGGTCAGCATTGGACAGCCAGGAATATTTATCCATGTAAACTCAAATATTTGAGTACAAAAATACTAAATCTATTGTTTTACAAACTTCACTACCCCGAATTTGCCGTCCTGAGCGCTGATTTTAAGCAGGAATAATCCTTTTGACAAATACATTACCGGGATGGCATGACTTTCCCCTCTTGCCATCACAGCTTCACCGGTCAGAATAAGTCCCCCTGTCCGGCTGAAAAGGCTGAAATGAAATTTTTCACTGCAATCGCCCCGGTAGCGGAGGATCAGTTCATCCTGAACCGGATTGGTAAAGGAGAAATTCAGATTTTCACTGCCATAATGCGGAATGGATTGGACTTTTTCGACATACATCTTACAGACAACAGGGAGATGGTCGGAAAGGTTATACACGGCATCCAGCACTGCCGGTGGAAGGCTTGTATTCTGAGGGGATGCATTCACAGAGGTGTTGAAATGGAGTCCGTCCTGACCCAGCGCTTTGTAGGAACCTTCAATCAGGCTGATCTTTTCCGAACCTTCCATGATCTCATCCGAAACGAGGATGAAATCGAACCTGTCGTCGAGGCCTCCGCCCGAATGGCATGATCCTGAATTGTGCGTTGACTGGGTGTGGACATCCGAAAAGAACGAATTTTCATGCCATTGGCCGGTTTTATTCAAAGGGTCATAAAAGCGGACCGACGGATTTGAATGGTTGATAAACTTCTGATAGGCCTGTTCGTAACCTGAATACACATTGAAATCACCTGACAGGGTGAAATTTCCCGAGGCATTGACATCGCTGAGGTAATTCATCAGCCGCAAAGCTTCATCGGCGCGCTCCTGCTCGTCGTCAGGGCTGTCTCCGGCCTTCAGGTGGGCCACAGCACAATTCAGGTACAGGGGTTGCAGCCCCCCCGGATTGCGGTACTTGAACCTGAAGATGTCAATGTCCCGGACATTGGTCACAATAACAGTATTATCAATCAGTTCAAGCTTCTGTGTCCGGTAAAAGACCTGGTTCATGATACTGGAATTGGCATAATTGGGCGGCGAGGCTTTGAGATATTCAGAGCCCATGATATTCAGGGCATAATCAAGCAGCTTCTGGTGAACCTGAGGATCCTTTGATATTTCGTTCACCGTAATGATATCAGGCCTGACATGATCCACCACCGTTTTCAGCCACGCTGTCTTTTCGTCCACATTGTTATTGGTTGAATTGCAGCTCCCGTAATTGTTTCCGTAATTCAACAGGTTGTAGTGCATCATGGTGATCGTATCCTGGGCCCCGGAGGTCATGGCCACCGAGAACAGCAGTAAAAAAAACATTTTCAGGGTCATCTTTCCGTATTTATACATCGGTCAATAGGTGTCATTTAATGTCATAATCCTGAAACTGTTTATTTCCGGGCACTTGTTACCCCCGGATACAAACCGGATTATCTTTGTTTTTCCCGGAAGCAGGTCGAAATAATTATCCGACAAAAAGCCATCTGTTTCAGTGGGCTCCAAAAATACGTTTTTTGCCAGATTCTCCGACCATAATTCGATCAAGCAAACGTTTTCCGACTGCCGGATGTTCATTTTCACTTCAGCATCAGGGAGTTTCAGGTTTTTCGGCAGATCAAAATAATGTATCTTTTCAGCCACCACTTCACCTCCCTGAAGAAGATAAGCATACAGCAATGTTGAACCGGGGTCGGTCATTTCAGCCATGTTCCATGATTCAATCTTCCCTGAGGTCAGAGCTTCCAGTGTTAAAACACTCCCTCCTTCAGAAATTATATTCCCTGAAAACCCCATCATCTGCCATTTGAGTTCTGCATCCGTCTCAGCGGTTTTGTCTGAAACATAATACAGGCTAATGATATCGCCCTTTTTCTCAAAAGAGAGGATCACCTGCGAATATGCCTTTCTGATGAAATAATGAAGCGCTTTCCATTGGCCGTAATAATCCATCCCCGACCACGAGATCACCGGCCAGCAATCGTTGAGTTGCCAGTACAGAGTGCCCATGCAAACAGGCATAGCCCTCCGGTGCGCCTCCACCGCTTTGGTAATTCCATACGCCTGAACCAGCCGGCTTACGTATGCGTATTGATTGAAATCGCCGGGGACCCGGTATTCTCTTTCCATATATTCCTGTATCAGCTGCATTCCGCGGGGGTGTTTCTGGTGCGCCAAAAGGGCTTCCGAACCAGGTCTCCGGTCTTCCGGATTTAACATTTTATCCAGGGTGAATCCGGACGGAAAAGCCTGAAATCCGTATTCGCTCATAAACCGGCCTACCTTGTTTTCATATACCTCAAACGGCTCAGCCCCCCACCATACCCCCCAGTAGTGCATGTCGCCTTCCAGCATGGCGCTTTCGTGACCCCAGCCGGTCATGGGTGAAGAAGGCCAGTACGGCCTGCCGGGATCATATTCACTGACAAGCCCGGGCAGAAGCGCCTCAAAAATATCCAGATAATCCTGCCAGACAGCCGTTGAATCCTCAGCGGAGTAGTTTAATTGTTTTTGCCAGCCCCAGTTGTGCCAGCCTTCGTCCACCTCATTGTTGCCACACCATACTGCAAGAGAAGGATGGTTGCGCAGCCGCAGGATATTGTTTATGGCCTCTTGTTTTACATTTTCAAGAAATGGCTCATCTCCCGGATAAAGGTTACATGCAAACATAAAATCCTGCCAGATGAGGATACCATTTTCATCACAAAGGTCGTAGAAAATATCATTTTCGTAAATACCCCCTCCCCATACCCGCAACATATTCATGTTCGCAGACTTTGCCGACTCAATGGTCAGCCGGTAATTTTCAGCGCTGACACGGGCAGGGAAATTATCCTGAGGAATGTAATTGGCGCCCTTCATAAAAACCGGTTTTCCGTTCAGCCTGAAAAAGAAGGATCTGCCAACAGAATCGGGTTCCTGCACCAGTTCCAGGCTCCGGATACCGGTACGGACGGTTTTGCTACTTTTCCGGTTTAACGCGCCGGCAGATATTTCCAGTTCATAAAGATGGGGATCGCCCAATCCGTTGGTCCACCACAATTTTGGATCATCAATATCGAAAAGAACAGGGATGGTATTTTCCCCTTTTTGCAGATCCGTTTTCCCCTGGTAATATGTCTTCCCTGATTTATTATCCATGATCCGGATGCTGCATTCTGTATTTTCTGATGCTAAAACAGTCAGTTGGGCCTTCATGGATGCCGTTTTGTCAAGGGTCTGGATGGTGAACACCTGCACATCATCCAGCTTTAAGGTTTTCCATCCCTCCACGAATACAGGCTTCCAGATGCCGGAAGTCACCAGCCGCGGACCCCAGTCCCATCCGTAATGATATGGCGCCTTTCTCGAAAATGCAAGGTCGTCGGGGTACCGGACTGCCGCTTTCATGGCGCTTAAAGAGTCATAAATCACCGCTGATTCAAAAACCACCCTTAATGTGTTCTTTCCCCTGACCAAAATATCTTTGGATGCAATGTGCCACTCCCTGAACATGTTACCGGCCTCCAATACCAGGCTGTCGTTCAGATACACCCGTGCATGGGTGTCAAGTCCCTCAAAACACAGGTCAATCCAATCATGGCCGGGAAAATGATCATCCATTTCAAATTCGGTAAAATACTCCCAGCTTTTCCTTTCCACCCATTGAACGTCCTTTTCATTGCAACCGAAAAACGGGTCAGGGATCAGAAGAGCTGCCATCAGGTCGGTGTGGACACAGCCCGGTACCGTTGCAGGATAGGCATTTTCAGCGCCGGCTTCACGAAACATCCATCCTGTATCAAGCCGGATTGTTATTTCTGAAGGTGAAGTGCAGGAATACAGTATACAGAAACCGGCAAAAAGGAGCAATGACGGAGTTCCATTAAAAATATACAGAAGCTTCATTATCTTTTGAAATTTTTGTGAAAATAGTGAATTATTCAGAATTCAGAAGGCAGAACTTTCAGGCATACATTTCAGATGCGTAATCAATACCATGATAAATCCCGAAGAAAACATGCGCTTCCCGCGGCATTTTGGAATTCACAAACTTTCCTTTGGCATTTTTGTGGTATCTGTACGATTTTTTTTTGTTAATAACCGGCTTGCTTATTTATAATTAATCTAAATTACATAATATACAGGAATTTAACATCTTAATAATTAACAGGATATTCTCCTGAAAGAAAAAAATGGCACACTATGATGAATGTTTCAAAAAGAATATTTCTAAATTAGCCCGGTAAATGTCATAAAAAAAAGCAGTTATGGAAAACATAGATTGGGGAGGGCTTCCCTTTGGTTATTACAGGACTCATTACAATGTAAGATGTTATTACAGGGATGGGAAATGGGGAGAGATCGAAGTATCTTCTTCAGAGTATATTAATATCCACATTGCCGCAACCTGCCTTCATTACGGACAGGAATGCTTCGAAGGCATGAAAGTTTTCAGGGGCAAGGATGGAAAGATCAGGGTGTTCCGCTGGGAAGAAAACGCAAAAAGAATGCAGAATTCCTGTGAAGGGATAATGATGGCAGAACCACCGCTTGAGCTTTTCAGAGAGATGATGGTCAAAGTGATCAGAATGAATGAAAGGTTCATACCGCCTCCGGATCATGGAGCAGCTCTTTACCTCAGGCCATTGACCATTGGTACCGGACCGCAGGTGGGTGTAAAACCGGCAGATGAGTATTTGTTTTTGATATTTGCAGGCCCTGTCGGACCATATTTCAAAGAGGGATTTAATCCGGTGGATGTTCAGATCGTAAGGGATTATGACCGGACGGCTCCTCACGGCACCGGCCATATCAAGGTAGGCGGGAATTATGCAGCCAGCCTGA
Organism: Bacteroidales bacterium; assembly: GCA_016927695.1. GTDB lineage: Bacteria > Bacteroidota > Bacteroidia > Bacteroidales > JAFGHD01 > JAFGHD01. Next base: position 10,257 of record JAFGME010000133.1, read on the forward strand.
AACCTGCTGCCAGGGCAAAAAAAGAAGGGTTCTCAACGGTGCTGTTCCTCGATGCAAAGGAAAATAAGTTCATTGATGAGGCAGGCCCGGCAAATTTCTTTGGGATAAAAGGGAACTCCTACATCACACCGCAATCACACACCATATTGCCTTCGATCACCAATAAAAGTCTGCGCCAGATAGCCAAAGACATGGGGATGAATGTTGAACACCGCCCCGTCAGGGTGGAGGAACTGGAAGGCTTCGATGAAGTGGGCGCCTGCGGAACTGCCGCAGTGATCTCCCCCATTAAAAAAATCATCGACAGGCAAACAGGCAGGGTTTACGAATATTGCAAAGATGGCAAAGCAGGCCCGGTTTCAACTAAACTTTACAATACCCTTAAAGGGATCCAGGAGGGAAAGATCGAAGACCGGTACGGCTGGACAATGATCATAGATTAGGAACAGCCCCTGTGCTTTGATCAGAGGGCTAAGCCCCTTTCAGCAGCCTGTTTACGAATTTGGACACATCATACTTTTCGTTAAACACCTTAAATAACTCACTGATGATGGGAAATTTGCAGTCGAGGTTGTTTTTAACAGCAATTTCTTCACAGAAGATATTCACCGCATTTTTCCCCTCAAGCACAACCTTATCGGAGATATTTTCAGTGAAAAAACCTTTACCGATCAACAGCCCCAGGGTCCTGTTGCGACTTAGGTCGTTGAGTGCAGTCAGGCTGAAATCGCCAAACCCGCAATACCTGAACATGGTATCCTCTCTTCCGCCCGATTTGAGAAGTATCTGACGCATTTCGTTGAAAGCCCTGGTAAGAAAAAGGAACCTCAGGTTGGGGGAGTTGTAATGAGCGTCAACAATCCCTGCTGCAATGGCATATATATTTTTCAGGATGCTAAGTATCTCCACCCCTTTCACATCATTGGTAAAGTCAATGTAAACCGTGGTTTCATCAAATATCTGTCCGAACAGGGCGGCATGCGCCGGTTCTCTTGAACCGAGGGTGAATGCAGTGGGTTGTTTCAGGATCAGCTCCCTGGCAAAGGTAGGCCCTTTAAAAGAGCATACAGGGTTGGGAAAAATACTTTCAAGACTTTCAATGATGGTCTTTTTATCGCTGCTGAAACCTTTGGCCATATTCAGGATGATGGTATCCTTTCCCAAATGCCCGGCAAGCCGGCTCATATATTCCACCGTTACCACAGAGGGTATGGCCAGGAAAACGATGTCTGATTTCCGCAGGTGGGTAACGTCCATGGTGGCCTTGAGATGTTTCGACAGTTTCAGCTTGCCGAAGTATTTGAAGTTATGCCGGGTTTCATTGATCGATTGAACCACATCTTCTTCAATCGAAAGAAGGGTTACATTGTGCATCTTCTTTTTGGCAAGTACATTTCCCAGGGCCGTTCCAATGGCTCCGGATCCTATTATGCAGATATTTTGCAGGGCTTGTTCCATACCCGGAATATTTTTGCGGCCTCAAAGGTAAGAGAAAATTCCTCATTGCTGCCGGAGTTGATCAGATAAGCAGCTATTCAGTTATTGATTAAACAGGGAGCAAATTTTCAACCCATCGCATTTCAAATGTTCATTTTAAGATCCCTCTTTCAGGCATTCCTGTTTTCGCATATCAGCGAAGCAGAACTTTCCCGGTAGAGGAAACACCGCCGGACACCACACGGATCAGATACAGTCCGGCTTCCAGGGCACGCAGGTCGGCTTGCATCCGGTGACCTGCAGTTTGCCGGCTGGATTCAGCCTCGTACACTTTATTGCCAAGCGGGTCGAACACCTGTAAAATCAAATCCGGCGAAGTTCCCTGAGGCAATATCAGATACACTAATCCATCCGACGGGTTGGGAAGGATCGTAAGTTCCCCCCGGGAGACAGCAGTTTCAGGGGCGCCTGTCAATCCATCGATCAACACATCATCAATATAAAGGTTGTTGCCGAAAAAGTTATAGGTCTCAAAAGCAATCTGTATATTTTCAAGTCCTGCCCACTGGGAGAGGTCGAGGGAGGTGCATTGCGCTCCGAAACCGGCGCCGCACCAATCTTCTGCCGCTTGTGGAACAAAGGGATCCGTCATCGGCTCATGGGTGGCAAAAGTACCGCTTCCGTTTTCCCCCATACCCAGGATGCGGTTCCAGGTTACACCGCAGTCGGATGACACATAAACGATGAGCGAATCGGTGCCGGAATGCCGCTTTGCATAGGCATGTACAAATGAGAGTTGCACAGAACTGTAGCCCGAAAGGTTGAAAAGCGGGCTTACCAGCCTGTCACGGTCACCCTGAGGGGCAATGTATTCGAAGAAGTTCATCCTGGCCGATTTTCCATAGATGCCGCCAATGTCCGCCACGTCCCAGGTTAAAAAATAATCGGGATTTTCCACCGTCCATGAATGGGTTTCAAAACTTCCCGATTCGAAATGATCGGCAAATGGCAATCCCATACCGCCAATCTTTATATAATCCTCCCTGGTAAGAGATCCGCTGCCGGCGCTGTTGGCTGCTGTGAGCGTCACTGAATAACTTCCGGATTCATCGAAAACAACTTCCGGATTCTGGGAGTTCTGGTTTGTTCCGTTGGTGAAACTAAAGGTTGAGGGTGTAAAGGTCCACTGCCACTCAATGGGGAAATTGGCCGACATATCCGTGAAACCTACCACCTTCCCGGAGCAGGTGATGGAATCGCTTGCCACAAAATACACCACCGGCGCTGTGGTTTCACCCACAGTAATATATCCGGATTTTGTGTGGGTATCGGAACCTTCAGGATTGGTAACGGTGAGGGTTACCGAATAAACACCCACTGCCTGATACTGGATTTGCGGATTCTTCTCTGTGGAATTGGCCGGGGTACCTCCCTCAAATGTCCAGTTCCATGAAGTGGGAACGCCCATGGAAAGATCGCTGAAAAAAACCGTATATCCCGCAGGAACCGTAGTAAGGTCTGCTTCAAATTCTGCCTGCGGCATTCCATGCCACATATCCGACGACCACATACCCCTGCCATAGGTACCGGCACGTATGGCATCTTCAGAAGGGTCGGCCGGGTTATGGAAAATCTCAATCTCATTGACCGAAGCGTCCACGGGAAGACCGTTGCAGAACATGATCCAGTCCTGCATGGAAGCATCCCTGTAAAACACTCCTGCATCTGAACCCACATAAATACCATCCATGCTATTCTCATAATAAGCTAATGAATTCATTGCTATGGCAGGAAGGCTTCCGGATATATTTGTCCAGTTAAGACCCTGGTTATGTGAAACATATACCTTATTGCCCTGGGCAAGGTAAACGACATTCTCCTGGAAAGGATGCGCTTCAATATCTCTTACCTGTTCACTTCCGGGGAGGTTCTGTGTAAGATCGATCCACTCCGGTAACGGCGACATCACATTATTGCTCCTGTATAAATGATTGTTCCAGGAATAGTAAAACAGGTCATAACTGGCAGGCGAATGTTCGGTGACATCAATGTCGTTGCTGCCCCCTTCGGTGATTTTCTCCCAGGTGAAGTTGTTGGTTTTGATCCCCTCAGCCCTCCACAGGTTTTTATAACCTGCAAACATAATGTCTGAATTCCCTTCATGAAGGCAGAAGGGGGTGATCCATCCACCGCTTTCAGTGATTCCGTGTACTCCCTCGCCGGCAATTTCATGAGAAGAGCCATTATTGTATTTTCTGTTTATTGATCCGTAATAGAGGGTGGCATAGGTGTAGGCTGGATTGGTATGGTCAACGGCGCATTCCATACCATCTCCACCGTGTGTGGCAACCCATGTGTTTCCCAGGTAAGTGGAAGTTCCGTTGTCCTGGTATCCGTTAATGACCTTATTCTTATCGGTTTTACTCTGGCCGATTTTATACACCTGGCTGATAGGCAGGCCATCGGTGATTTCTATCCAGGAGGTTCCACCGTCAGCGGTCCAGTATATGCCACCATCGTTGGATGCATACAATTTCCCGTCAGCAGGATTGTATTCGAGCGCATGCAGGTCGGCATGGACTGAAGGCACCCCGCAATCGCCCCACCAGTGCGAACTGATGCTCCATGTAAGTCCACCGTCAGATGACTTGAAGCAATTTACTCCGCCGGCAAAGACGACGTCCTTGTTCAACGGGTCGGCGGCGATATCCAGATCATACCACGCCTGCCCGCCGCTGCCTCCGGTACATCCCCAGCTCATGATGTTGGGGGTGGTCGAACGCTCCTGGAAACTTTCACCGCCATCGGTACTTCTCCAGATTCCTTTATAAGAGTCACTGTTGGTGAGCAGAAAATAGACCATCTGGGGATCGGCAGGCGTTACGGCAATAACGCCCCTGCTCCCACCGGGAAGACCTGTTGTAATTTTCACCCAGGTATCCCCGTCATCGGAAGATTTATAGAAATCGCCACCCGCCGCTGCATAGATCACCGAAGGGTTTCCCGGCCTGAACACGATTTCTTTGTACCCTCCGGCCTTTTTATTCACCCAGGTGTTTCCGCCATCGGTCGACTTGAAAATTCCTCCGGTAGTGGCGGCATATATTGTATTGCTCAAAACAGGGTGCTGGATCATCCTTCCAACCGTAACATTTCCCATGCCGTTGTTGGAAAGGTTCCAGGTCATGCCTCCGTCAAGGCTTTTTAAAACCCCCATCCCCGCAGCATCTCCGGCATCTCTGTCGCCTGTACCCATAAGGATAGCGTCCGCGTTGCTGTAATCCACAACGATGGAAGATACTCCTAAGGTAGGAAGGTTGTCAGTGTAGCTGATCCATGTTGATCCGGCATCATCTGTTCTCCATAACCCCCCGGCAGGTGCGCCGATGAAAACAACATCGGGATCGGTGGGATGAAATGCAATTGCATTGATCCTTCCCAGTCCTTTATATCCCTTTTCCCCCTCAGGAATATGAATCGGACCCAGGTTCTCCCAGTTGCCATTGGATGATTTGGCGCCGGGATTTTTCGCCAGGTAACTGAAATACTCCTTCCAGGTTTTGTCGGGTTCGGGCCAGCTCCCGTCAGGATTTACCCTGCTTTCCCAGTACCATTCCCATCTTTTAAAGGGTTTCCACCCCGAACCTTTGGTGACCTCGCGGCCTTCCCAGTATTCATTAAAAGATTTCTGGATTTCAAAGAAATTAACCGACCTGTCCTGCATCATTTCTGCCCAGTGAGTACTTTCCGGATCACCGGCTGCAGGGGGATTTTGATTTTGACCGAATAAGGCGTTAAGGCTCAGACCCAGGGTCACCGCCATGAATAACAGAGTTGCTCTTCTCATTTCAATACGTGATTTTATGATTGCTTATTACCGGCAAAGTTAGTAAAGACATTCCGTTCATTTTACAGACACTTTAACCTCTTTGTAAGTTGCATAAAAATAAAGAAATGAGCCGCCTGGGACCTTGTGTTTTCCAAAATTATTACTTTTACCCCTTAATGATACTAATCTGATGAAGATAGCGGTTGTTGGTTTTGGTGCTGCAGCTATAGGTTTTATTAGCAGGATTAAAGAATCCGGACACGAAATCCATGTTTTTGAAAAAAGCAAAGACATTTATTCTTCCAGCATTTCCGGGATCCGTGCCGACGGAAAGTTGTTTATTTCAAAAGGAATGGGCGGCGATCTTGAAGTCGACACCGGCCTCCAAAAACAACTGGTCGATTTCTGGATAAATAAAACCTCAAAAAAGGCTTATGAATCAGGCAGGTCGTTCGGCGATCAAATGTATTTCAAAAAATTCTATGCA
>JAFGME010000134.1 GCA_016927695.1 Bacteroidales bacterium
AGGAAACCATGCTGCAGCAAGGAAGTTGCACATTGAATATTATCCCCTGTTTGAGGCATGCCGGTTCGAAACCAACCCCATGGGCGCCAAGAAAGCCCTTGAACTGATGGGCCTCATCAGCGGCACATTGCGTAAACCTTTGATGCCACTGAGCGAAGGCAAAACAGAGATCATGAAATCCATTCTTTTCGAAAGAGGGTTGATATGAAAAGCATCAGGATGAAAGCCCCGGCTACCAGCGCTAACGTGGGCCCGGGATACGATATCTTTGCCCTGACGCTGCATGAACCGTTCGATGAGTTTGAAATCACATTGACGGGCGAGCCGGGCATCGCCATTACCATCGACAACAACAGCCAGAACATTCCCACCGACCCCAACGACAACACCGCCGGACTGGCAGCAATGGAACTGCTCCGTGCCAGAAGTCCTGAAACGGGAGTACATATCCGCATCATCAAGCACATGTGTTCGGGAGGCGGGCTGGGCACCACAGGCGCTTCATGCGCTGCCGCCGTCTTTGGTCTGGACAGGCTGCTTGGCCTGAACCTGTCATGGAATGAAATGGTGGACTTTGCCAGAAAGGGAGAGGTGGCATCGGGCGGGTCGCCGCATGCCGATAATGTGGCTGCCGCCCTGCTCGGGGGCTTTGTGCTTGTGAAAAGCTACCAGCCTATGGATGTCCTCAAGCTTGAGTTGCCTGATTTTCCGGTGGTTCTGGCAGCCATTAAAAAAAGCCAGAGGACAACACGCGGTTTCATCACTTACGAAATCGGCCAGGAGAAACTGAAAGAACAGATGGCACGCTGCGCCCGGGTGATCCATGCCATCCATACTCATGACATCGAAGAGTTCGGAAAGGCCATATCTCAGGATTATATACACGAACCGGTGCGGGGGGCTGCCATCCCCGGCTACTGGGAAACCAAAAAACGGATAATAGACGCAGGGGCCTTTGGCTGTACGGTCAGTGGAGGCGGATCATCGGTCATCGCTTTCTGCTCCCAGGAGCTGCAGCCTGAGATCGCCGCCATCATGCAGGAGGCATTCAGCACAGCGCCGGGTTTTGCACAGGTTTTTCAAACCCGGACAACCAACCACGGGGTCAGGGAAATATCCTCCTGAAGTGGCTGAGATTTTTTTTTCTGAATTGTGACCATCAAGGGCGCCGTACAAATCTGACCAAAACGAATGTTCCGTGGATGTTCAGGGAAGCCGTGACCTGCAGCGGTCTTAGTACCTGATGATCTTTTCCCTGACAATCCGGCCCTCCATTACAAGTTCCAAAATGTAAAGTCCTTTTGGAAGGCCTGCAAGATCAAGGGATAAGGGAACTCCCCCGAAATCACTATTCTTCCATTTTCTGACGATTGCACCCTGCATATTAAATAATTGTATGCAGGATGGAAGGGTGGAAGCGCTGACCTCAACGAAAAGGGTGTTTTCAGCCGGGTTAGGGTAAATGCTGACGCTCTCCTCAAACCCCGGTTCCTGTATGTATGATTCTTCACCAAAATAAAAAGTGTAGCAGATGGTCCTGCCAAACTCCGATTTGAAATGTTTCATCAGTATGCTATCCATATTGAGCAGCCGGTAAAATCCCACTCCCTGCTCAGGGTAGGCCCAGTAGGTAAGGCCCATATCTTCCGTATCGGTCAGCAGCAGGGTATAGCAGCCGTAAGGCAGATCGAGGGTGTCCTGGTAATATGTGTTGTTTTGCAGGTTATCCCTGAGGAGATAAACATTTCCTGCTATATCTTTGATTTCCAAGCTGTAGCGATATGCCTGCAGGTTGGTTTTTAAAAGGCTGATAAAGGGAGCGTTGATGAGGTCGGGCATATTAAAACGGGTGGAGTAAGTGTTGTTGTCCGGATGCTGGTCGATGTTGCCAGTGGGTTCGCTGACGGTAACGGTGAAGATGTGTGCATTGTCCCCTTTCCAGAAGGAGACTCCCGGAACGGGCAACACCACCGTGTCGCTCTGATGGGGCATAAGACTGCCGCTCCAGTGGTACATTTCCTGCATACCGCCTGAAACGCCATAGACCACCTTCACCGATTGCAGGGGATAGGAGCCATTATTTCTGAGAATGAACGAAGCGCCCCGGCAGATGGGGTTAACACGCGAATAATATTCGTAATTGTTGGGCGAAACCACATCATATACTTCAGCGTCAAGATCTGAAAGGTTCGGACCGTAGTGGATCAGATCCATGGCGACCACGTAGTTGCCCCATCCCATTCCCTGGTTAGCCTCCGGAACAGGGGTGATGTCGTAGTCGATGGTCACCTCATCCCCGGTGATGTATCCGGTGATCTCAAAATCGTGTTCTTTCACCAGATCGCCCGGACACCATCCCTCGCGGGCCCCCGGCCAGGTTCCTCCCTGGGGATACACCGGGTTGAGGCCGCAGTCGTGGTATTGGAAGATATGCCAGGCAGCCGCTTCTGCCCCGTTGATAAAAAGATAATGTTCATTGTCCTTCCATTCGCAGCAATGGGGATATTCGCCTGTGTTGCTGTTGTGCCCGTGTCCGGTGAGCCTGGTCTTCACCCTGAACTGTTCTGCCCCGGGAAGCAATGGCAGGGTAACGGCCTTTAACACGGTGTCGTTGTCAAGGTCCCTGTAATAGTACGAACCGAACTTACCCCAAATCCTGTCGATTTTCTTCACCTCACGGGGAGGGAAGCCTTTTATGAAGACGAATTTCAGGTCGATGAGCTCCTGCTGGTTGCCAGCACTGAGTTCTACCTCTCCCTGAAGCAGGGGAGCATAGTCGGTTACATCATATATCCATGTAAAACCTTCCGGGCCTAAACTCAGCCCGATGCCATAAGGTGTGATATACCTCCCGATTTCATGTTCTTCCAGGATTTCAAACGGCTCACCGTAATAAGGGATATCCTCACGCATAAGGATTTCGTCCGGTTCAAACCATACAGAATCCACTTTTTGCCATTGGTCATACACATAGTGGTGACCTGCCTGCCATTTGTAAAGAGTATCGGTGGGGATGGTCGGGTCGTTTGGATCGCTGTAAAGGATAACCTGTGTTTTGGAATTTATCACGGTGTCCATTACAATATGATCCACTATCTGAGTACTTCCCGATTCAAGCCTTTCGAATATGATCCAGGGCCGGAGGTTGTATTGTTCGAAACCCATGAAGATTTCATGGCCCTGTATCCTGTATCTGTTGGGAAGCCCAAAACCCGTCGCATGATGCCCTCCGGCAGATAAATCGTACATGATGTTTCCGCTTTCTTCATCGAAATTATAGTAGAGGTTCAGGTTGGGTTCAGAGGCAGGATTGGTAAGCGCTTTCCGGTAATGGGCCTTGATCTCTTCCGGTTCAAGGGCGGTATTGTAAAGTCTGAATTCATCGAGGAGGACATCGGCCATTTTGTCGCCGTCCCAGTTGCTCCGTCCGATGTAATTCACACCCCGGGAAACATCGGGGGGTTGTTGCAGCAGGCCCAGCTTCACGAAGTTGCCGTTGATATAAACCCAGCCCAGGTGGTCTGTCAGCCTCAGCGTCACATGGGTCCATTCGTTGAGCGGCGTGGGGTCGTTCAGCTCAAACGAGCGGTTCAACCCGTCTTTGTTGATATGGAAAGAAAGTTTACCCGAGGTTTCTTTGGAAAGGGCAACGATGACGTTCTGCTTCCCGGGCCCGTTGCCGAAATCGAATATGCGGCTCCAGTGGTTGTTGCTGCGTTTCAGGAACCATACCTCAAAGGTGAGGTTGCTGTTGAAATAGGTGTCTTCAGGTATCTTCAGAAAGTCGGCGCTGCCATCGAGGTCTAAGGCCAGACCGTCGCTCCCGGCAGTGATGCCGCAGTTGAAGCCGGGGTCTTCCGCGAAAAGGATGGTTTCCCATAATGCTTCCGGATTGCTGAAACTGAAATCCACAACAATATTGCTCTGACCGGTCCATTCAAAAGGGTTATAAAAGTTGAAATCCCTCCAGCCCATGTCGAAATTAACGAAGTCACAGAACACAGTATCCATATCTGTTATCAGGGTGTCCGGTGTAATTTCATTCAGTGTTACGTTTTTCATCCGTATCATAAAATGCCTGGCTTCGGCGCCGAATTCCAGGATATGCAGTTTTAAACCGGTGATGGGACCCGCTGTGAATCCCTGTCCTGTGAGCTCATCCGCTTTCCAGAGGAACTGGGAACGGCCCGAATGACGGCCGGTCTGGATAACATCCGGGGCATATTCGGCAGGACTGCCGATTTCCGCCTGCAGATACTGGATGGTGTCGGGATAAGTTACTGAGCGATGGGTGTGCCTGTAAAGACTGAATGTCGGGTTGCCGGTAAGCAGAATGGAGTCGGGTGTGCTTCCTTCCGCCAGGGTGTAGTTGGGGTGGTAATAAAGGTTGGAGTCGTACAGTCCGGTGTGCTGATAGATTATGTTATAGGTAAGGTAATCCCATTCGCCGCAGGGGTACTGGTCGTGCTGGGTCATAATGTCGCATTTCAGCGTATGATACATCAGGATTTTGCGGAAAGTTTCCCCCTCCGGAAACTGCCATGTGCCGCGCCGTGTGGTGATGGAGTCATAAGTCAGGGTTTGAACTACGATGGTGTCCTGCGCATACATGTTAATGGTGAAACCGAGCAGGAATAAGAAATATAAAGGATTTTTCATTTTAAAAAACTATATTGCCTCAATGATTCATAAACACAATTTCAGAACAAAATTACGATAAAAAACTGCCTTTTTATCATGATGTGCTGTTGATGTTGTCGATTGCCGGGTGTTTTTTCATATTTATGAGATTGTTTGAATTTGATAAAGAAAATGATATTCAGAATTTACACCGCTACTGATTGGGTTGATGAAAAATGAACGGTTGATGCAAAGTTTGGTTATCTGCAATATGATGAATGGGCCTCAGTTTTGGAGTACCCTAAATAAAATAAAAGAAACTTATAAATCATTCATTTTTCGTATCTTTGTAATACATGGACTCAAATAAAAAAACAGAACACAACTTTATTATTGACAGGTTGACAAACTCAATACTGAATACTATTTCAGGAGATAGTTTCACAACAGAAGTATCCATATTGACCAAAAGTGAC
>JAFGME010000135.1 GCA_016927695.1 Bacteroidales bacterium
ATCTGAGCATCCTGACATGCGATGCAGGAGCATCGTCAGGATACCAGAATAGAGTTAAAAGTGAAAAGTGGAAAGTTAAAAGTCGGGGAAAGGGTATATTGAACTATTCTATGTAGTTTAATCCCTTTCGTGTTCCGGACAACGGAAAGCGATGAGTTGTTGAGGTGTTGAGGCGTTGAATTGTTGTGGAAGCCTGGAAAGGAAGAAGTATCGGTATTATTGGTAATGCCGAACACCAAACAGATAAACAACTCAACAGATAAACAGTAAAATTGAGCTGTTGAAAAATGACTTCGCCTCTGATGGCACCTGCGCCGCATCATTCTATATTTCCCGGAGGGCATGGACTCCAATTCAGCGATTTCAATATCTTTGGTTGGTTCGAAAACTCCATGATGCATGAAACACGGCACACTCATCCTCCTGAGTATAATAAACCTGAGCCTTTTCTGTGCAGCCGGCGATCCGGTGTCCGACAGTCTGGAAGCCCGTCTCTCCGTTGCCTCAGGGGAAGAAAAATTCAACCTGCTCACCAGCCTGTCTAAAGGATATTCCCGTTCCGATCCTATGAAAAGCCTCGATTTTGCTGAAAAGGCATATGGATTTGCGGAGGAATCGGAGCGTACGGACTGGTTGGTCACTTCACTCAACATCCTGGCCATCACACATTTCAACCTGGGAAATAATGCATTATCCCTGAAGTTCTTTGAGAAATATTTCGGACAGGTCCGGGAACTGATCAAAAGTGAAGGAATGACCGATGCCCACAGGATGCTCCTGATCAAAGGCTATAACAATACCGGCAATGTGCTTAAGGATTTGGGAGAAAAGGACCAGGCAATGGAGGCCTTCCTGAATGCACTGGCCATGCAGGATTCAGTTCCTGAAGAGCATCGGAATCAGGCACTGCAGATCAACCTGATGAATAATCTGGGTACAGTTTATATTGACCTTGGAGAGTACGACAAAGCCGGCGAGGTACTCCTTACCGCACTGGATCTGAGCCGCGAAAAGGGGCTCAGCCTGCAAACCTCCATCACCCTCAACAACCTGGGACTGGTTGCCATCGAAACAGAAGACTACACCGCCGCCCTTGATTTCTATCATGAAGCAGTGGAGATCGGCAGGAAAATCAACGACTCCATTGCCCTGGGCGGGTATTACAACAATATAGGGATGATCTTCGAAAAACAACGGCAATGGGATGAGGCACTCGAATACTACAGACATTCCCTCACCACAAGCCAAAACCTTTCCTACCCGTATGGCATTGCGAACACATTGGGCAATATCGGCAATGTTTACCTGCAGATGCGTCGGTATCCCGAGTCCGCGGAAGCGCTCCGGGAGGCCCTGAAAACAGCCCGTTCCACTGGTATTAAATCGCTGGTGCAAAAAACATATTCCTACCTGTTTGATCTGTATAACCGGCAAAACATGCCGGCTGAAGCCCTCCGGTACCATTTGCTCTACACAGCCGTAAAGGACAGTATATTCAACGAGGAGCGGAGCAGGCAGATCGCCGACATGGAAGCAAAATATGAAACAGAAAAGAAGGAGAAGGAGAATGCCCTCCTGAAAAAGGACATTGAGATCAGAAAAATCAACCAGAACCTCTCGCTGGTTGCCATTTCCGGCCTGAGCATGTTGTCGGTACTGCTGTTCATGCTCTTCAGGGCAAGAACCCAAAGCCTTGTAAAGGAAAAACTGATACGTAAACTGGAAATGGACAAGAAGGGGATCGAGACAAAACGCCTTGAGGAGCAGGTGTTTGCCGAACAGCAGATTAACCGGCTGCAACAGGAGAAACTGGCGCAGCAGGACCGGGAGCTGGCAGCCAATGTCATCCAGATCATGAACAAAAACAATGCGATGAAGGCAATCAGCCAGCGCCTGGATGAATGGCACCAGGCCACTGCAGAGGACCGGACACAATGCTACAGTGAAATATCCGGCCTCATACGGAACAACCTGAACCTTGATGATGACTGGGAAGAGTTCAAACGCCATTTCATTGATGTCCACCCTTCCTTTTTCGATAATCTTAACCGGCAATACCCCGGACTTACCCCACACGAACAACGAATGTGTGCCTACCTCCGGATCAACCTCGATACCAAGGCCATCGCCCAGATGCTGAACGTCTCTCCCGACGCGGTGGTGAAAAGCCGTTACCGTCTCAGGAAAAAAATGGAACTGGCTCCCGAAACCGACCTGACGGAATTCATGAGCAGGCTTTAGAGTTAAAAAGTGAAAAGTCGGGGAAAGGGTATTTTAAACTATTCTATGTAGTTTAATCCCTATCGGGTTTCGGACAACGGGAAGCAATGAGTTGTTGAGGCGTTGAGAAGTCCTGTCCTACCTCCTAACTCCTGTCTCCTGACTTCCGAATTCTTCCCCCTGTCCATCATTTGTCCGGCCCTGAAATTTGCATTTCCCACCCATGATGCCCTACTTTTGGCCGTTTTACTGATCGATCATGGAGCCGGTACAGACAACAATCATCATCGACTATCCTGAAGGCGCCCATAAGCCCTTGGGGTTCAGGATCATGAAGGCGGCATACGATTGTAATGTGAAGGGCTGGTGCAGGTACGACGGGCACCATGTGTTTCTGATCCTTGCAGAAGGAATGGATCAGGACATCAGGACATTCCACGGCAGCCTGAGGGGGCTGATGCCCGGAGCCTCAATCCGTTCCGGACAGTTCGGGCAGAATCCCGGTGCCGGTTTTACCGAATTCGACATCATCAGATGCAATCATTCATTGAGCATTGATAATCACTTATAAACCAAAAGATCACCAAAATGAAGAAGGGATTACTTTTCGCCGCAGCCATGCTGGTTCTTTACGGAGTTATGATGTCCCAGACCGCCGTGCAGCCCTCCGGCTCCGGTACAACAGAAGACCCTTACCAGGTCGGTACCCTCGACAACCTCTACTGGATCACCCAGAACAGTGGTTCATGGAACAAGCACTTTATCCAGACGGCTGATATTGACGCTACGGCAACTTCCGGCTGGAATGGCGGAGCAGGGTTCGCATCCATCGGCTTCGGGTCTGTGGCCCATGTTTTTCAGGGTTCTTATGATGGCCGGTATCATACTATTGACGGTCTCACCATAAACCGGCCCGACTCATTGTTTGTCGGATTTTTCGGCAGCGTTGGGGCCAATGCGGTGATTAAAAATCTGGGACTGACCAGTACAATGATCACCGGATATGATTATGTGGGAGGTTTGGCAGGAGGAGTGGTCAGCGGCAACAACGATACAGTTATCAGTAATTGTTTCGCAGAGGGTACTGTCTCAGCCCGTTCGATAGCCGGAGGTTTGGCAGGATATATCACTCAGTCATTATTGGTCAACTGTTACAGCGGAGGCACCGTAACAACCACTTCCGGTTCGGCCGGCGGTCTGGTCGGGGTTACATACATCTCGGCTGAAATCCACAAGTCATATAGCACTGCCAATGTTACAGGTGAAACAAATGCCGGGGGCCTTGTAGCAAGGAATGAAAATAATTGCAGGATCAGAAATTGCTACAGCACGGGTTCGGTAAGCGGTTATGACAGGATCGGCGGCCTGGCGGGAATCAGCAAAACCGGGAGTGAGATATATCATTCATACAGCATAGGTTTTATTACCGGTACGATAAATACCGGAGGATTCCTGGGCGTCAATGAGAGCGCCACCGTGACAGGATGTTTCTGGGATACACAAACATCAGGGCAATCCACCAGTGCAGGAGGCACGGGTAAACCTACCCTTGCAATGAAAACAACAAGCAACTACACATATGTGGGCTGGGATTTTGCCTATGAATATGCCAACGGAACCGATGATTACTGGGTTATTGAGGCGCCAGCCAATAATGGCTATCCCATCTTGTGCTGCTGGATGCTGGCTGCCGTTGAAACTTCTGATGTAATAAATATCACGGGAAATTCGGCCGAAAGCGGAGGCGATGTAACCGGCGAAGGATTGTGGTCTTCTGTTACGGCCAAAGGAGTGGTATGGGGCACAGCAGTATTCCCCACAATCCAGTTTTGTGAGGGGTTTACAACTGACGGTTCCGGAACCGGCTCATTTTCAAGCTCCTTAATGGGCCTTGCCGGCGGTACTGTTTATTATGCAAGGGCTTATGCAACAAACTCCACCGGAACAGCATACGGCGAACAGAAGAGCTTTCAAACCGAATTCCTCCCTCCGGGCAATGCCCTTGATTTCGACGGCACTGATGACTACGTCGATTGCGGCAACGGGCCTGTAATAACAGGTTCGGCACCACGAACCATTGAGGCCTGGGCTTATGCCAGGGTATTTAACCACGGGGGGATATTTCAGGCAGGCGCCACCGGTACAAATAACGGGGATTTTTCTTTGAGAACATATAATACGGATGAAACCTGGCGCATTAACCTCTGGGGATCGGCAGATATTGATATTGAATTGCCCGGAAGCAAAGATGCATGGCACCATTACTGCCTCATCTACGACGGAACCCATGTCAAACTCTATTATGACGGAAACCTTGTTGTTGACCAGACAGGAACAATCAGCACACTTTCATATAATTTCAGGATAGGAATTTGGCAAGTATATGAGTTCAATGGCATCATTGATGAAGTGCGCGTGTGGAATACGGCCCGCACACAACAGGAAGTCAGGGAAAACATGAACCTGACCGTTGACGAAACCTCACCAAACCTGATCGCTTACTACCGTTTCGACCAAACGGAAGGTACATTGCTTCCTGACCTGACAATAAACGGTTATGACGGCACCCTGTACAATATGGACAACTCCGACTGGGTAGCTGCCGGATGGCCTTATGGCATGCCTTATGTCACTACCGCCGCATTATCCGGCTTTACCTGCCAGGCACTGGCCGGAGGTGGCGATGTGATCAGCGAAGGCACAAGCCCTGTTTCTGCCAAAGGCTTGTTGTGGGATACAACCACAAACCCTGTTCTGGGATCATGTCTGGGATATACAAATGAGGGTACAGGGCCGGGTTCTTTTGTAAGCAATGCCACCGGCCTGAGCGAAGGAACGACATACTATTTCAGGGCTTATGCCATCAATTCGACCGATACCGGTTATGGCGAGATACTGTCATATACAACAGGCATACAGGCGCCCACCAAAGCACTTAACTTTGATGGCGTTAATGATTATGTGTCCATCCCAAACGAAGCGGCCTTCGACTTTACAAACTCCATGACCGTTGAAGCATGGATCAGGGTGGATTCCTTCACCAAAACCTGGCAGGCAATTATTACCAAGGGCGATAATTCCTGGAGGATACAACGGTACAATAACACCGGTTACATCTGTTTTGATACCGATGGTACCGGCATACAGCAACTGATAAGCAATACCAACATGAATGACGGGCTGTGGCATCACATTGCCGCCGTTTATGATGGCACGGCTAAATATCTGTACGTGGATGGCCGCCTCGACAACATGATTGCAACCACCGGTAATATTGACAATAATAATTACCCTGTTTTGCTTGGGGAAAATGCGCAGCAAACCGGCAGGCAATTCGATGGGAAAATGGATGAGTTGCGTATCTGGAACACTGCCCTTGACTCCATTACAATCCGTGAGCATATCCATCTGAGCCTGCAGGGAAATGAAGCCGGACTGGTGGCATACTGGCAGTTCAATGAATACTTGGGTACCGTGCTGCATGACTTCCTGAACAACCATCACGGAACACTTGTGAATATGAGTGTTCCGAATTGCTGGGTGCAATCCACCATACCCATTGGGGGTGGAATCAGTAATACCCAATCCGAAACAAACGGCGCAGTGGATTTTACCGGTACTCAAGTATCCATGTATTATTATTCCCAAAATAATGCTTCAGTGACGGTTACAAGGGTAGATACTTTTCCGAACATATTCCCTGTAACCGGCGCCGACACGATATTTACCCAAAAATACTGGGCAATCAACCGTTATGGGAACGGAAGTTTCAACGCGGATCTGCAGTTTTCGGTTAATGGATTCTTTGATCCGTCTTTTGAAAACAATCCGGATGGTATTTTACTTTACAGCAGACCGGCCAATTCGGATGAAGGCTGGATGCCTGTGGAAATCGCCGATTCGGTAAATTCAGGTCAGAACTTTGCAGTCTTTGAAAATATTTCATCTTTCTGTCAGTACGTTATTGCAAAAGTTTACCAGCCTGAAATCCTGGTTGCACCTCTGACACTGGACTTCGGAGAAGTGGTTATCGGTGATTCGGCTTCAATAACTTTAAATATCTGTAATACAGGTACCAAAACACTTACAGTTTCCGGTATATTATGCAGCAATCCCTGTTTTATACCTGAAATCGATTCCTGCACCATCCTGCCGGGAAACAACATGGATATAGGAGTAAAATTCCGGCCTCAGCATGAATCGGCATACAACAGCACCTTAACACTGTATTCGAATGATCCTGATGAAAGTATAACCGAACTAAACCTGTTTGGAACAGGTGTCCGTCCATATACGGCCTTGCTCAAACTGCCTTTCAGTTACAACTTAATAACGAATAATTTCAATTCAATTGATGTCGGAGTATATGCTGCTCCCCATTTCACCGACCTAGATAACGACAGGCTTCTGGATTTGCTTATAGGGAATCAAAACGGCACCCTGACACATTACAGGCAGCAAAGCGAAAACTCCCTTGTTTTTGACTTTGTCACAGGCAATTTCAGTTCCATCGTTGTGGGTCTCTATGCAACTCCCTGTGTCACGGATATTGACAATGACGGACTTCTGGATTTAATTGTCGGCACTCATTCAGGGAAACTGTATCATTATAAACAACACAGCAGGTATTCCCTGACTTTTGATTTAATTACAAACTATTTCAATTCAATTGATGTGGGAGATAAACCAACCCCGTGCTTTACGGATATTGACGGTAACGGACTCCTTGATTTGATTATTGGCAACAGTGCCGGTTATCTTGTACATTATGAACAGCAAAGTGAGAATTCCCTGCTGTTTTCCTTTGTCACAAACAGTTTCAATTCCATTGATGTGGGAACGTATGCAAGCCCATTCTTTACCGACCTGGACGGAGACCGGTGCCTGGATCTGATAATCGGGGATAATTATGGAAGGCTCAGCCATTATAAACAGCAATCCGAAAATTCGGTTGTTTTTTCCCTTTCAACAAACAGCCTG
Source organism: Bacteroidales bacterium (assembly GCA_016927695.1). Lineage (GTDB taxonomy): Bacteria > Bacteroidota > Bacteroidia > Bacteroidales > JAFGHD01 > JAFGHD01. The sequence goes on from JAFGME010000135.1 coordinate 7,201, forward strand.
CTTTCTATGTTTATAGGGAGTTATTTAATTCCATACATTATTGATCTTGACGGCGACAGGCTTTTGGATGTGATTTTCGGAGAATACAACGGGAATCTGAATCATTATGAACAGTGCAGCATCGATTCCCTGGCCTTCGCAAATTCATTGATTGGTAATCCTCTTATACAGAGCTATTTGTTGAAGGGGAATCATATTCCGGGAGATATTGAATTAAATTGCAGTGATAGCGCTTTCCAGGTTTCACTTTCGGAAAACAGCGGCTTTTCACAGAATCTCATAATTCCTTGCCAAAACAACTCTGTATCCGATACCATCTTCGTCCGGTTTACACCGCATCTTGTGAAAGACTATACAGAGAATATCATGCATGCTTCCACCGGAACGGATACGGTTTATTTGATGCTGTCCGGTAATGGTATAAAAATAGATAACTTCCCGGGGAATACCCTCGATTTCGATGGTTTTGACGACTATGTCGACTGTGGTCAGGGGATTCCTGTAACCGGCGATCAGGCAAGGACTATTGAAATGTGGGCATACGCCGAAACCTTCAATGGTGGTGGAATTTTTCAGGCAGGACAAGCCGGCGGCACTCTTGGCGACTTTTCCCTGAGTGCAACCGAAACAGATAATCTGTGGCGTATCCACCTGGGCGGAAATGATATTGATGTCAGTTTACCCGGGAGCAAGGACAAATGGCACCATTACTGCCTTACCTACAACGACAGCATCACCAGGCTATACTATGACGGCGCTCTTGTTGCCCGTATTGACACTGCGCTCAACACGGGAGCACATGATGTATTCATTGGTAGATGGGAGAATTTCTATTTCGACGGAAGGATTGAAGAAGTGCGGATATGGAATACCGAACGGGATTCCATACAAATCCGTGAAAATATGCACCTTGATCTGACCGGTCTGGAGCCCGGATTATCAGGATACTGGCAGTTCAATGAAAACAGCGGGAATATCCTTCCAAATTTCCAGGATAGTAACAACGGGATTTTGCATAATATGGACAACGGAGACTGGATTGCTTCCACCATTCCATTCGGACACGGGCAGGCAAACTCAAAAACCGAGGCTACAGGCTCCGTTGATTTCACAGGGACTGGTTTTTCTGCATTTTATACTGCACAAAGCGGAGCTTCTGTAACCGCGGTCAGGATAGACACCCTTCCGAACATAATCCCGCATATCGATGTGGATACGGTTTTCGAACGGCAATACTGGGTTGTTAACCGCTATGGAAGCGGAGGATTTGAAGCGGATCTTCGGTTCAAAACAAGTGAAGACCTGACCGCCGGAGATGAAAGCAATCCCGGAAATATTAAATTGTTCTCACGGCAGTCTACCTCCGACGGGGACTGGGTTCTGCTGAAAACAGCCGATTCGGTAAGCGCAGGTATGGATTATGCCGTTTTCAAAGGGATCACCGGTTTCAGTCAGTTTATGTTAGGAAAAGCGTTTGCAGCCGAAATATCAATATTACCCTTGTGCCTGTATTTCGGAGAGGTTACCATTGGAGATTCGGCAACCCTGGTATTCAATATCTCAAATATCGGATCCGATACGCTCCTTGTTTCCGGCATTGTCAGCAACCATCCCGATTTTACAGTCGGCCAGGCATCCTGCACCCTCCTGCCGGGAGAGAATATCCTCATTAATGTCGGATTCAAACCTCAGATGGCTCTTGATTACTACAACGCCCTTACCGTTTATTCAAATGACACGGATGAACCTGTGACAACAGTTAATCTTATTGGTGAAGGGAAACTCCCATCCGTTGTCATGCTGGAATTTCCCCATTCTTTTAGCCTGATAACTGATGATTTCAATTCAATGAGTATCCAGTTCAGGTCTGCCCCTTGTTTCACCGATTTCGATAATGACGGTCTCATCGATCTGATTATCGGGGAAAAAAATGGCAATCTGTGGCACTATGAGCAGCAAAGCCTGCATTCTGAAGTGTTTTCATACATAACCAGCAACTTCAATTCAATAGATGTGGGTTCTTATTCAGCGCCATGTTTTACCGACCTGGATTCGGACGGGCTACTGGACTTAATAATTGGCGATTACTATGGGAACCTGCATCATTATAAACAGCAAAGCCTGAATTCCAGCTCATTTGTTCCTGTTTCAGAACAATTCTGCGCCATTGATGTGGGCGCTTTTGCTTATGTGAGTATTACCGATCTGGATGGGGACGGGGCATTGGATATGATTATTGGTGAAGACAACGGGAATCTGAACCATTATGAACAGGATAGCTTGTTTGCATTCTCTTTTTCCCTTGTTACAGAAAACTTTAATTCTATTGATGTTGGGGATAAATCGTCTCCTCATTTTACTGATTTTGAAGGAGACGGACTTATTGATCTGATAATCGGGGAATACTATGGCACAATGAAGCATTATAAACAGCAGGCGCCTTATTCCACATCTTTTTCTCTGGTGTCTGATTCTTTTTGTTCGATAGATGTCGGCTGGTTTCCGACTCCGGTGTTTAATGATTTTAATAAGGACGGGCTTCTTGACCTTATTACCGGGGAATACTACGGATCCCTGCTGTATTACGAACAGGCCGGGATTGATACACTGAGCTTTGAACCTTTGCTGACCGGAAAAACTGCAACCAGGAGATACTATCTGAAATGTGACCACCTCCGTGGTGATTTGGAGTTATTTACCACCGACAGCATCTTTAAGATTTCACAATCGGAAAATGGACCCTTCTCTCAGCATCTGTTAATCACCCCGGCAGACCACAGAATTGCGGATACCGTTTATGTAAAGTGCAGCCCCGTAACAGAAAAAATTTATTACTCAAATGTATATCATATCACTGCCGATTTGGATACTGTCGTATTGGTTTTGCACAACGAATGTATACATGCTGATAATTACCCGGGCAATACCCTGGACTTTGACGGTTCGAATGATTATGTGAATTGCGGTACCGGAGCCCAGATAACAGGCAATCAAGCCAGGACAATCGAAGCATGGGCATATACAAGGGCTTTCAATAACGGAGGAATATTCCAGGCCGGGCAAACAGGACTAAGCAACAAGGACTTCAGCTTGCGTACAACGATCATTGCCAACACCTGGCGCATGCAATTCTGGGGCAGTGACCTTGATGTAACTTTACCCAACAGCCTGAATGCATGGCATCACTATTGCCTGACCTATGACGGAAGCGCTGCACGGCTTTACTATGATGGTAAATTCATTGCCCAAAAAGACGTTGTCCTCAACACCGGACAGAATGATATATGCATCGGGAGATGGGAAAATTCATATTTCGACGGAAAAATTGACGAAGTACGTATCTGGGACCGGGCACTTGACTCTTTGGAGATACGTGAAAACATGCATCTTAACGTGCCCGGATTGAAGACGGGATTGATCGGGTACTGGCAGTTCAACGAGGCCAACGGTATTATCTTATCTGATATTGCGGGTGACAATGACGGGCAACTGATTAATATGGATGTTTCCGACTGGGTAGTTTCGACCATTCCTTTTGGTGGAGGTTTGGCGAATTCTCAGACCGAAACGGCAGGAAGTATTGATTTTACAGGAACCGGTCTTGCAATGTTTTTCAATACACAGAACGGAGCCGCGATAACTGTAAGTAGAATTGATACTGTTCCCAACCTCAACCCGGTTTTGCCTGAAACCGTATTTGATCTGCAGTACTGGGTTATAAACCGCTATGGAACAGGCAACTATAATGCAGATATCACCTTCACGGCAGATGAGAACCTGACAACCGGGGATCAGAACAATCCTGCTGATATCAGCCTTTACTGGAGGGGGAATACTGCTGATACCGATTGGGTCTACCTGGCTTCGGCCGGTTCAGTGAATGCGTCTACAGATCAGGCCACCTTCGCCGGAGTAACCGTTGCCGGTCAGTTCATCATCGCCCGC
>JAFGME010000136.1 GCA_016927695.1 Bacteroidales bacterium
CGGGAGAACACGAGTGGAGGGTTTGGCGTCACACTTTAATCGATCTGGCGCAGCTACTTTTCCGATAGGACATACCGACTGATTGCGAAATAAGCCGGTATTAAAAAATAGTTTTAATAGTTCCCTGATTATTAATACAATCAGGGAACTATTTGTTTATAAATAACACAAATGTAGCTATATACCATAAAGAGTTATATAGGAAAATTTATAACCACCAATATGAACCATACAACTTAAATTTGCCTTTAAATACTAATTAATAAAAATTCAATTGAACACTAGTGATATGCTGATATTGATCTCATTTTGCCGCAAAAAATATTTCATCTAATATTTAAGCTATTAATTAGCCGTTTCACATGCTCTTTTTTCAGCTTTATATTCTTTACGGGGATAAGCCCCTTTAAAAATTCCTATATTCATTTAATATATTTTTATTATAAATTAAAAAAACATTGAAATGAATAGGATACAAAAATTAATCTGTTTGATCCCAGTTATTTTGGTCGGGTTCATTTTCAATTTACGCGGACAACAGGACCATGTGAACCTGAACTTCAATCCCCAGAAAAATTACGAAAATCTCATCCCCTTTGCCGCCAATGTTATTTCTCCAGAGGTTCTTGACGACAAATCAGTTATATTCCGTGTAATGGCACCCGAAGCAGAAAATATTTCCCTGACAGGCCCTGTTATACTTCTTGAACTTAAGTCGGACAAACCAATACCTTTCACAAAAGGTGATGATGGTTTGTGGACACTGAAGATAGGACCCCTGAGGCAGGATATTTATTTTTATTTTCTGGAGATTGATGGTGTTAAGGTAGCTGATCCGAATAATACTTTTATAGGATATGCCAACCAGCCTGGTTACAGCTTACTTGTTGTACCGGGTGACGGGCCTGCCTATTATGACGCCAGAGATGTGCCTCACGGCGCTGTTACCCGTCATATTTATCATTCAGAAGTGCTCGATGGTGAGCGGGAAATGTATGTTTACACGCCACCTGATTATGATAAAAATAAAACCTATCCTGTGCTTTATCTTTTTGGGGGGTCAGGTGAACTGGCATCAACGTGGAATTATTTCGGCAGGATCAATTTCATTGTCGACAACATGCTTTCCGAAGGGAAAACTATTCCGATGGTAATAGTAATGCCTAATAACCAGGTCATACATCGTACAACTCCTGGCCACAGGGAAATAACCCATGCACTTTTCGAAAAGGAACTTATAAATGTTATTGTCCCTTTTGTTGAAATGAATTATAATGTAAGCAAAGAAAGACATGGCAGAGCTGTTGCCGGACTTTCAATGGGGGCGAGGCACTCACAGGTCGTTGGTTTTAGAAACCTCAATATGTTTGCATCTTTTGGACTATTGAGTGCTGGTTTTGAATCACTTGACCAGACTCCGGCAGTATTTGAACCTGATTTTAACTCCAAAGTTGATTATTTGTTTATCGGTTGTGGCCAATATGAACCTGATTCATACGGTTCTGTTCATGTTGAACTGGAGAAACTGAATATTGATTTTGATTATTTCAAAGGTGGTTATGGAGCACATGATTTCATGACATGGAGATACCTCATGTATTATCATTTCCTTCCAAAATTATGGAAAACAAAGAATTAGAAATTCGCAATTTGAATGTTAATTTTATACTATAACTCCCTATGAATCTTAACAGGCGCAGTTTTTTTAAAACTTGTAGCGTTGGAGCAACAGGTCTGGGATTGAGTTCTCCATTTTTTATGGGCATGAAATCAGAATCAGAGCTAAACAGTAAGACCTCTGCCCAACAATTATTTATAGGTGATAATATAGCTGTGACGGATACCCCAAATGGTAAAGTCAGAGGGTATATTTTAAGGAATATCTATTATTTCCTTGGCATACCTTATGGTGCTGACACCTCTGGTATAAACCGTTTCATGCCGCCACAGAAACCCCAACCCTGGACTGGTATTTATCCCGCCCTTTGGTGGGGTAACACTGCGCCACAGCCCATGGAAAAAAGATATGCAAATAAGTATAACTCCTTCAGGGATCATTGGAACTATGATGATGTCAGCGAGGACTGCCTGCGTATAAACATTTTTACCCCTGGTTACAATGACGGTATTAAAAGACCTGTTCTACTGTGGATTCATGGAGGCAACTGGACCAGGGGAAATGGAATTGAGCATGACGGATATAATGGTGAAAATCTTGCGCGACAGGGTGATATTGTGTTCTGTTCAATAAATCACAGGCTTGGCCCTTTGGGATTTTCCGATTTTTCCGAAGTTGGCGGTGAAAAATACAATGCCTCAGGTAATGTTGGAGTTATGGACCTTGTTGCAGCTCTTGAATGGATACATGATAACATTGTGAATTTTGGCGGTGATCCGGGAAATGTTACTATTATGGGACAGTCAGGGGGAGGTGCTAAAGTATGCACGCTTACAGCACTGCCTTCGGCTAAAGGATTGTTTTCCAAAGCTGTAGTTTTAAGTGGTGCAAGGCTTGTCCTTAAAGAACAGGAAATGACAAAAAGGGCTGGTGCCTACCTGTTGAAAGAGGCAGGACTAAATGCTTCACAAATAAATAAGCTCCAGGAAATGTCGTGGCAAAACTATTACGCCCTGGCACTTAACGCAGAACAAAAGCTTCTGAAAGATCTGGGTATGAGTCCTTCCCAGACCAGGGAAATTTACTGGCCTCATGTGGATGGAGGATTTATTCCACATCATCCATATCATCCTGAAGCGTCACCAAATGCCGCTGAAATACCGATGATTATCAGCTCAGCCACTGAGGAGCAATCTCCGAGCTGGCTTGATCCATCCCTTGAATCAATATCCTTTCAGGGAGTGAAGGAAGAATTGAGAAAAAACTATTACGGTGACACTGACGGAGCAAGACCTGAAGAAGGTCTTTCAACTGAAAAAGCAAGTGAAATAGTTGATGCCTATGCTAAAGCGTTTCCGCATAAAAGACCTGTTGAAATATGGTCGATGCTTTCAACAAGATATCGGCAGAGGTCCGTAATGCTTGCTGATGTAAAATCCAAACAGTTACCTCCTGTTTATCTTGCATGGTTTGGATGGCAACCACCAATGTTCGATTACAGGATGAGAGCTTTCCACTGCCTTGATATATGCTTTTGGTTCAGCAATACGGATTTGATGTTAACACATACAGGCGGAGGAGAAAGGCCAAGATCCTTGTCGAGAAAAATGTCAGGCTCACTTTTGCAATTTATGAGAACAGGAGATCCTAACGGTGGCGGATTACCTGAATGGCCAAGGTATACATCAGGGACCGGTGAAACCATGTTCCTGAACGAAGTCTGTGAAGTCCAGAATGACCCGGACAAGGAAGCCAGGGCAATACTGCCGCCATATGAAGGGTATTAGTATAAAGTAGCCTGAGGCAGTTAATTTATGCATTCATTCATTTCACCTTATTTTTAATTATACCTAAATTATACAATAAAAATTAACTTATGAAAACCAACAGAAGAGGATTCATTCAAACCCTGGGAGCAGGTACGGCCGGTCTGGGACTGGCATCTCCGATCGCTTTTTCTTCCTGCAAGGGTTCAGCAGACAAGGAGGACAATCAGTTACTGTATATCGGGGATGATATTGCCATCGCCGAAACTAACTACGGCAAGGTCAGGGGCTATATTTTAAGGGACGTTTACTATTTTTTAGGTATCCCCTATGGTGCCAATACTTCAGGAGCCAACCGTTTTATGCCCCCTCTTAAGCCGGAGCCATGGTCAGACATCTATCCTGCCATATGGTGGGGCAATACCGCTCCACAGGAAATGGAAAACAGATATGCAAATAAATATGGAGCATTCAGGGATCACTGGAATTATGATGATGTAAGTGAAGACTGTCTGCGGATCAATGTATTTACTCCAGGATACAATGACGGTAAAAAAAGACCCGTGCTGGTATGGATGCATGGTGGAGGATGGACGAACGGAAATGCCATCGAACATGACGGGTACATTGGTGAAAACTTCGCCCGTTTTGGTGATGTGGTATTCTGTTCAATGAATTCCAGGCTGGGCCCTCTTGGCTTTTCAGATCTTTCTGCAGTCGGCGGAGAAAAATATGCCGCATCTGGAAATGTGGGGGCACTCGACCTGGTGGCTTCGCTGGAATGGGTCAGAGACAACATTGCCAATTTCGGCGGCGATCCTGACAACATCACCATCATGGGACAGTCCGGCGGCGGTGCCAAAGTAGGCACAGTCACCGCAATGCCTTCTGCAGCCGGGTTGGTAGACAAAGCCGTTATCCTGAGTGGTGCCACACCCATACTTATGGACAAGGGGCTAACCAGTCAGGTTGGAGCCTATATTTTAAAGGAAGCAGGTTTGAACGCTACTCAGATAGACAGGTTGCAGCAAATGCCCTGGCAGGAATATTACGAACTGGCAATGCGAGCAGGATCAAAACTCCTTGCAGATACAGGAAGTCACCTTGAAGGTGCACGAAGGGTGTTCCAGCCGAATGCAGACGGCACGATAATTCCACAGCATCCGTATTACCCGGAAGCACCTGATACTGCCAAGAATATTCCAATGATCATTTGCTCGGCCACCAATGAATCATCTCCCACATGGCAGGATTCATCGCTTGAATCCATTTCTTTCGACGGCGTTAAAAAGGAGCTGGCTGAAGGCGGGACTTTCAATGATCTGACCGCGGAAAAAGCCGGTGAAATTGTAGATGCCTACGCCCGTGCATTCCCGGACAAAAATCCGGCTGAGATATGGTCAATGATCACCACACATCGTCAGCGGACCGTCATTCTTGCGGATGCAAAGGTCAAGCAGGAAGCGCCGGTTTACACTGCATGGTTTGGCTGGCAACCTCCGCTTTTCGACAACCGTCTTCGTGCTTTCCATTGCCTGGACATCTGTTTCTGGTTTTACAATACGGATCTGATGTTCTCCCATACGGGAGGTGGTGAAAGGCCCAGAGCCCTTTCGGAGAAAATGGCCGGCTCACTGCTGCAATTTATGAAGACAGGGGATCCGAACGGTGGCGGATTGCCAGAATGGCCCAGGTATACCTCCGGGCAGGGCGAACTGATGTTCCTTGATGACGTATGTGAAGTCCGGTATGCTCCTGACCGCGAAGCCATAAAAACATTGCCACCTTATGAAGGATATTAGAAACAACCAGTATCTGACATCTGGTCCTTTAGGACCATAACTTAATTATTAATAAATAAACCTTAGCTATTATGAAAACCAACCGAAGAGAATTCATCCAGCATCTGGGTGCAGGAACAGCGGGACTTACCCTGGCTTCACCCCTCGCAATGATGTCGTGTGTTTCACCTGCTGCAAATAAAGATGGTCAGGTGCTGTTCATCGGGGACAATATTGCAGTGGCCGAAACAACTAACGGAAAGGTAAGGGGATACATCCTTAGGGATATATACCATTTTCTGGGCATTCCCTATGGTGCTGACACAACGGGAAAGAATCGCTTCATGGCACCTCAGAAACCTGAATCATGGACAGGTGTCTATCCTGCTGTATGGTGGGGCAATGCCGCACCACAGCCGATGGATAACAGATATGCCAATAAGTACCAGGCATTTCAGGATGCCTGGCACTATGACGACGTGAGCGAGAATTGCTTGGCTATCAATGTATTCACAACCGGTATAAATGATGGCAAAAAGCGGCCGGTACTGCTGTGGATGCACGGCGGAGGCTTTACCAACGGTAATGCCATCGAACAGCCCGGATATAACGGTGAAAACATTGCCCGTCTGGGTGATGTGGTATTCTGTTCTGTGAACCATAGGCTTGGTCCGATCGGTTTCTCCGATCTTTCAGGTATTGGTGGTGAGAAATATGCCGCCTCGGGAAATGCCGGGATGCTTGACCTGGTTGCAGCCCTGGAATGGATCCATGACAACATTGAAAACTTTGGCGGGGACCCCGCAAACGTGACCATCATGGGACAATCCGGTGGAGGTTCGAAAGTGACCACAACCACTGCCATGCCTGGTGCAAAGGGACTATTCCACAAGGCCGTAGTTTTAAGCGGGGCCAGACTGCAACAGGTGGACCAGGAATACAGCCGGAGGATGGGTTCCTATATATTGAAGGAGGCGGGTTTATCACCATCGCAGATTGACAGGCTTCAGGAAATGCCATGGCAGGATTACTATGCCATAGCTACAGCTGCCTCCGAGAAGCTCAATGCAGATGTCAGGAAAGAAGGAGGAACGATCTCACGTACTTTTGGTCCTGTTGTGGATGGCATCCATCTGCCTCAGCACCCCTACCATCCTGAAGCCACACCTTTGGCAGCAGAAATTCCCATGATCATCAGTTCCACTAAGAATGAATCCCCTATTAACAGAGATGATGCCTCCCTTGAAGAAATTACTTTAGATGGTGTCAAGGAAAAATTGCAGGAAAATTACGGAGAAAAGACCGGTGAGATAGTTGATGCCTATGCAGCGAATTTCCCTGATCAGAAGCCTATCCAGATATGGTCGATGTTGCTGAGTACCCGTGAGGGAGCCGTTGCATTGGCCAACCAGAAAGCAAAGCAACCGGCGAATGTGTATATGGACTGGTTCTGCTGGCAATCACCTTTGTTTGACGGTCGCCAACGCGCATTCCATTGCAGTGATATCACCTTTTGGTTTTACAACACGGACGTATCCCTGTCTTCTACCGGAGGTGGTGAAAGACCAAGGGCTCTGTCAGAGAAGATGGCCGGATCGTTGTTACAGTTCATGAAAACAGGAGATCCTAACGGCGGCGGACTTCCGGAATGGCCTGTGTATACTGCAGAGATCGGAGAGACCATGGTACTCGATGATGTATGTGAAGTTCAAAATGATCCGGATAGAGAAGCAAGAAAAAAACTGCCTTCCTGAAATTTTGAAAATCCATTGCCGGACTGCAAGGTGAAAGCCTTGCTTTCCGCTTTACTATTATTCCATATAAAAATAAGATAAGCTCGGACAAGGATTTAGAATGTTCAACATCGAATATCACTACCGACCGACTAAAATAAGATAAGATGGGGTACTCCCGTTAGGTTTTCCCCAAATGTAGTATTTTGGTTTTGCCAAATCAAAAAACACAACATCAGGAAAATTAAAGAAACCCACGGGAAAGAAAAATATAGCGA